>JBIIED010000039.1:0-16394 GCA_044237995.1 Rubrivivax sp. | reverse complement strand
GATCGAGGTGCGCTTTCGCGACGGGCGCGCGGTGCACCAGGCTGTGCTGCGAGCGGTGCAGGGTGCGCTTGCGCCTACGCGCGCGGCGGTGGCCGTGCCCGAGCCCGTGGAGCCCTCTGCTGCGGCCGCGCACGCAGCCCCGCAACCGCGCGCCTGGCAGGACGCCCTGCCCCTGGCCGAGCGCACAGCCTGGCCCGAAGCCGCCCAGGGACGCAGCACGGCGCTGCAGGCCTGGCTGGCCGCGCGCGAGCCTGCGCCTGGCGCGAACGAAGGCATGGCTGCCGATGCCCCGGCGCAGGGTCCGGGCTGGCCGGACCTGGCAGCGGGAACACCAGGCACGTCGGGCGATCCGGCCGCAGAGGACGCACACGCCTGGCCGCTGGGACGGGCGCTGGCCCAGCTCGGCGGGGCCTACGTGCTCGCGGAAAACGCCCGGGGGCTGGTGGTGGTGGACATGCACGCCGCGCACGAGCGCATCGTCTACGAGCGCCTCAAGCGCACGACCCGGCCCGATGGCGCACTGCCTGCGCAGCCGCTCCTGGTGCCGCAGGCCTTTGCCGCGACGGCCACCGAAATCGCTGCAGCGCAGGCCGAGCGCGAGGCGCTGCTTGCGCTGGGCCTGGAAGTCGACGTGCTTGGCCCGGCCACGCTGGCGGTGCGCAGCCGGCCTGCGGCGCTCGCGCAGGCCGACCTGGTGGAGCTCGTGCGCTCGGTGCTGGCTGAACTCCAGCAGGTCGGGGCGAGCCGCGTCGTGCAGCGTGCACGTGACGAGATGCTGGCCACCATGGCCTGCCACGGCGCGGTGCGGGCCAATCGCCGCCTCACGCTGGAGGAGATGAACGCCCTGCTGCGCGAGATGGAGGCCACCGATCGCGCCGACACCTGCAACCACGGCCGGCCCACCTGGCGCCAGCTCACGCACCGCGAACTCGACGCGCTGTTCCTGCGCGGGCGCTGAGGGCGCCGCGCCCCGTCACCGACCGGCGCGGGCACCCTCCGGGGCGCCTACTTCTTCGACGGCACACCCTCCTCGGTCTTCTGCTTGACGGACGCCTCGCCCGACTCGGTCTGGCCGGCCTTGGCGGCCGCGGCACCCTCCTTGCGAACCTGATCGCGTGCCGTCGTCGACTTCACGGTCTTGGCAGACGGACGCCCCGCGTCGTGATCGGCCTCACCGTGCTCGATCTTCCCGGCCTTCGCCGCATCGCGCGTGTCCTTGCGGACCTGCTCGCGCGACAGCGCCGCCTTGGGCGGCCGGGGGGCCGAACGACCCGCGTCGTGGTCGGCCTCGCCATGCTCGATCTTGCCGGCCTTCATCGCCTCCCTCGTCTCCTTGCGCACTTCCGCGCGCGTGGGCGCGGAGGCCGGCGCAGGCGCTGCGGCCTGGGCCAGTACGGTCTGGGAGGCCAGCACGAGGCTGGCGGCGACGAAAACGTGACGGATATGGTTCATGCGATCTCCTTGCAGGCCAGCGTCGACGGCCCTTGCCGCGACGTCCCGCTCAGGGTGCCAGGGGCTGGGGGGCGGCCGTTGCGCCCACGCAAGGCGTGGTCCAATCCCCCGTGTGAGACCTGCAGGCCCCCAGCGGCGTACGCCGCGCAATGCGCCGGCGCGCGCGCCGGCCGATCCGCGTGCGCGCGCGCCAGGCGTATCGGGCGCACAAGGTGCATCCGGCGCATCCGCCCCACCCGACGCAGGCATCCGCCTGTCGCGCGTGCTGGCCGAGCGCGGACTGGCCTCGCGGCGCGAGGCCGACGAGTGGATCGAGGCGGGCCTCGTGCGCGTGGACGGGCGCCCTGCCGTGCTCGGACAGCGCGTGCACGGACACGAGCGCATCGAGGTCGACCACGCGGCGCGGCGCCAGCAGGCCAGGCGCGTCACGGTGCTGCTGCACAAGCCGCTGGGCTATGTGAGCGGGCAGGCCGAAGACGGCTACCTGCCTGCGTCGGTCCTCGTCAAGCCGGAGAACCGCTGGACCGAGGACCGCGGACTGCCCTGGCAGCCGATGCATGCGCGCGGGCTCGCGCCGGCCGGGCGGCTGGACATCGATTCCACGGGCCTGCTCGTGCTCACCCAAGACGGCCGCGTCGCTCGGCACCTCATCGGGGAGGACAGCGACGTCGAGAAGGAGTACCTGGTGCGGGTGCAGCCCGTGGGCAGCCAGCCGCTGGGCGAACAGGGGCTGGCGCGGCTGCGGCACGGGCTGGTGCTCGATGGCCGCGAGCTGCGTCCGGCCAAGGTGAGCTGGGCCAACGAGGACCAGCTGCGCATCGTGCTGCGCGAGGGGCGCAAGCGCCAGATCAGGCGCATGTGCGAGCTCGTGGGCCTGAGGGTGCTGGCGCTCAAGCGCGTGCGCATCGGCAGCGTCGTGCTCGGCAAGCTGCCGCCAGGCCTGTGGCGCTACCTGCGCGATGACGAGCGCTTCTGAGCGCGCGCGCGCCTTTGCCGCGCGCGAGCCCGCCACGCTCGTGACGGCCCTGGCGCTGCTGCTGGGGCTGCAGCCTGTCACCACCGACCTGTACCTGCCGGCCCTGCCGGGCCTGGCGCGCGAGCTCGAGAGCCCGCTCGGCCTGGCGCAGCTGACGCTGTCGGCACTCATCCTCGCCTTCGGCTGCAGCCAGCTCCTGATCGGCCCGCTGGCCGACAGGCTCGGCCGGCGCAGCGTGCTGGCGGGG
This sequence comes from Rubrivivax sp., assembly GCA_044237995.1. Taxonomy (GTDB): domain Bacteria; phylum Pseudomonadota; class Gammaproteobacteria; order Burkholderiales; family Burkholderiaceae_C; genus Rubrivivax. The sequence goes on along the minus strand of JBIIED010000039.1, from coordinate 13,719 downwards.
GGCCTCGTGCTCTACGCGGCTGCCGCAGCGGCCAGCGCCGCCAGCGACAGCATGCGCACGCTCATCGCGTGCCGCGCGTTGCAGGGCGTGGGCCTGGCGGCTGCGGTCGTGTGTGCACGCGCCATGGTGCGCGACCTGTACCGCCCGGCCGACGGCGCGCGCGTGATGTCGCAGGCGCTTACCGGGCTGGGCCTGCTTGCGCTGGCGAGCCCCGTGGTCGGCGGGCTGGTGGCAGCGGCCCTGGGCTGGCGTGCGGCCCTGGCTGCCACGGGGGTCGTGGCGGTGGCCACGCTCGCGCTGCTGCTGGCACGGGTGCCCGAGACGCTGGCGACCCCGAACCCGCGCGCGCTGCAGCCCGGCCCGCTGCTGGCCACCTGGGCGCGGATGCTGCGCCATCCGGTCTTCATCGCCTGGGCACTGCTCGTGACCTGCACCTACGCGGGCCTGTACACCTACCTGGCGGGCAGCGCCTTCATCTTCATCGATGCGCTGGGCCTGTCGCGCTCGGGCTACGGACTGGTGCTGGCCGGCTCGTCGCTGTCCTACATCGCCGGCACCTTCTGGTGCCGCCGGCTGCTGTTGCGCCACGGCCTGGCCGGAGCAGTGCGCCGGGGTGCCCTCGTGACGGGAGCGGCCGGTGTCGCGCTGGCCGTGTCGGCCTTCGCGGGCTGGGCGCATCCGATCGCAGTGGCGCTGCCGCAGGCCGTCTTCGCCTTCGGCCACGGCGTGCACCAGCCCTGCGCCCAGGCCGCGGTGGCGGGCCCCTTCCCGCAGCATGCCGGCACGGCCTCGGCACTCTCGGGCTTCATCATGTCGCTCGTGGCCTTCGGCATCGGGGCCTGGCTCGGCGTGGCGCTGGACGGCACCCTCGCGCCCTTCCTGCTGACGATGGCCACAGCCTGCGGGCTGACGGCGCTGGTCGGCGTGACCCTCGTGCAGTGGCATGGCGAGCCGCGGCGCGACGACCCAGCTGCATGAAGGGAATCGTTCTCGCCGGGCCGACGGCCTGCGGCAAGAGCAGCCTCGCGCTCGCCCTGGCGCGCGCGCTGGCCCCGGACCTGCGCATCGAGATCGTGAGCGTCGACTCCGCGCTGGTCTACCGCGGCCTGGACATCGGAACAGCCAAGCCCGGCGAGCAGGAGCGTGCCGAGGTGGCTCACCACCTGATCGACCTGATCGAGCCTACCGAAGCCTACTCGGCCGCACGCTTCGTGGCCGACGCGCACACTGCCTGCACCGCGATCCGCGCGCGCGGCGCCCTGCCCCTGCTCGTGGGCGGCACGATGCTCTACGTCAAGGCGCTGCGCGAAGGGCTGGACGACATCCCCCCTTCGGACCCGGCGCTGCGCGCCGCGCTGGACGCGCGCGCAGCGGCCGAAGGCTGGCCGGCGCTGCACGCCGAACTCGCGCGGGTCGATCCCGTGACCGCGGCGCGGCTGGCCCCGCGCGATGCGCAGCGCATCCAGCGCGCGCTGGAGGTGTATCTGGGAAGCGGCAGGCCGCTCTCGAGCTTTCACCAAGGCGGGGCCGCCCGCGCTGCTGCTGAAGCGGCGGACGGCGCCACGGGTTCTGCGCGCATCGGCCACGAGTGGCCACTCATCGCGCTGGAGCCCGCCTCGCGCGCCTGGCTGCACGCCCGGATCGCCTCTCGCTTCGATGAGATGCTCGCCGCCGGCTTCGTCGAGGAGGTGCGCGCGCTGCGTGCGCGCGGGAACCTGCACGCGGGGCTGCCATCGATGCGCTGCGTCGGCTACCGCCAGGCCTGGGAGGCGCTGGATCGGGGCGAACTCGCCGGGCTGCGGGAAGCCGGGGTGGCAGCCACACGGCAGCTCGCCAAGCGGCAGCTGACCTGGCTGCGCGGCATGCCCGACCGCCAAGTCGTGGCCTGTGACGAGGGCGACCCCTTGCAGGCCCTGCAAGCCCTGGTGCGAAGCGCCCTCGACTCTTGAGGGCGGCCCAAGAGGGTGGCCCAAGAGGGTGGCCCAAGAATGCTGCCGATGCCCCCGACGGACCCGCGCCGCCTGCGCCCCATCCCCTGGGTCCCGCCGGTCGAGCCGCCTTGCGGCATCATGGGCCGCATGCTGCGCGTGCAATCGCTCACCAAGGCCTACGGCGGGCAACCCGTGTTTCACGATGTGTCGCTTGCCCTGGAGCCGGGCGAGTTCGTGGCCCTGCTGGGCGAATCGGGCGTGGGCAAGTCGACGCTGCTCAACTGCATCGCGGGCCTGGATCGGCCCGACAGCGGCCAGGTGTGGGTGGCCGACGAGGAAGTGACCTCGCTCGACGACGACGGCTGCGCGCGGCTGCGCCGGCGCGGCCTCGGGTTTGTCTTCCAGGCCTTCCACGTGCTGCCGCACCTGAGCGTGTCCGACAACGTCGGACTGCCGCTGCGGCTGCTGGGTCGGCTCGACGAGGCACGCGTGGCCGATTCGCTCGCGGCCGTCGGTCTGCAGGACCTGGGTGCACGCCTGCCGGCGCAGCTTTCGGGCGGGCAGCTGCAGCGCGTGGCCATCGCCCGCGCGCTCGTGCACGGCCCGGGGCTGCTGCTGGCCGACGAGCCCACCGGCAACCTCGACCCCGACACGGCCGAACGCGTGCTCGACGTGCTGCGCGGCCAGACGCGCCGCACCGGCAGCGCGTGCCTGCTGGTCACGCACTCTCAGGCGGCAGCGCGGCGGGCCGATCGCGTGCTGCGGCTCACCGCGACCGGCATCGCCGAGGCGGCGTGAGCCCTGCCCCGAACGCACCGGCCGCTCGCGCGGCGGCGGCGACCCGCACCCGCTTCGACCCCTTCGCTGGTGTGTGGGCCCGTGCCGCCTCGTGGCGCGTGATTGCGCTGCTGTTGCCCTTCGTGCGGGACGAGTGGCGTCACCACCCCTGGCGCCATGGGGTGGCGGCGCTGGCCGTGGCGCTCGGCGTGGCGCTGGCGTGGTCGGTGCACGTGATCAACGCTTCGGCGCTGACCGAGTTCTCCGCCGCCGTGCGGGCGGCCAATGGCGAGCCCGACGCGGTGCTGCGCGGCCCGCGCGAAGGCTTTTCCGAGACGCTGCTGGACCGCGTGGCCGCGCTGCCGGGCGTGGAGCGGGCGAGCCCGGTCTTCGAGACCGAGACCTACGCGGCCGCCGGCGAGGGCCGACGCGTGCCGGTGAAGGTGCTGGGCCTGGACGTGCTGGTGGTGGCCGCGCTGGCGCCGCAGGTGATGGCGCGAGCCGATGGGCCCGCGGCCAGCCAGGCCAGACCGGCATCCGGGGGCGCGAGCGCCGCATCCGCAGGCGACACCGCCGCCACAGCCGCCACAGCCGCTGCGGGGGGCCCGCTCGGCCTCGTCGCCCTGGACCCGCAAGCCGTGTTCCTCAACGCCGCTGCACGCGAACGCGTGACGCTGGACGCCGACGGCACGCTCGCACTGCAGGCGGGCCCGCGCTGGCCGCGCTGGCGCGTGGCCGGCTCGGTGGCCGCAGGCGGCCCGCCGCTCGTCGTGATGGACGTCGCTGCCGCACAGGCCGCCTTCGGCGGTGCGGGCCGGTTGACGCGCATCGACCTGCGCCTGTCTCCTGGCGTGTCTTCCGAGGAGGTTCAGCGGCAACTGGCCCCGCACCTGGAGCCGGGCACGCAATGGGCCCGGGCCGACGAGGCCGAGCAGCGCGTGTCCAACCTCTCGCGCGCCTACCGCGTGAACCTCACGGTGCTGGCGCTCGTGGCGCTCTTCGTCGGCGCCTTGCTCGTGTATTCGGTGGTGGCGCTGTCGGTCGTGCAGCGCACCCCGGCCTTTGCACTGCTGGGCGTGCTCGGGCTGACGGCCGGCGAGCGGCGCGCGCTCGTGCTGCTGGAGTGCGCACTGCTCGGGGCGGCTGGCTCGGCGCTGGGCCTGCTGGGCGGCACAGGCCTGGCCGCAGCGGCCCTGCGCTGGCTCGCGGGCGACCTGGGCGGCGGCTACTTCCCGGGCATTGCGCCGGCCCTGCAGGTAGACGTGGGAGCCCTGCTGGGCTTTGCTTCGCTGGGCACGGTGTCTGCCTTGGCCGGCGGCTGGGTGCCGGCCAGGGGCGCCCAGGCCCTGGCCCCGGCCGTGGCCCTCAAGGGGCTCGGTGCGGGCCCGGCGCATGCGCCCCGCCCGTGGCTGGCCCTGGCGCTCATCGGGCTGGGTGTGCTTCTGGCCCTGGCGCCTCCCGTCAAGGGGCTGCCGATTCCGGCCTACCTGTCGGTTGCCGCGCTGCTGTGCGGTGGCATCGCGCTCGTACCGGCCGTGGTGCACATGCTCCTTGCGGCCTGGCCGCGCCCACGGGGTGCGATCGCGCTGCTCGCACGGGAACGCGCACGGATGCACCGCCATACGGCCACCGCAGCCGTGGCAGGTGTGGTCGCGAGCCTGGCGCTGGCCGTGGCGCTGACGGTGATGGTCACGAGCTTTCGCGAAGGAGTCTCGCGCTGGCTCGACTCGGTGCTGCCTGCCGACCTCTACGCGCGCACCGCCGCCACGAGCGCGCTGGCCGAGCAGGCCTGGCTCGACGAAGCCTTTGCCGCGCGCGTGGCCGCCCTGCCAGGAGTGCAGCGCATCGAGGCCTCACGCAGCCGAGCCCTGCAGCTGGCACCGGGCAGGCCCGCCGTGGCGCTCGTGGCCCGCCCGCTGATCGATCCGGCTGCCGCGCTGCCGTTGCTGGCCGCACCCGTGGCTGCCGACCCCGCCCTGCCCGGCGCCTTCGTCAGCGAGGCCATGGTGCGGCTGTACGGCGCCCGGCCGGGCGAGCCGATCACGCTGCCCTGGGAGGGACGCGAGCTCAAGCTCCAGGTGCGCGCAGTGTTTCGCGACTACGCGCGCCAATTCGGCACCGTCGTCGTCGACCGCGCCGACTACGTGCAGCTCACGGGCGACGCGCGGCTCAACGACCTCGCACTGTGGCTGGCCCCCGGAGCCGATCTGCAGGAGGTGCAGCGTGGCCTGCGCGCGGCCGCGCCCGACCCCTCGATGCTCGAGTTCGCCTCCTCGCGCGAGCTGCGCCAGCTGTCGATGTCGATCTTCGACCGCAGCTTCGCCGTCACGCGCTACCTGCAGATCGTGGCCATCGGCATCGGCCTGGTGGGCGTGGCCGCGAGCCTGTCGGCGCAGGTGCTGGCGCGGCGCAAGGAGTTCGGGCTGCTCGCGCACCTGGGCCTGCGCCGCACAGAGGTCATCACGCTCGTGGTCGCCGAGGTCGCGGCGTGGATGGCCGCGGGCGTGCTGATGGGGGTGCTGCTGGGCCTGGCGGTGGCCGTGGTGCTCGTTCACGTGGTCAACCCGCAGAGCTTCAACTGGACGATGGAGCTCGTGGTGCCCTGGGCGCGGCTGGCCGCGCTCGCACTGGCGGTGGGGGCGGCCGGCGTGCTCACTGCAGCCTTCGCAGCGCGGCAGGCGGCGTCTCGGCAGGCGGTGCTGTCGGTGAAGGAGGACTGGTGAGAACACACCGTCTCGTAAGCAAGAGGGTGTCGTGAGATGGCCGGAGGCACACGATGAGCCCGATCCGGCGTAGGGCCCTGGCTGCATTCCCGGCCTTGGGCCTGTCTCGGTTGCTGCTGCCCGCAGTGGGCACGGCAGCGCACGCCCGGGCAAGCGCCGCTGCCACCGACCCCTGGCCCGACGATCCCGTACGCCGAGGCCGCGCGCTCGTCTTCCCGCGCGACCATGGCGCACACCCGGGCACGCGCATCGAGTGGTGGTACCTCACCGGGTGGCTGCAGGCCCCCGAGGACCCAGCCTTGATCGGCTTTCAGCTCACCTTCTTTCGCGTGCGCACCGCGCTTGCCGAGAGCTTGCCTGGCCGCCTGGCGCCGCGCCAGCTGCTCTTCGCCCACGCGGCGGTGACAGACCTCGCGCGCGGCCGGCACCACCACGCCGAGCACCTGGCGCGCTGGAACGGGCAGTGGCACACCGATCCGGAATCCGTCAACCAGGCCTCGCTCGCGCAGCGCGACGTGCGCCTGGGCCCGTGGCGGCTGGACGCTCGGCAGGCTCGCGTGCGCGCCTCCGGCCTGGAGCTCGAGCTGCAGCTCGCACCCACGCAGCCCGTGCTGCTGCAGGGCGACCGTGGCTACTCCCGCAAGGGCCCGGGGCCGACGCAGGCTAGCCACTACTACTCGGAGCCGCAGCTCGAGGTGCGTGGCCGTCTGGCCTGGGACGGGACGCGCCGCACCGGCAGCGGCCGCGCCTGGCTCGACCACGAGTGGAGCGACGAGATCCTGCACCCCGAGGCCGTGGGCTGGGACTGGATCGGCATCAACCTCGACGACGGCCGTGCGCTCACGGCCTTTCGCCTGCGCCGCGCCGACGGCTCGGTGCTGTGGGCGGGTGGCAGCGTGCGCACCCCAGGCGAGGCGGCGCGCGACTTCGCCCCGCAGGAGATCACCTTCGAGCCTGGGCGCACGTGGACGAGCGCCGCGACCCAGGCCACCTACCCCGTCGCGTGGACGGTGCGCACCCCCGCGGGAACCTTCGCCGTGCGCAGCCTGCTCGATGCCCAGGAGGTGGACGCGCGCCGCTCCACCGGCACGGTCTACTGGGAGGGGCTGAGCGAGCTCCTCGACACGCAGGGCCGCCGAGCGGGCCTGGGTTACCTGGAAATGACGGGCTACGCCGGCAGGCTGAGGCTGTAGGGAAATCCGTGAGACCTCAGGGTACCCGGACCGCCCCGTCGTCGACCGCACAGAGCCAGCAGCGCTGGCCGACCTTCAATCGCTGCCGAGATGCACCGGATTGGGCAGGCGCTTTTCCACCGCCCACTTCAGCAGCGCCGCCGCCCGGTACACCCCGTGCGCGAACTTGCCGTAGGGCATCGTGGCGAAGAAGGCCATGACGCTGCCCAGGTGCAGGCACAGCAGCAGCGGCATCGCGGCCGTGCTGCGCAGCAGGGCCAGCGCCAGGCCCGTGGCGCCGGTAAGGAAGAGCAGTGTCACGAAGGCCATGTCCATCGGCGTGGAGGCGGCGTCCACGTGCTGGGGGTGGCGCCGCAGGCGCAGCCACGCAAGCCCGGCCGTGCCCACGACGAGGCCCGCGCCGCCTGTCATGCCCAGCAGCTTGGGCAGGCTCGAGAAGCCGTAGGGCGCGACCCAACCCCAGGCGTAGTGGTACACGGTGGCCACGCTCGTGGCCGCCAGGCACAGCATGAAGCCGTAGAAGGTGAGGTGGTGAAACACCCGGCGCACCCGTGTGAAGCGGTCATCGGCCTCGTTGCAGCCCTCGCCGTGCCCGCCGTCGAGGTAGCGCAGGCCAAGCGCATCGTGCAGAGCCTCGGCCGCAGCCGGCGCACCGAGCGGCCCGGGCGGCGCGCTGCGCCAGAAGCGCAGCACCCCCACTCCCAGGGCCAGCAGCGCAAAGAGGAAGACCGGCGCGAAGAGCGCCACCATCAGCCCATGGGGGAAGATCGTGTAGAAGTTGCCCGCCGGCACGACACGCCACAGGCCTCCGGTGCTGGCCGCGCCGAGCGCCAGGAAACCTGCCAGGCACGCCGTGAGCACGAGCGCCACGGCCAGCCCGTTGCGCTGCACCAGCACTCCCAGGGGCGCAGGCCATGCGTGGCGCGTGTAGGTCTCGCGCCGCACGCGCGCCATGGCCTGCGGCACGTTCACCGCGAACTCGTGCGGCGGTGCGTAGGGGCAGGCGTGCAGGCAGGCACCGCAGTTGTGGCACAGGTTGGCCAGGTAGTGGGCATCCACCGCCGGAAACTCGAGCCGGCGCGTCATCGCCGGAAACACGGCACAAAAGCCCTCGCAGTAGCGGCAGGCGTTGCAGATCTGCATCTGCCGCCCGACCTCGGCCTCGGCCACGAGGGCCTCAAGCTGCTTCACGCGCGGCCTCCCTTTCGGAGACATCCCGGCCAGCCGCGGCCCGCGCACCGAGCGCAGCCGCCGCCGCCGACTGCCCGGCCCGGCGCCCGAACACCGTGCCGATCGTCATGCCCACCCCTGCCGTGTAGCCTTGCCCGAGCACATTGCCCGCCATGACCTCGCCCGCTGCGTACAGGTTCGCGCTGGGCACCCCGGCGAAGTGCACGGCCGCCGCCGCATCCACCTTCACGCCCAGGTAGGTGAAAGTCACGCCCGGCTTGAGGGTGTAGCCGTGGAAGGGAGGCGTGTCGATGGGGCGCGCCCAGTGCGTCTTGGGGGGCTGCAGGCCCTGGGTGTGGCAATCGTCGAGCACGGCGTGGTCGAAGCGGCCGACACGGCAGGCGGCGTTGAAATCCTGCACCGTGCGCACGAGGGTGTCAGCCGGCACGCCGAGCTGCTGCGCGAGGTCTTCGAGCGTGTCGGCGCGTGCACCGGGAAACACGGGTGGCATGAAGCGCCCGAGCGCCTTGGCGTCGATGATGGCGTGCCCGACCTGGCCGGGCTGGCGTGCCACGAGGCGGCCCCAGATGGCGTAGCGCTTGGGCCAGAAGTCCTCGCCCTCGTCGTAGAAGCGCTCTCCCGCGCGGTTGACGACGATGCCCAGCGACACGCAGTCCACGCGCGTGCAGATCCCGCCGTCGTAGAGGGGGGCGCGCGCGTCGATGGCCACCATGTGCGCCTGGGTCGGGTCACCGATCGAGTCGGCGCCGAGCCGCTCGAGCTCCTTGAGCAGCACGCCCTGGTTGTAGCGCGTGCCACGGATCAGGAAAGACTCGGCTGGCCACTCGCCGCGCTCGTTCCTGCCCCAGGCCTCGCGCAGCCACCCGAGGTTGGACTCGAAGCCCCCGCTGGCCACGACGCAGGCACGTGCCCGCAACCGCGCGCCATCGGCCAGGTGCGCCGCCACGAAGCGGCTGCCGTCGAGCTCGAGCCTCACCACTTCGGCCGCATAGCGGATGTCCACGTCGAGCGCCTGCGCGCTGCGGTAGTACGCGTTGACCAGCGCCTTGCCGCCGCCGAGAAAGAAGGCGTTGGTGCGGCTCAGGTGCAGCGTGCCCGACAGCGAGGGCTGGAAGCGCACGCCGTGGCGTCGCATCCACGTGCGCACCGTAGCGGACTCGCGGATCACGAAGCGCGCCAGCTGCTCGTCGGTGCGGCCGCCCGTGACCTTGAGCAGGTCTTCCCAGAACTCCTGCTCCGGGTAGGCTTGCGTGAGCACGTCCTGGGGTGCGTCGTGCATGCAGCGGATGTTGCGCGTGTGCATCGAATTGCCGCCGCGCCATTCGGGCGGAGCAGCTTCGAGCAGGCACACCGAGGCACCGGCCTCGCGCGCGGCAAGCGCCGCGCACAGTGCGGCGTTGCCGCCGCCAATGACGAGCACGTCGGGCACACCAGGCCCTGGATTCGACTCCGCAGGCATCGGGCCGGTCGCGTGCGCCGATCAGTCGGGCTTGATGCCCGCGCGCTTGACGATGTCGCTCCAGGTCTTCTGCTGCTGGGCGATGAAGGCCGCGAACTCCTCCGGAGGCCCACCGCCGCCCGTGGCACCGTCGTTGACGAAGCGGCTCGTGACGGAGCTGCTGCGCAGGGCCTTGAGCGACTCCTCCTGCAGCCGCTTGACGACATCGCGCGGCGTACCGGCCGGCACGAGGATGCCGTACCACTGCGAGGTCTCGAAGTCCTTGAAGCCCATCTCGGCCACGGTGGGCACATCGGGCAGCGCCGCGATGCGCTGCGCGGTGCCCACCGCGATCGCGCGCAGCTTGCCGGACTTGATGTGCGGCAGCAGCGCGGGCAGGCCCGCTGAGGTGGCCTGCGTGCGGCCAGCCAGCAGGTCCGTGAGCTGCGGGCCGGTGCCGCGGTAGGGGATGTGCGTGATGAACATCCCCGTGACCATCTTCAGGTACTCCATCGCCAGGTGCCCGGCGCTGGCGTTGCCGGCCGAGCCGTAGTCGAGCTTGCCCGGATTCTTCTTGGCGTAGGCGACGAACTCCTGGAAGTTCTTCGCCGGCACATCGGGGTGGATGGCGAACAGGTTGGGCACCTTGGCCAGCAACGTGACCGGCAGGAAATCGCGGTTCACGTCGTAGGGCTGGTTGTTGAAGATGTAGGGGTTCACGGCGAGCGAACCCACGTGGCCCATGATGATCGTGTGGCCGTCCGGGGCGGCCTTGGACACCTCGGTCATCGCCGGGATGCCGGCGCCGCCACCCTTGTTGTCGACGAAGACGGTCTGGCCGAGCTGCTTGCTGAGCTCCTGCGCGACCGTGCGGGCCACGATCTCGGAGGTGCCGCCCGGGGCGAAGGGCACGACGAAGCGGATCGACTGGCGCGGCCAGTTCGATTGCGCCCGCGCGAGCGCGGGCAGCAGCAGGGCGGGGGCGGCCAGCACGTGGCGGCGTTGTAGGGTCATCGGATGTCTCCCAAGGACGGGGCTCGTTGTGTTGTCCGGCCTGAATCCTACCGGCGTGTGCCGGCAAGGGCTCAGAACTGATATCGCCGCAGCCCGCCGTCCACCGGAATCACCGCACCGGTGATGTACGCCGCCAGCGGGCTTGCGAGGAAGCACACGAGGTGCGCGATGTCCTCGGGCTCGCCGTATCGGCCCACCGGGATCTCGTTGTCGCACTGCCACTGCCGGTACTCGGGCGTGTAGTTGCGGTAGATCTGCTCGGAGTGGATGCGCCCGGGCGGGATGCAGTTCACGGTGATGCCGTGCGGCCCGACCATGCGCGACAGGCCCTTGGCCCAGCTGTGCAGCCCGGCCTTGGCACAGAAGGCGCCATTCACGTGCTCGGGCTCGCTCTTGCCGGTGATGTTGACGATGCGGCCCCAGCGGCGCTCGATCATGGTGTCCACGAGGGCGTCGGCAAGCTGGCGCGGGCGGTGGAAGTTCAGCGTCAGCGCCTCCTGCCACTGGGCCTCGCTCACGTGCAGCTCCTTGAAGCTGCGCGAGCCGCCAGCGTTGTTGACGAGGATGTCCACGTGGCCGAGGCCGGCGCGCGCGGCCTGCGCGACCCGGGCGGCGGCGTCCTCGGCGTACATGTCCTGCTCGATGAGCACGGGCTCGAGGCCGCCAGTGGCCACGATCTCGGAGGCCAGATCGCGCAACTTGTCCACGCGGCGTGCCGTGACGGCCACGCGCACGCCTTCAGCGGCCAGCGCCCGGGCGATACCGTAGCCGATGCCTACGCTGGCCCCGGTGACGAGGGCGGTGCGGTTGCGAAGCTGAAGGTCCATGGGGTCGGTGGCCGCCGTCGGGGCGGCGTCAGTTCGAGAGAACGTATTGCTCGGTATCCACCTCGGCCTGCGAGGTGGCCGGGTAGCGCGGACCGCACACGTCAGCGGCGGGAAAGAGCGTCTCGGCAGCGGCCAGGAGCTCGGGCGCGATGTGCAGCCCCGCGGCGGCGACGTTCTCGCGCAGATGCGCGATGCGCGTGGTGCCGGGAATCGGGATCACGTCCGTCCCGCGTGCGAGCAGCCACGCGAGTGCGAAGGCCGCCGGCGTGCAGCCCGCCTGGCGCGCCAGGGCCTGGAACGGCGCCAGGCGCTCGAGGTTGCGCGACCAGGTGTCGCCGACGAAACGCGGGTTCGTGCGGCGCAGGTCGCCGGCGTCCAGCACACCCGTGTCCAGCGGCGGATCGGAGAAGAAGCCGCGCGCCACGGGGCTGAAGGCGACGAAGGCCACGCCAAGTTCGCGGCAGGCCTGCAGCACGGCGATCTCCGGGTTGCGCGTCCATAGCGAGTACTCGGTCTGCACCGCGGCGATCGGGTGCACGGCGTGCGCCCGGCGCAGGGTTGCCGCGGAGACCTCGCTCAGCCCGAGCGTGCGCACCTTGCCGGCCTCCACCAGGCGCGAGAGCTCGCCCACCGAGTCCTCGATGGGCACCGCCTTGTCCCAGCGGTGCAGGTAGTACAGGTCGATGACGTCGGTGCCCAGGCGCCTGAGGCTGTCTTCGCAGTTTCGGCGCAGCGACTCCGGGCGGCCGTCGATCATGCGGCGTACCTTGCCGTCGGGAAAGGTCACGCCGCCGAGCCCGCCCTTGCTCGCCAGCACGATGCGCGAGCGGTGCGGCGCGAGGATCGGCCCCACCAGGCTCTCGTTGGCCCCGAAGCCGTAGAGCGCAGCCGTATCGAAGAGCGTGACGCCCAGGTCCAGCGCCTCGTGCAGCAGGCTGGCCGCTTCCTTGGCCGAGGGCGGTGCGCCGTAGGCGTGGCTGAGGTTCATGCAGCCCAGGCCGATGGGCGCGACCTCGAAGGGTCCGATGCGGCGGGTGTTCATGCCAGCTGCTGCTCCAGCGCGTGCAGCACCTCGTAGCACGGCAGCACCTGCGCCACGCTCGCATTGGGCTCGCGGCCCTCGCGGATGGCGGCAAAGAACTCGCGGTCCTGCAGCTCGATGCCGTTCATCGACACCGCCACCTGCGAGACGTCGATCTTCTCCTCCTTGCCGTTGAAGAGATCGTCGTAGCGGGCAAGGTAGGTGCCGGTGTCGCCGATGTAGCGAAAGAAGGTGCCCAGCGGCCCGTCGTTGTTGAAGGACAGGCTGAGCGTGCAGATCGCGCCGCTCGCCGCCTTGAGTTGGATGCTCATGTCCATCGCGATGCCGAGCGTGGGGTGGATCGGCCCTTGCAGTGCATGGGCCTGCACGATGGGGCTTTGCGCCTGGTAGGCGAAGAGGTCCACCGTGTGCGCGGCGTGGTGCCACAGCAGGTGGTCGGTCCAGCTGCGCGGCTGGCCCAGGGCGTTCATGTTCGTGCGCCGGAAGAAGTAGGTCTGCACGTCCATCTGCTGGATGTGGAACTGGCCGGCGGCGATGCGCTGGCGCACCCACTGGTGGCTCGGGTTGAAGCGCCGCGTATGGCCGCACATCGCCACCAGGCCCGTCTGCCGTTGCAGCTCGACCACCTGTCTGCCTTCGGCCAGCACGTCGCACAGCGGGATCTCCACCTGCACGTGCTTGCCCGCGCGCAGGCAGGCCAGCGACTGCTCGGCGTGCATCTGCGTGGGGGTGCACAGGATGACGGCGTCCACCTCGCGGATGGCCAGGGCATCGGCGAGATCGGTCGTGACGTGGGCGATGCCGTACTTGTCGGCCACCTCCTTCGTCTTGCCGTACTCGCGCCCGATGAGCGAGACGACCTTCACGTCGGCAATGTTGCGGATGCCGTCCAGGTGCTTGATGCCAAAGGCGCCGGCACCGGCAAGGGCTACGTTGATGGTCATGCGGGGAGCTTTCGTGGAGGGTCAGTCTTCGAGGATCAGGTGGCCCACCGCGGTGTTCGAGGCAGGCACATGGTAGAAGCGGTGCGCCACGCGCGGCCTGGCGCCGCCGGCCACGTCGGCCATCGCGCCACGCGCGATCAGCCACATCACGAGCTCGATCCCCTCGCTTCCGGCCTCGCGCACGTAATCGATGTGCGGCACCTGGGCCAGGCCCGCAGGGTCGTCGATGAGCCGATCCAGGAAGGCGGTGTCCCAGGGCGAGTTGATGAGCCCTGCGCGCGGCCCCTGGAGCTGATGGCTCATGCCGCCGGTGCCCCAGATCTGCACGTTCAGGTCCTCGTCGAAGCTCTCCACCGCGCGGCGGATGGCCTGGCCGAGCGCGAAGCAGCGCCGGCCCGAGGGCACGGGGTACTGCACCACGTTCACCGCGAAGGGGATGACGCGAAAGGGCCAGGGCTCGGTGGCGGGGTCGCGCGCGCCGCACATCAGGGAAAGCGGCACCGTCAAGCCGTGGTCCATGTCCATGCGGTTGACGATCGTGAGGTCGAAGTCCTCCTGGATCACGCTTTGCGCGATGTGCGAGGCGAGTTCCGGGTGCCCCTGCACCACCGGCACCGGACGCGGGCCCCAGCCCTCGTC
>JBIIED010000270.1:0-4706 GCA_044237995.1 Rubrivivax sp. | reverse complement strand
CGCCGCGACCAAGGCGGCGGTGATCGGCCTGTCCAAGGCGGTGGCCATGGACTACATCACGCGTGGCGTGCGCTGCAACGCGATCTGCCCGGGCACGATCGAATCGCCCTCGCTGCGCCAGCGTATCGCCGCCCTGGCCGAGTCCACCGGCCAGACGGTGGAGCAGGTGGAGAAGATGTTCGTGGCGCGCCAGCCGATGGGGCGCCTGGGCACGGCCGAGGAGGTCGCGATGCTCGCGGTCTACCTGGCCAGCGACGAGTCGCGCTTCACCACCGGCACCACGGCCATGGTCGACGGCGGCTGGGCGCTGTAGGCCCGGCCCCGGCAGGGCCGCGCGGTGACGTGCCGCAGCGGCCACCTCCCCTTCCCTCACCCCTCTCTTCAGTGGACCCCCAACGATGAAACTCCTCCGTCACGGCCCGAAGGGCCAGGAACGCCCCGCCCTGCTCGACGCCAACGGCCAGGTGCGCGACCTCTCCGCGCTGATGCCCGACATCACCCCCGCCACGCTGTCCCCCGCGGGCCTGGCGGCGCTGCGCAGCGTGGATGTGTCCACGCTGCCGGTGGTGCCCCAGGGCGAACTGGCCGTGCCCTGGAGCGGCATGGGCAAGTTCATCTGCATCGGCCTGAACTACGCCGACCACGCAGCCGAATCGAACGCGCCGATCCCGAAGGAGCCGATCGTCTTCATGAAGCCCACGAGCGCAGCGGTGGGGTGCAACCATGCGGTGGTGCTGCCGCAGGGTTCGGTGAAGACCGACTGGGAGGTCGAGCTCGGCGTGGTCATCGGCTCGACCGCGCGCTACGTGAGCGAGGCCGATGCGCTCGCGCACGTGGCGGGCTACTGCGTGGTCAACGACGTGTCGGAGCGCGAGTACCAGCTCGAGCGCAGCGGTACCTGGGACAAGGGCAAGGGCTGCGACACCTTCGGCCCGGTGGGCCCCTGGCTCGTCACCGCCGACGAGGCGGGCGACCCGCAGGCGCTGGCGATGTGGCTCGAGGTCAACGGGCACCGCTACCAGAACGGCAGCACGCGCACGATGATCTTCGGCGTGGCGCACCTCGTGTCCTACGTCAGCCGCTTCATGACGCTCTACCCGGGCGACCTGATCACCACCGGCACGCCGCCTGGTGTGGGCATGGGCGTGAAGCCGACTTCCGTCTACCTCAAGCCGGGCGACGTGATGCGCCTGGGCATCCAGGGGCTGGGCGAGCAGCGCCAGGTGGTGCACGCCTGGGACCCGGCGCTGATCGACGGGTGACAGGAAGCCGGGCGGCCTCGCCGCCCGGGTACCCGGTCAGTTGAGTGGCGCCGCCCTCAGGCCGGCGGCACCACCGCCGTGACCTCGATCTCCACCTTCGCCCGGTCCTCGATCAGCGCCACCACCTGCACCGCGGTCATCGCGATGGCGTAGTGGCCGATCACCTCGCGGAAGGCCGCGCCGATCTCGCGCACGCGTGACAGGTACTCGCGCTTGTCGGTGAGGTACCAGGTCATGCGCACGATGTGCGCCGGCTCGGCGCCGGCCTCGGCGAGCACGGCGCGCACGTTCTGCAGCGCCTGGCGCACCTGCGCCACCAGGTCGTCGGACTCGAACTGCGAGGCCGCGTTCCAGCCGATCTGGCCGGCCACGTAGACCTGCAGGCCCTGCACCGCCACGCCGTTGGCATAGCCCTTGGGAATGGCCCAGCCAGCCGGCTGCAGCACCTTCGTGTTCATGTCGATCCTCCGGCAACGGGGCGCAGCAGCCCCTCGCCTGTGCGCAGCCGAAAGCGCTGCAGCTTGCCCGTCTCGGTGCGCGGCAAGGCGCTCAGGAACTCCACCGCGCGCGGGTACTTGTAGGGGGCGATGGTCTGCTTGACGAAATCCTGCAGCGTGCGCGCGAGCGCCTCGCCCGGCTCGTGCCCGGGCTTGGGCACGACGTAGGCCTTGACGATCTGGCCGCGCTCCTCGTCGGCCACGCCCACCACCCCGCACTCGGCCACCGCCGGGTGCAGCAGCAGCGCACCCTCAACCTCGGGGCCGGCGATGTTGTAGCCCCCGGAGATGATCATGTCGTCGGTGCGCGCCTGGTAGACGAACTGGCCGTCCTCGTCGACGAGGTAGGCGTCGCCCGTGAGGTTCCAGCCGCGCTGCACGTAGCTGGCCTGGCGCGCGTCGTCGAGGTACTTGCAGCCCGTGGGGCCCTGGACGGCCAGGCGGCCGACCTGCCCTCTTGGCACCTCGCGGAACTCGTCGTCCACCACCTTCGCGCGGTAGCCGGGCACCACCAGCCCGGTGGCCCCGGGCTTGGCGTGCGCCTCGTCAGCCGAGATGAAGATGTGGAACATCTCGGTGGAGCCGATGCCGTCGATGATCTCGATGCCGGTGGCCTGCTTCCACAGGGCCCGCGTGGCCGCCGGCAGCGCCTCGCCCGCGCTCACGCACTTGCGCAGGCTGGAGAGGTCGTGCGCGGCCACCTGCGTAGCTACCTGCGCGGCCATCGCACGGTAGGAGGTGGGTGCCGTGAAGAGGACGCTGGCGCGGTGCTGCGCGATGGCCGCCGGGAGCACATCAGGCGAGGCCTTCTCCAGCAGCACGGTGCATGCGCCAATCGCCATCGGAAACACGAGCAGGCCGCCCAGGCCAAAGGTGAAGGCCAGAGGCGGGCTGCCGATGAAGACATCGTCGCGCGTGGCGCGCAGCACGTGAGGGGGCCAGCACAGGGCGCTGGCGATCACGTCACGGTGGAAGTGCATCGCCGCCTTGGGCTGGCCGGTGGTGCCCGAGGTGAAGGCCATCAGGCAGATGTCGTCGGCGGCGCTGTCGACGTTCTCGAAGCGCGCGGGCTTGGCGGCCGCGGCCGCCTCGAGCGTGCTGCCCGGGCCGCCGTTGAAGTGCAGCAGGTGCGCGAGCCTGGGGCAGCCGGCGCGTGCGGCGTCGAGCTCACCGGCCAGGCGCGCGTCGCACAGCGCGTGGCTCACCTGCGCCTTGTCCAGGATCACGCCGAGCTCCTTGGCGCGCAGCAGCGGCATCGTGCCCACGGCGATGCCGCCGACCTTGAAGACCGCGAGGAAACAAGCCGCCAGCATCGGGCTGTTGGCCCCGCGAAGCAGCACGCGGTTGCCCGGCACGAGGCCCATTTCCTGCACCAGCACGTGCGCGATACGGTTGGCCTGCGCGAGCAGATCGGCGTAGGTCCAGGTGGTGCCATCGGCCCCCACCAGACAGCGTCGGGCGCCCTCGCCCGCCTGCACGCGCCGATCCAGCAGCTCGGTGGCGCAGTTCAGCCGCGGCGGCAGCCCCTGCAGCTCGGGCAGATCGAAGACGAACTCGGGCAGGTCCTGCGGCGCGGGCAGGCGGTCCCGGGCAAAGGTGTCGATCACGCGAATGTCCTTCGAGCTTGAGCCTGGGCTGGCACCTCGACCCGCACCTGGCACTACACTGGTGCGCCATCATGCGACGGATCCGGGATATCTCGCCTAGCGTCCACCCGGGGTCACCCGTCTTTCCTGGGGATACCCCCTACCAGCAGGCGTGGAGCGCCACGCTGGGCGGCAACTGCCCGGTCAACGTCAGCGCCCTCACGCTCAGCCCGCACGTGGGTGCGCACGCCGATGCGCCGCTGCACTACGACCCCGCGGGCGTGCCGGTGGGAGCGCTCGACCTGCATCCCTACCTCGGGCCCTGCCGCGTCGTGCATGCACTGGACTGCGGCGCGCTCGTGCGCTGGAGCCACCTGGCGCATGCGGTGGACACGCCGGGCCGGCCGCTGCCGCCACGGGTGCTCGTGCGCACCTACCGCACCCACCCGGGAGACCGCTGGGACCCCGACCTCGCCGGCTTCGACCCCGAGGCCGTGCAGGCCCTGGCCGACCGCGGCGTGGTGCTCGTGGGCATCGACACGGCGAGCATCGACCCGGCGCAGAGCAAGGAGCTTCCCAGCCACCACGTGATCCGTGCGCGCGGCCTGCGGGTGCTGGAGAACCTCGTGCTCGATGACGTGCCCGAAGGCGACTACGAACTCATCGCGCTGCCGCTCAAGCTCGCGCAGGCCGACGCCTCGCCCGTGCGCGCCGTGCTCAGGGACCTCGAATGACGACCATGCCGACCCCACCCTCGACCCGCGAGGCCTGCCGGGCCCTCGACGCCGCTGATCCGCTGGCCCCACTGCGCACACAGTTCGCGATACCCGAGGGCCTGATCTACCTGGACGGCAACTCGCTGGGCGTGCTGCCGGTGGCCACGCCTGCGCGCGTGGCCCAGGTGGTGCAGCAGGAGTGGGGCCAGGGGCTCATACGCAGCTGGAACGAGGCGGGCTGGATGACGCTGGCGCAGCGCACGGGCGACAAGATCGCGCGTCTGGTGGGAGCAGGGCCGGGCGAACTGGTGGTGGCGGATTCGACCTCGGTCAACCTCTTCAAGGTGCTGAGCGCGGCACTCTCGATCGCGCGTGCCGACGACCCGGCGCGGCGCGTGATCGTCTCGGAGCCCGGCAACTTCCCGACCGACCTCTACATCGCCGAGTCGCTGGCGGCGCAGCACGGCTGCACGCTCGAGCTCGTGCCGGCCGAGAGCCTGCCCGCGCGGCTGGCGCGTGGTGCAGATGTGGCGCTGCTCACGCTCACCCACGTGAACTACAAGAACGGCAGGATTCACGACATGGCAGGCCTCACGCAGGCCGCGTACGCCGCCGGCGCCCTGACTGTGTGGGACCTCGCCCACT
>JBIIED010000269.1:0-4725 GCA_044237995.1 Rubrivivax sp. | reverse complement strand
CGGGGTCCAGCGCAGGGTCGGCGCCGGTGTCGAGTTGCCACTGCAGGCCGATGTCGGCCTCGGCCAGTCGCGCATCCGCATCGGCGTGCCAGTCCGCCGCCGCCTCCGACAGGCGCATGCGCGCGCGGCTCATGCCGCGCGTGAGCGACTTGAGGTCGCGCAGCGTCTCCCGCAGGGCGTCGGCCAGCATCGGATCGCGCGCACGCACGATCAGCGTGAGCAGCCGCGCCCCGATGTCGTCGTGCAGGTCCTGGGCGAGCCGGGTGCGCTCGGTGAATCGCCCCCGCTCGAAGGCTTCGGCCACGCGGGCCTCGTCGGGGGCACGCAGGGCGCGGTCGGAGCCGCTGGTGACCGCGCGCACGTGGGAGCTCAGGGTGTCCACGCGAGTGCTCCCAGTCGGCAGTGCGTCTTCAGACCAGGCCGTGCTTGGTCGCCAGCACGGCTGCCTCGGCACGGCTGGAGACGTTGAGCTTGCGGTACACCGCCTTGATGTGGTCGTTGACGGTGAACCACTTGATGCCCATGAGCCCCGCAATCTCCTTGATCGTGAAGCCCTTGCTGAGATAGGTGAGCACCTCGGTCTCGCGCGGCGTGAGCCGTTCGCAGTCCGACCAGGGATCCTCGGCGGCCGCCTCGGTGGCCAGCGACACGGGCGCGCTGCCCAGCCGGCCGGTCTCGCGGAAGTGGGCGAGCAGCCGCCGCGCGATGGCCGGCGACAGGGGCGGCTGGCCTCGCACGATGCGTTGCAGCTCCTGCACGAGTATCTCGAAGCGGTCCTCCTTGAGCAGGTAGCCGTCGGCGCCGGCCTGCAGGGCCGGGAAGAGGTGGTCGTCGTCCGAGTACAGGGTGGTGACGATCTTCGTGGCCGGGTAGGACTCGAGCTCGCGCAGCAGCTCCAGCCCGTTGCCGTCGGGCAGCTCCAGATCGACCATCACCAGGCGGAAGGCTTCCGGGCCCGGCGTGCCCCCGGGCCCGCGGGTGGCCGCCACGAGCCGGCGCGCACCTGCGAGGTCGCTGGCCTCGAACACCGGGTCCGCGTCGTGGAAGCTTTCGCGCACCACGCGGCACAGGAAGCCGCGTGCGACCGGGTTGTCTTCGAGTACCAGCACCTTGACCGTCATCGTGGAACGCTCCGCATGACCCGTGCCATGCCCAGTGACGGAATCCTAACGAAGCCCGGTGCTCCCGAGGCCATAGACAGGCTCAGGGATTGACCAGCAGCAACTTGCCGATGACTTGGCGGCTGGCCATGCGGGCGTAGGCCGCTGGCAGCTCCGACAGCGGCAGCCGCTGGTCGATCACCGGCTTGACGAGGCCTTGGGCGTACCACTGCGCCAGGCGCGCCATGTCGGCACCGAAGGCCGCGGGCTCGCGCCGCACGAACTCACCCCAGAACACGCCCACCATCGCCGCGCCCTTGAGCAGCGCGAGGTTCAGCGGCAGCGCCGGGATCGAACCCTGTGCGAAGCCCACCACGAGGTAGCGGCCGCGCCAGGCGATGGAGCGAAAGGCCGGCTCGGCGAGGTCGCCGCCCACCGGGTCATAGACCACGTCCGCGCCGCGCCCGTCCGTGAGGGCCTTGAAGGACTCGCGCAGACCCTGGGTCGAGAGGTCGATCGCCGCGTCGGCACCCATGGCAAGGCACGCCTGTGCCTTGGCGGCGGTGGAGACGGCCGCCACCACGCGCGCGCCGGCTGCCTTGGCGATCTGCACGGCCGCGCTGCCCACGCCGCCGGCGGCGCCCAGCACCAGCACGGTCTCGCCGGCGCGCAGCGCCCCGCGGTCCATGAGGGCGTGGTAGGAGGTGCCGTAGGTGAACGCAAACGCGGCGGCATCCTCGAGGTCGAAGCCCGGTGGCACGGGCCAGGCACGCGAGGCCTCCACCACGGCGTGCGTGGCAAAGCCTCCCGTGCTGCCGATCGCTGCCGCCCGGTCGCCCGGGCGCAGGTGGGTCACGCCTTCGCCCACGGCCTCCACCACGCCCGAGAACTCGGCCCCGGGCACGAAGGGCAGCGCAGGCTTGAACTGGTACTTGCCCTCGACGATGAGGAGGTCGGGGAAGTTCAGGCTCGCCGCGCGCACCGCCAGGCGCACCTCGCCCGGACCGGGCTGCGGGACGGGGATCTCCTGCATCCGCATCGCACCGATGCCCTGCAGCGTTTCGCACAACCAGGCCTTCATGGATCCTTCCGGTTTCCGTGGGAACAACTGGCGATGATACGGAGGGCGCAGCAGGCTGCCGCTCCGGCGGGCGGCACCGGGTGCCTACAATCGCGCATGCGCATCCTCATCGCCAACGACGACGGCTACCTCGCTCCCGGCATCGCCGCACTCGTCCAGGCCTGCCAGGGCCTGGGCCACATCGACGTCATCGCCCCCGAGCAGAACGCCAGCGGCACCTCCAACGCCCTGACCCTGAGCCGGCCCTTGTCTGTCTTCCAGGCCCGAGGCGAGCACACGGCCGGGTTCCGCGTGGTCAACGGCACGCCCTCGGATTGCGTGCACGTGGCCCTCACCGGCCTGCTGCCCCACAAGCCCGATCTCGTGCTCTCGGGCATCAACAACGGCGCGAACATGGGCGACGACACCCTCTACTCGGGAACGGTGGCCGCCGCCATGGAGGGCTACCTGTTCGGCATCCCGGCCATTGCGTTCTCGCAGGCCGAGAAGGGCTGGGCCCACCTGGACGCGGCGGCCGCCACGGCGCGTGCGATCGTCGAGCAGGTGCTGGCCACGCGCCGGCCGGGCCCGTGGCTGCTCAACGTCAACATCCCCAACAGGCCCGATGCGGCGAGCCTGCCGCGCCTGGTCACGCGGCTGGGTCGCCGCCATGCGAGCGAGCCCGTCATCCGCCAGACAAATCCGCGTGGCGAGGACATCTACTGGATCGGGCCTGCCGGCGACGCGCGCGAGGCCGGGGAGGGCACCGACTTCCACGCCACGGCCAACGGTGCCGTCTCGATCACGCCGCTGCAGGTGGACCTGACCGACCATGCCCAAAGCGGCGCCTGGGCCGGGGCACTCCGGAGCACGCTGCCGTGAACGGACGTCCGGGCGCGGCGGCGGCCATGGGCCGCCCGGCGCGGGGCCGTGCACGATGAGCGCGACCACCGGCCCGCGTCCGTGAGCGGCTCCGCCCCTCGCAGACCGGCGCGCTTTCCGGCTCGCCTGCCCGACGCCGTCCCCGCCCCAGCTGCCGAGCAGCGGCTGCGCGAGGAATTGCTGCGTCCGCAGCGCCTGGTGCACGAGGCCGCGGCAGCGGCGCGACGCCAGCACGCACCGGCGGGTGTCGGGCTCGATTCCGCTGCGGTGCGCGCGCGCATGGTGGCGCGCCTGGCTGCCGAGGGCGTTCGCTGCGAGCCCGTGCTCGCGGCGATGGGTGCCGTGCCGCGCCATCTCTTCGTCGACAGCGCGCTCATGGCGCAGGCCTACGAGGACACGAGCCTGCCCATCGGGCTGGGCCAGACCATCAGCAAGCCGGCCGTGGTGGCGCGCATGCTCGCCCTGCTGGCGCAGCGTCCTGGGGCGATGCCCGGCCGTGCTCCGCTGGGGCGGGTGCTGGAGATCGGCACCGGCTGCGGCTATCAGGCGGCGGTGCTGGCGCAGTTGGCACGTTCGGTCTTCTCCATCGAGCGGCTCAAGCCGCTGCAGGAACGCGCGCGCGCCAACCTCGACGCCGCCGGCGTGCCCGGGGTGCGCCTGGTGTGGGGCGATGGCCGCCTGGGTCATGCCCCCAACGCCCCCTACGACACGATCGTCTCGGCAGCCGGGGGCGAAGAGCTGCCTGCCGCGTGGGTCGAACAGCTCGCCACCGGGGGCCGCCTCGTGGCACCGCTGCACAGCCCAGCCGACGGCGGCCAGGTGCTGGTCGTCATCGACCGGACCCCCGCAGGGCTGCGCCGAAGCGTGCACGATGCCGTGCACTTCGTCCCCCTAAAATCCGGAACCGCATGAGCCCCCTCGCATCCACGTTGGCGCAACGCATCCTGGCCTGGGGCGCAGCCGCCGCAGCGATCGCGCTGGCGGGCTGCGCCTCGCGCACGGCTCCGGCCCCGGTGGAGAACCGCCCGGTGCCCGGCGCTCAGGCACCTTCGCGCACCAGCAGCGGCACGGCGCCCGCGGCCACCCCGCCTGCAGCGCCTGCCCAGACAGGCGGCGCGCGTGCCGGCAGCGCGGCACCCGCAGCACCATCGGCCCCTGCCGCGCCAGCGGCCGAGGCGACCGATTCCGGCGCGCGCCCGGGCTTCTACGCCGTGCGCCCCGGCGACACCCTCGGGCGCATCGCGCTCGACCATGGGCAGAGCTGGCGCGACCTGGCTCGCTGGAACGGCCTGGACAACCCCAACCTGATCGAAGTGGGCCAGCAACTGCGCGTCGTGCCGCCGGGCACGGAGCCCGGCGCGGCCGTGGCGCGGCCCGTGTCACCTTCTGGGCGCGTCGAGTCGCGGCCGCTGGATGGACGGGCCGCGGCGTCGGCCCCGGCCGCAGGCACCGCGGCCTCCTCCCCGCAGCCGCCCACGGTTCCCGGCGCGACGGCCTCAGCCCCCGCGGCGCGCGAGTCCGACGAGGATGTGGCGTGGGCGTGGCCCGCTGCCGGTCCGGTGCTGGGCGGATTCGACGAGGCGCGCCAGGCCAAGGGCCTGTCGATCGGCGGCAAGGCGGGCGACCCGGTGCTGGCCGCTGCAGATGGCCGCGTTGTCTATGCGGGCGCGGGCCTTCGCGGCT
>JBIIED010000268.1:0-4726 GCA_044237995.1 Rubrivivax sp. | reverse complement strand
CCACCTGCGCGTGATGGACCACAGCCCGCGGTTCTGGGAGGTGGTCGGCTCGGTGGTGCCCGACTTCCGGGCCCGGCGCGCGGTGTTGCAGGAAACACTGCTGCCGCCGATGGACTGAGCAGACCGATACAGGGCGGCGCGTGTCGATTCCGGACGAAGCTTCGGGAGTTCCCGCCACAGGCGCCGGCTCCCGGGATGCCTCCCTCGTTGCGCACGAGATCAGGCGCGGCCTGGCTGATCAGCTCGAGGACGGCCCGCTCAAGCGCGAGCTTCTGGGGGATCCACCCGCCCAGCCACCGGTGCCCGCCCCGGCCTTCCGTGCACGGCTTTCCTTCGACGGACAGGGCGCCGAGTACTTCAGGATCTGGGTCGTCAACCTGCTGCTCACCCTGCTGACCCTGGGGGCCTACTCCGCCTGGGCCAAGGTGCGCAAGGCGCGCTGGTTCGCCCAGCACACCTCGCTGCTGGGCGACCGCTTCGACTACCACGGCGACCCCTGGCGCATCCTGGCCGGGCGGGTGCTCGCGCTCGGGCTGCTGGCGGCCTGGACCTGGTCCTTCGATCTGTCGCCCTGGTTCGGCTGGGCGGTGTTCGGAGTGTTGCTGGTGGCCGGCCCCGTGCTCTTCGCGGGTGCCCAGCGCTTCAAGCTCGCCAACACGAGCTGGCGCGGGCTGCGCTTCGGGTTCCAGGCGCCCAAGCTCGAGGTCTACCAGGTGTGCGTGCCGCTGCTGGTGGTGTGGACGCTGGGCACCGCCCTGGGCCACGCCGGGGCGCCGGAGAACTGGGTGATGTGGTCCAGCTTGCTGCTGGCCTTGCTGCTGCCCTGGGCGCATGCCAGGCTCAAGCGGCTGCAGCATGCGCGTGCGAGCTTTGGCGCGCGCGCCTTCAGCTTCGAGCCGGCTGGCACGGCCTTCTATGGCTTGTACGCCAAGGCGCTGGTGCTCACCATCGCAGGAGGAGTGGTGGTGATACTGGCGATTGCCGTGATCGCGGTCGGCGGCCAGGACTTCCGGCGCGGAGCGGAAGGTGTCGGCTCAAGCAGTGCCTGGTTCAGCCTGTTGTCCGGGGTCGCGATGGTCTTCGTGGTCTGGCTCTCGGCATGGCCGTACTTCGCCGCGCGCGCGCAGCAGATCGTCTGGGGCCATACGCGCCTGGCTGGCGGGATCGGGTTTGCCGGGCAGATGCGCGGCGCGACGTTGTGGAAACTGGTCGTCGGCCAGACATTGCTCACCTTGCTGACCGCCGGGCTCTACTGGCCCTTCGCCGCTGTGGCGATTGCCCGCTACCGCATCGAATCCGTGGAGGTCGTGGGGGATGTCCCGCTGACGGAGATTCAGGTCGACGCTGCATCCTCAGCGGCGGGCCGGGCCACGGGCGACGCCGCAGCCGAGATGTTCGGACTGGACCTCGGATGGTGAAGACGATGTTCGCAAACGCCACACGCGAAGGCTCCGGTTCCCTGACTGAGGCACAGACTGTCCTGAGCGGACGCTTGTTCGACGGCGGCTCGACCCTCGGCCGCGAGGTGTCTGTTCGGATCGAGGCGCAAGAGCTCGTGATCACCTTCGTGACGGGACCCGACGCGGGCACAGTGCCGGTCGCCTCACCCGATGACGGCGGCGCACCACCGCCACTGCCGATGCAACTGCGCCACCCGTTGTGCGCCCTGGCGCTCGGCGAGAGGTGGCAGCAAGGCGCCTATCCCGTGGGGCTGCCCGATGGCGGCACGCTCTGGCTCGACCAGCATGGGCCGTCCACGGCGGGCTTCGTGCAGGCGCTGTTGCGCGGGGCAGGCCGGCGGCAGCGCGCGGCACGCCTGTGGCGGTCGTGGCCAGCGGTAGGGACTTGCCTGCTGCTGCTCGTGGCCGTCATCGGGTGGGTCGACCGCCAGGGTGTGGGGCTGGCTGCCCGGGCCGTGCTGCCGCTGGTGCCGTTGACCGTCGATGAAACGGTGGGCAAGCGGGCCATCAAGTACCTGGACGACACCTACCTGGCCCGCTCGGCTCGTACAGCCGACGACACCGAATTGCGCCGCCGTTTCGCCGAGATGGCGCAGGCCTGCGGCCAGGGGCGTACGTTCACCTTCGAGGTCCGCCGCCTGCGCGACCAGGCTGGATTCAACGCCCTGGCGCTCCCCGACGGGACGCTTGTGATGCTCGATGGCCTGCTGGATGTCATCACGGAGGAAGAGGCCCTGGCCGTGCTGGGACACGAGATCGGCCACGTCGTCCACCGCCACGGCATGGGTCACTTGTTGAAGGCGCTCGGCCTGTTCGCAGTGGCGAGTACCGTCTTTGCCGACTTCTCCTCCGTGCTGGCCACGACGGTGGGCACGGTGCAGTTCTATCGCCATTCGCGCGACGCCGAGCGCGAGGCCGACGCGCATGCCCGCAATTGCCTGGCGCAAGTGGGCATCGACCCCCGGGTGATGGTGGGGCTGTGGACGAAGTTTCAGGCCGAGCGGGAGAGGCGCGGTGGCGACGAGCTTCCAGGCTGGCTGAGGACGCACCCCGGTATCGAGGAGCGCCTGCGCGCGGCGCAGCAGCCCTGACGTCAAGTTCGGCAAAGGGGGGCTGGCTATGATCGCAGCAGCCCCTTTCGTCTACGGAGTGCCCCCATGGATTTGCCCGGCCTCGACTTCCACCTTGGCGCAGATATCGACGCGCTGCGCGACGCGGTGCGTGACTTCGCGCAGGCCGAAATCGCCCCGCGCGCGGCCGAGATCGACCGCAGCGACCAGTTCCCGATGGAGCTGTGGCGCAAGATGGGCGAGCTCGGCGTGCTCGGCATCACGGTGCCCGAGGAGTACGGCGGCGCCGGCATGGGCTACCTCGCGCACATGATCGCGATGGAGGAGATCAGCCGCGCGAGCGCGAGCGTGGGCCTGAGCTACGGCGCGCACAGCAACCTGTGCGTGAACCAGATCAAGCGCAACGGCTCCGAAGCACAGCGACGCAAATACCTCCCGAAGCTCATCAGCGGCGAGCACGTGGGGGCGCTGGCGATGAGCGAGCCGGGCGCGGGCTCGGACGTGATCTCGATGAAGCTGCGCGCGGTGGACAAGGGTGGCTACTACGTGCTCGACGGCACGAAGATGTGGATCACCAACGGACCGGACGCCGACACTCTCGTGGTGTACGCGAAGACCGAGCCCGAGCTCGGCGCGCGCGGCGTCACGGCCTTCCTGATCGAGAAGGGAATGAAGGGCTTCTCCATCGCGCAGAAGCTCGACAAGCTTGGCATGCGCGGCTCGCACACGGGTGAGCTCGTGTTCCAGGGCGTGGAGGTGCCGGCCGAGAACGTGCTGGGCGCCGTCAACGGCGGGGCCAAGGTGCTGATGAGCGGCCTGGACTACGAGCGCGCGGTGCTCGCCGCCGGGCCCATCGGCATCATGCAGGCGGTGATGGACAACGTCGTGCCCTACATCCATGAGCGCAAGCAGTTCGGCCAGAGCATCGGCGAGTTCCAGCTCATCCAGGGCAAGGTGGCGGACCTCTACACCGTGCTGCAGGCGGCGCGCTCGTTTTGCTACACGGTGGGCAAGAACCTGGACGCGCTGGGCGCCGAACACGTGCGCCGCGTGCGCAAGGACTGCGCGAGCGTGATCCTGTGGTGCGCGGAGAAGGCCACCTGGATGGCTGGTGAGGGCATCCAGATCTTCGGCGGCAACGGCTACATCAACGAGTACCCGCTCGGGCGGCTGTGGCGCGACGCCAAGCTCTACGAGATTGGCGCGGGCACGAGTGAGATCCGGCGCATGCTGATCGGGCGGGAGCTGTTCGCGGAGACGGCGTGAACACCGCGCCCACGATCGCCCTGCCGCAGCCGGGCTGGTCGATGCGGGCCTGGCGCGAGGGCGACGTCTCGGCGCTCGCGCGGGCAGCCAACGACGAGCGCATCCTGCAGTGGATGTCCGACACCTGGCCGAGCCCCTACACCGAGCGTGATGCGCAGTGGTGGATTGGCACCGGGCAGCACGCGGGCGGCGTGGCCTGGGCCTTGTGCCTGGACGATGTGCCCCAGGGTGGCGCCGGATTGCATCCGCAAACGGGCATCTTTCGCTGCAACGTCGAGTTGGGCTGGTGGCTGCACCCGGACCACTGGGGGCAGGGCGTGGTGCCTGCGGCAGCGGCGCATGCGTTGACGTTGGCGTTTGCCCTGCCCGACGTGACGCGTGTGTTCGCGCCCATCCACGCCGGCAATGCCCGCTCGGTGCGCGTGGCGGAGAAGGTGGGGCTGCGGCTGGAGTCCGTGCAGCCACGAAGCGCATTCAAGCGCGGCGTCGTCATCGACCGCGTGCTCTATGCGCAGTACCGATGAGCCCTTGAGGGCCCGACGGATGGGGAAGAAGTGAGAAAGGACGGGCCATGCCCCAGAGGCTGCTGAGCAACAACCGCGACTGGGCCGCGGCCACCACGGCCCGCGACCCGGGCTTCTTCACGCGCCTGGCGCAGCAGCAAAGCCCGCGCTACATGTGGATCGGCTGCGCCGACAGCCGCGTGCCGGCCAACGAGATCGTGGGGCTGGACCCCGGCGAGGTGTTCGTGCACCGCAACGTGGCCAACGTGGTGGTGCACTCCGACCTGAACGCGCTGTCGACGATCCAGTTCGCAGTGGAGCACCTGAAGGTGCGGGTGATCATGGTGGTGGGCCACTACGGCTGCGCCGGCGTGCGCGCGGCGATGCGGGGCCTTCGCATCGGGCTGGCCGACAACTGGCTGCGCCA
>JBIIED010000038.1:0-16614 GCA_044237995.1 Rubrivivax sp. | reverse complement strand
CGACGAGGACCAGCTCCAGCCCTACCAGGACGCCTACCGCGAACTGATCCTGCCGGCCACCGAGGTGCTGGTGGGCAACCTCAAGACGCTCACCGACTTGCTGCTGCCCGACTGGGACAGCGAGCGTCCGGCCTCGGCGCGCGAGCTCGCCGTGGCAGCGGGCGACCGCGGCACACGCTACGTGCTCGTCACGGGCATTGCGCTGCCCGCGCGCGGGGGCACCGCCTACGTGGACAACGTGCTCGCTTCGCCCCAGGGTGCGCTCACGGGCGAGAAGTTCGAGCGCTTCGATGCCGCCTTCGTGGGCTCGGGCGAGACGCTCTCGGCGGCGCTGGCCTCGCTGCTGGCCGCCGGCAGCGAGCTGCAGGCCGCGGTGGGCGAAGCCCTTGCCTTTCTCGACCAGAGCCTGGATGCGGGCTTTCGCCCCGGGATGGGCAGTGTGGTGCCCGACCGCTTCTTCTGGGCGCTGCCCGCGGCGGGCGAGGCCGACGAATCGGGCGAAGCCGGCGCCATGCCCGGAGACCCGGACGAACCGCAGGAGCCCGCCGAGCGGGCGCAGGAGCAGGAGACCAAACGTCGTGTCCACTGAAGCAGGCCGCAACGAGGCACTTTTCGAGCGCGCCCAGCGCGTAATCCCCGGGGGCGTGAACTCGCCCGTGCGGGCCTTCCGCGCCGTGGGCGGGACGCCCCGCTTCATCGCGCGCGCCCAGGGCCCGTACATGTGGGACGCCGAGGGTCGGCGCTACATCGACTACATCGGCTCGTGGGGGCCGATGATCCTCGGCCATGGCCACCCCGCGGTGCTGGAGGCCGTGCAGCGCGCCGCCGCCGAGGGCCTGAGCTTCGGCGCGCCCACCGAGCGCGAGATCGAGCTGGCCGAAGCGATCATCGGCCTGGTGCCTTCGGTGGAGCAGGTGCGCCTGGTGAGCTCGGGCACCGAAGCCGGCATGAGCGCGCTGCGCCTGGCACGCGGCTACACCGGCCGCGCCAAGATCATCAAGTTCGAGGGCTGCTACCACGGTCACGCCGACGCCCTGCTCGTCAAGGCGGGCTCGGGCCTGGCCACCTTCGGCCACCCCACGAGCGCGGGCGTGCCCGCCGAGGTGGTGCAGCACACGCTCGTGCTCGAGTACAACAACGTCGCCCAGCTCGAGGAGGCCTTTGCCACGCACGGCGCCGAGCTTGCCTGCGTGATGATCGAGCCCATCGCCGGCAACATGAACCTCGTGCGCGCGAGCGTGCCCTTCATGACGCGGCTGCGCGAGTTGTGCACGCAGCACGGCGCGCTGCTCGTGTTCGACGAGGTGATGACGGGCTTTCGCGTGGCGCTGGGCGGCGCGCAGAGCGTGTACGCGCGGCTCATCCCGGGCTTTCGGCCCGACATGAGCGTCTTTGGCAAGGTCATCGGCGGGGGCATGCCGCTGGCGGCCTTCGGCGGCTCCCGGGAGGTCATGAGCCGGCTGGCTCCGCTGGGGCCCGTCTACCAGGCGGGCACGCTGTCGGGCAACCCGGTGGCCACCGCCTGCGGCCTGGCCACGCTGCGCGAGATCGCGCGCCCGGGCTTCTACGAGGAGCTCTCTGCGCGCACGCGCACGCTCGTCGAGGGCCTGGAGGCAGCGGCCCGGCGCGCAGGCGTGCCGCTGTGCGGCGACAGCGAGGGCGGGATGTTCGGCTTCTTCTTCGGCCCCACGCTGCCGCAGAACTACGGCCAGGTGATGGCTACCGACCAGCCCCGCTTCAACCGCTTCTTCCACGGCATGCTCACACGTGGCGTCTACCTCGCGCCTGCCCTCTACGAGGCGGGCTTCGTGAGCGCCGCGCACAGCCCGGACGACATCGCCGCCACGCTCGCAGCGGCAGACGAAGCCCTCGCGGCCTGAGCCCCTCAGGCCGGGCCCGAGCGCAGGCCGTAGACCCCGCCGGCCACCCACACGTACTCGGCGCGCAGCACGGCCTCGCCGCGCTCGCCGGCGAAGGTGAAGCCCAGCACGGCCAGCGTGTCGCCGCTGCGGATCTCGGGCACTTTCCACGCCTGCATGCGCGTGAGCGGAGCGAGCTCGACCATCCAGCGCCGGTCACGCCGGGTCGGCAGCCGAGCGGCCTTGAGCAGGCCCGCGCCATCGACGCTCGCCTGCTGCGCGGGCAGCACTCGGGTGGCCAGGTCGGCCGGAAGCCTGGGTTCGGCCACGAGCTCGAGCTCGAGCTCGGCATGCGGGTTGCGCCAGGCCACCTTCGAGGCACGCCCTTCGAGGAAGAGCGGGCGCTCCTGGTCGAAGCTGCTCCAGCCGTGATGGGCGCGGGCAGCCACCGCAGGCAGGACAAGGCTGGCGGCGAGCAAGGTACGGCGGTGCATGGCGGGGCCCTCCTCAGGCATAGGCGATCCAGCGCCCCGCAATGATGGCGCCAATCCAGAGGCCAAGCGACACGAGGGTCTGAATCCGTGCCACGGCGTCCAGGCGCTGCAGGCCGCCGCGGGCGTGGAACAGCGCGGCATTCAATCCGGCCAGGCTGATCAACCCGAGCTTGAGCACGAAGCTGCGGTTGGCCAGCAGCTCCAGCGGCTGAGAGGCGAACATCAGCAGCCCCGAGGCGGCGACCCCGGCAAAGCCGGCCAGCGCCAGCCCCAGCGACAGCCGCGCCAGCGCCGCCACCGGCAGCTCGGCTGCCGCCCCCCACACGCGCAGCTCCAGCGCCACCAGGTTACCCAGCAGCAGCGCGATGCCGGCGATGTGCACCACCTCCAGCGCCGGGTAGGCCCAGGCGCTGGTGGCGATCCAGGACAAGGCGGCGGGGTCGGCGGGCGTGGGCATGGCTGTGGCGGCGGTAAGGGCTGGAGTGTCGCCCGACACGCAGCCGCACGCCCGACGCGAGCCGCCCCGCGGGCCCCGCGCGGCACGCGCGCCGCGGCGATGCCTAGAATCGCGCCCCCATGCACCTGCACATCCTGGGAATCTGCGGCACCTTCATGGGCGGCATCGCAGCCATCGCGCGCGAAGCCGGCCACCGCGTCACCGGCTGCGACGCCAACGTCTACCCGCCCATGAGCGAGCAGCTGCGCGCGCTCGGCGTGGAGCTCATCGAGGGCTTCGGCGCCGAGCAGCTGGCCCTGGCGCCCGACGTCTTCGTGGTGGGCAATGTCGTCACGCGCGGCAAGCACCCGCTGATGGAGGCGATCCTGGATGCGGGCGCCCGCTACACGAGCGGCCCGCAGTGGCTGGCCGAGCACGTGCTGCAGGGCCGCCATGTGCTGGCCGTGGCCGGCACGCACGGCAAGACGGGCACGACGTCGATGCTCGCCTGGATCCTGCAGGAAGCGGGGCTGGAGCCGGGCTTTCTCGTGGGCGGCGTGCCGCTGAACTTTGGCATCTCGGCGCGCCTGGGGCGCGGTTCGCATTTCGTGATCGAGGCCGACGAGTACGACACCGCGCTCTTCGACAAGCGCAGCAAGTTCGTGCACTACCGACCGCGCACGGTGATCCTCAACAACCTCGAGCACGACCACGCCGACATCTTCCCCGACCTGGCCGCCATCGAGACGCAGTTCCACCACCTCGTGCGCACCGTGCCAGGCAGCGGGCGCATCGTCGTCAATGCGCGTGACGAGGCGCTGCAGCGGGTGCTGCAGCGCGGCTGCTGGACGCCCGTGCAGCGTTTCGGCACGAAGCGCGAGGAACCCTCCGGCCTGTGCGCGCGCGGCGAACCGCACGCCTTCGACGTGCTGCGCGGCAGCCTGAAGATCGGCCGCGTGGAGTGGGAGCTCGCCGGCGAGCACAACCAGATGAACGCGCTGGCGGCCATCGGTGCGGCCGAACACGCGGGCGTGGCGCCGCAGCGCGCGGCCGAGGCGCTCGGGCGCTTTCGCAACGTGCGCCGACGCCTGGAGCTCAGGGGCGAGGCGCGCGGCGTGCGCGTCTACGAC
Organism: Rubrivivax sp.; assembly: GCA_044237995.1. Taxonomy (GTDB): domain Bacteria; phylum Pseudomonadota; class Gammaproteobacteria; order Burkholderiales; family Burkholderiaceae_C; genus Rubrivivax. The sequence goes on along the minus strand of JBIIED010000038.1, from coordinate 12,695 downwards.
GACTTCGCGCACCACCCCACCGCGATCCGCACCACCGTCGGCGGGCTCAGGCGCAAGGTGGGCGCCCAGCGCATCCTGGCCGTCTTCGAGCCACGCTCCAACACGATGAAGCTCGGCGCCATGAAGGCACAGCTACCCTGGGCGCTGGAAGACGCCGACCTGAGCTTCTGCCTGCAGGGTGACTACGGCTGGAGCGCCAGCGACGCGCTCGCGCCCATGGGGCCCCTGGCCGTGGTGTGCCCCGACGTGGACACGCTCGTGTCGCGCATCGTGCAGGCCGCGCGCCCGGGTGACCACGTGCTGTGCATGAGCAACGGCAGCTTCGGCGGCATCCACGCCAGGCTGCTCGAGGCGCTCGCCCGCTGAGCGCCCCGCTGCCGCCTCACATCCGCACCATCGTCGCGCGCAGCGCCTCCGTCAGGCCTGCCAGGCTGTCCATGAGGTGGGCGCGGGTCTCGACCGATCCCTTGCCTGCCTTCACGGCACGCTCGAGGTCAGCCTTGAGCGTGCTGGCGTGCATGCGCACGAGGCTCAGCGCATCGGGCGGCAGCGTCGGCGAGCCGCGCGTGAGCAGCCCCTGCACGCGCCGCAGGTGCTCGCGCTGCAGGTTGCGCCGCATGCGGTCGATCTCCTGCCCGGCCGGCAGCTCGCTCCACACGGCCTTCTGCAGCGTCTCGTAGACCTCGTTGAGCGACAGCAGGTCTCTTGACTGCGTGGCAGGCACCATCAGCGGCAGCTCGAGGACGCGCTGCGCGGTGCCGGACGACATCAGCCGGTCCAGCGCCTGCGTCTGCAACTGCAGCACGATGGCCGGGATGCTGACCGGCCCGCCGCGTTCCCACTCGTTGTAGTCGGGCGACAGGCTGGCGAGGAACTCCGGACGGAAACGGAAGCTGTCGACGCTCAACACCTCGCGCCCGAGGAAGCGCAGCGCCTCGCGCTGCCTGCCGGGATCCACCGGCCTGAAGCTCGGCCGGCCACTGCCCGGCAGGTCACGCACCGTGTGCAGGCCGCCCACGTACTTGGCCGCCAGCGAGGGCAGGTCGCGCAGCTGCCTGAAGCCGCTGAGCAGCGAACGCCGCTGGCGCAGCGGATCCTCGCCGGCGGCGGGCTGGCGGGCCTGCACGCGGGCCCACAGCTCCTTGGACAGGGCCAGGCGCTTCTGGTACCAGGCCAGCGGGTCGTCACCGAGGTCGAAGCGGTTGGCCAGCGGGTCCAGGCCCTCGCTGGCAAAGCCGCCCGCATCGGTGTCGTCGGCATAGGCAAGCGCCGGCTCGGTGCTGCGCGCGGCGATGCGGCCGAGCTCCTCGGCCTCGCGGGCCGCTTCGATCGGCTTGTAGGCGTACTCGATGGCCCAGTAGTCGTAGGCGCCCAGCGTGGTGTTGTTGTAGGCCCCCTCGCGCTCGCCTTGCAGCGGGAGGTTGTAGGGGTTGTAGTCCATCACCGAGCCGGAGATCCCGCGTGCGTCGGTGTAGGCCTTGTCCTGCAGCTGCTCACGGGTCAGGGTGGTGGAGGCCTTGAAGTTGTGCTTGAGCCCGAGCACGTGTCCCACCTCGTGCATGATCGTGTCCTTGATGACCGCGTGCACGAAGGCTTCGGCCTGCGGGCTCTCGGGATCGAGCGCGCCGCGCGCCTCCAGCAGTTCGAAGGCGAAGTGCATCTGGGAGGCCGCCTCGTGCGCGTAGGTGCAGGCCTGCTCGGCCTGGCGCCCGGGGCCCCAGGCCGCGGTGAGCTGGGCCAGCCGGTCCTCGCCGGACAGCCCGCGGTCCTCGACCACGAACCGCCGCGCACCGCTGGCGAAGACGTCGCTCATGCCGATGTCCGCATCCAGGATCTCGCCCGTGCGCGGGTCGGTGTGGCTCGGCCCGATCGCGAAGCCGACGTCAGAGCCCACGAACCACCGGATCGAGGCGTGGGTCGCGTCCATGTTGTCCCAGTCGGCATCGTCGGGCTGCTGGCGCGCGACGATCGCCTGGCGAAATCCGATGCGCTCGAAGGCCTTGTTCCACTCGAGCACGCCCTCTTCCACCGCCTTGCGGTAGCGCGGCGGGATGTTGCGGTCGAGCCAGAACGTGATCGGCTGCACCGCATCGGAGAGCTCGGCCTGCGGCTCCTTCTTCTCGAGTCGCCAGCGGTTGACGAGGTGCACACGCGGGTTCGGACGCAGCTCGGACATGTCCGTGTAGGCATCGGTGAAGTGCCCCAGGCGCGGATCGGCCCGACGCGCCGCCATGGGCTGCTCGGGCAGGGCGCGGAAGTTGTAGACCACCGTCATGAAGAAGCTGCGCGGATCGGGCACCGTGCGCGGCGGCGTGGGGACGGGCATCGGAACCGGCGTGGGCGCAGGCGGGTTCATCCACGAAGGCAGCGGCAGGCGCGGCGTGGAGAAGTGCATCCGCGCCGTGAGGCTCGTCTGGCCCCGGTCGGCGCGCGCCGCCTCGAAGTGGGAGTTGCTGCGGTCGGGCTGGTAGCTCATCCGGAAGGCCGCCTCGATGCGCGTCGTCATGCCCGTGATGTCGCCCAGCAAGGCAGAGGGCTCGAAGAGCACCGACTTGCGCTCCGGGTGCTCCGCGCTGGCCACGGGCCCCGACAGAACGAGGCTCGGCGAGAAAGCCTGCTCGGTGGCCAGCCGGTCTCCCGCGGCGGTGGCCCGGAACTGCGTGTTGAGCGCGATGAGCTGCAGCTGGTTGCCCACGCGGCGCCACTCCACGAGCAGGTCGCGCCCCATCTGGCTGGCGTACAGCCCGCGCTCGCCCAGCGCGTTGCTCACGTTCCAGGTGAAAAGGAAGGGCTGGCCGATGCGCGACGTCGGGACCTCGATCCAGACCTTCTCGTCCTTGCGCCACACGGGCAGGAACCCGTCTTGCTGCTTCGCGTCCTTGATCACGTCGGCAAAGGGGCGCGGCGCAGCGGGGTCGCCGCCGGGCCGAACAGGAGCCGCCCCCGCGGTGGCCGCCGCGGGTGCGGCTGCCGTCGCACCGGGTGCGGGTGCGGCTGTCGGGGCCGGGGCCGGACGCGCCGAGGGGGCCACGGCCGCCCGCGACGCCCCCCGACCCGCCGCCGAGGCGGCGCCCGCCGGCGGGCTCGGGCGGACGGGCGCCCCCGCGCCGGGCGCGGCTGCCGCGGTGGCGGATCCGGGGCTGGCAGCGGCGGGCGCAGGGGCCGTGGAGGCCGCAGAGGAAGCCGGGCCCGCGGTGGGCGCGGAGCCGGCCGGCGACGTGGGCTCGGTGAGCGCGCAGGCTGAAAGCAGTGCCGCGCCCACGAGTGCAGCGGCGGCCGGGTGAAGGGGGCTGAGGGGCCCGCTCGAGGCGGCCAGGTGAACGGATGTCTTGGGCATGGAGAGAGCTTCGTTCCGGAGAATCGGGTACGCAAGGGCCGGGGCGGGAAGTCCGTGGGCCAGGTTGAGGCCGGTGACCGCAGCGCCACAGGGCAACCCAGCCAGTATGCCGGCAAGCGCCGCCACCTGCAGCCTGGCTCCGCGCAGCGGCCTGCCGCCTTCTGCTGCCTTCTGCCGCCCTCTGCCACCCTCTGCCGCCGCCGCAAGCACTGCCTCCGCGCCCAGCCGATAGACTGCATGGCGATGACGCCCGCACCCGCCTGGAGCACGCAACGCCTGCTGTACCTGCACGGCTTTCGCTCGTCGCCGCGCTCGTTCAAGGCGCAGCGTCTGGGCGCGTGGCTGGCCACGCATCGACCGGGCCTCGTCTGGTGCTGCCCACAGCTGCCGCCCTCCCCGCGCGCGGCCATGGTTCTGGCACGGGAACTGACCGTGCACTGGCCGGCAGACGGCAGCGCGGTGGTGGGCAGCTCGCTGGGCGGCTTCTACGCGCTGGCGCTCGCGGAGGAGCGCGGCTGGCCCTGCGTGCTCCTCAACCCGGCGGTGGAGCCCGCGCGCGACCTCGCGGCCTACATCGGCGAGCAGCCGGCCTTCCACGACCCGGCCGAGCGCTTCGACTTCCGCGCCGAGTACGTGCAGGAGTTGCGCGAGATCGCCGACTCCACCCCGCACGGGCTCACGCAGCCGCAGCGCTGCCTGGCCATCGTGGCACGCGGCGACGAGGTGCTCGACTGGCGCGAGATGACGGCCCGCTGCGCGGGCGCGCGCATCGAGCTGCTCGAAGGCGGCGACCACGCGTTGTCGAACTTCGACGAACTTCTTCCCACCGTGATCGGATTCCTGAACCCATGAGACTGAAGGACAAGGTCTGCGTGGTCACCGGTGCCGCCCAAGGCATCGGCCTGGCCACTGCGCGCAAGTTCGCCCGCGAGGGTGCCGTGGTTGTGTGCTGCGACCGTCGCCAGGAGGGCGTCGACGAAGCCGTTGCCGCCTGCCGCGCCGAGGGCGCGCCCGCCGCGGGCTTCATCGTCGACGTGACCCGGCGTGAGCAGGTCGACGCCATGGCTCAAGGTGCGCGGGCCCGCTTCGGCCGGATCGATGTGCTCGTCAACAACGCCGGCATCACGCAGGACGCGCGGCTGCAGAAGATGACGCTGGCGCAGTTCGATGCCGTGATCGACGTCAACCTGCGCGGCGTCTTCCACTGCGCGCAGGCCGTGGTCGACACGATGGTCGAGCAGGGCGCGGGCGTGATCCTCAACGCCAGCAGCGTGGTGGGCATCTACGGCAACTACGGCCAGACCAACTACGCCGCCTCCAAGTTCGGCGTGATCGGCTTCACCAAGACCTGGAGCCGCGAGCTCGGCCCCAAGGGCGTGCGCGTCAACGCCGTGGCGCCTGGCTTCGTCGAGACCCCGATCCTGGCCACCGTGCCGCCCAAGGTGCTCGAGCAGATGCGCCAGTCGGTGCCGCTGAGGCGCCTGGCGCAGCCCGAGGAGGTGGCCAACGTGTATGCCTTCCTCGCCAGCGACGAGGCGAGCTACGTCAACGGGGCCGTGATCGAAGTGTCGGGCGGAATGACCGTCTGAGCACGGGCCTGCCCACCTCGGGTCAGACCCGACGGGACTATCCCTTCCCCCTTAGGAGTGCTTGACGGGCCGCTGTGCGGCGCGGTCAGATGCACCCACGCGCCCGACGGGCTGGCGGCAGGGAAAACCAGCCGCCCCCGGCAAAGAGGCGCGGGGAGGACGCGGCACCGCCCAGGGCACGAAGATGACCCGGCGGCGTCGCGGTTGCAGGCAGGGTCCAGCGGGAGGCGGGGGTGGCGGATTCGTTGTTCAGGCTCGAGGCATTGCAGGCGCAGACTGCTTCGCACCTGGGTGCCGTACGCATCGCCCACCGGCCGCGCCACACGCTCGTGGCGGGCGTGGCCCTGATCCTGGCCGGGGCACTCGTGGCTTTCGCAGCCTGGGCGCAGGTCACGCGAAAGGCACGGGTGCCCGGTGTGTTGGTGCCGCAGACAGGCACTCTGCACCTGAGCGCGCAGGCTCCAGGCACGGTGGCCGCGCGCCTGGTGGCTGAAGGCGAGCTGGTTCGCGGCGGCCAGGTGCTGTTCGTGCTCGACACCGGATTGCGAGGCCCGCAAGGCGAGCTCGGCGCGCTCGTGGCGCACACGCTGCAGCAGCGCGAAGCCACGCTTCGTGCAGAGTTGACCCTGCGCGAGGCCCACGCGCGCCAGCGCCAGCAGGCCCTGGCCGACCGGGCGCGCGCCCTGGGCATCGAGGCGCGGCACGCTCAGGCCGAGGTGGAGCTTGCGCAGCAGCGCATCGAGCTGGCCGCCCGCAGTGCGGAGCGCTTTCGCGAGCTCGCCACGAACGGCTTCGTGAGTGCGCTGCAGGCACAGTCCCGCCAGGAGGAACTGCTGGAGCTGCGCGCCCGCGCGCAGGCGGCCGAGCGATCCCGGGCAGCCTTCGAGCGCGAGCGCCAGTCGGTGCAGGCCGAGTCCGAATCCGGCACCATGCAGTGGCACACCGAGCGCGCCCAGCTGCAGCGTGCGCTGGCCCAGCTCGAGCAGGAGGCACGCGAGAACGAGGCCCGTCGCCAGCTCGTGCTCAAGGCTCCCGCAGACGGCCTCGTGACGGCCCTGCACGCACCCCCGGGCACGCTGGTGCAGGCGGGCCAGACGCTGCTCACGCTCGTGCCGGCCAGCCCTGGGGCGGCCCTCGAGCAAGGGGCGAAGGCGCGAGCAGCGAACGCGGCGCACGTGCCGCACTCAGCGCACCCGGCGCACTCGGCACACGCGGCGCCCCCCGCATCCGCCCCCCAGGTGCCACTGGAAGCCGAGCTCTACGCACCCAGCCGCACGGCTGGCTTCCTGAGGCCGGGGCAGCCGGCGTGGCTGCGCGTGTCGGCCTTTCCGTACCAGAAGTTCGGCATGGCCGCAGGCACGGTCGTGGCCGTCAGCCGTACGCCGCTGAATCCGCAGGATCTCCCCGCCGGACAGCAGCAGGCGCTGCTGGCGGCGGCGCAAAGCGCCGAGCCCCTGTACCGCATCCGCGTGGCCCTGCATACGCAGGCACTGCGCACGCGAGGGGCCGAGCACCCCCTGCGGCCGGGGCTGTCGCTGGAGGCCGACATCGTCCAGGACCGGCGCGCCATCTGGGAGTGGATGCTCGAGCCCGCCCTCGGGGCGCGCGAGCGATGGTCCGCCACCGCTGCCGAGGGCACGTGAACCCCGGGCCGCATCGAGAGGCCCACACGGAAGGTGCCGCCGTTGCCAGGCACCGCGTCGCATCGCACGAGGAGGAGACCATGAGGGAGATCGAGGCCGTGAGGTGGCAGGAGATCGGTGCGGGATGGTCCGGGCCGGCCTCGGTCGACCGTGGCGGGCACTGGCGCGCGCAGTCCGAGGCGTCCGCGGAGCTGGCGGGGTTTGCGACCCTCCCTGCATCCGGCCTGGACGCGCCCGGAGCCAGCTGGGACCATCCGGTGACCGAGTCGGGCGGCACGGCCGAGGGCGCCGCTGCGGGCCTGAGGCAGTCCCATGCCCTGCCCGTTCCCGGCCGCCGGCCCGGGCTGCTCCTGATCGAGCTGCCCGAGCAGGACAAGCTCGGCCTGGAGTGAGACGCCGTGGCCAGCCGCCCACGCCTGGCGCCGCGCACCTGAGGTGGCAGCGCTTCCGCCCCTCGTGCTGCAGGCACAGTCCGCCGAGTGCGGCCTGGCCTGCCTGGCCATGCTCGCTTCGGCCCACGGGCAGCGCACCGACCTGGCCGAGCTGCGCCGGCGCTTCCCGATCAGCCTCAAGGGTGTCAACCTCGCCCAGATGATCGCCCACGCCGACGCGATCGGGTTGTCCGCGCGCGCGCTGCGGCTCGAGCCCGAGGAGCTCGGCGCGCTGCGACTGCCCTGCGTCCTGCACTGGGACATGAACCACTTCGTGGTGCTGGCGCGCGTCGGGCGCCGCCGCGTGACGGTGCTCGACCCAGCCGTCGGTCAGCGCAGGCTCACGCCTGCCGAGGTGTCGCGCCACTTCACGGGCGTGGCGCTGGAGCTCACGCCCTGCGCCCGCTTCGAGACGCGCCCGCAGGCGCCGCGAGTCAGCCTGCGCCAGCTCACTGGCCCCGTGCAGGGCCTGGGCCGGGCGCTCGCGGCCATCTTCGCCATCGCCTTCGTGCTCGAACTCTTCGCGATCGGCGCGCCGCTGCTCAACCAGGCCGTCGTCGACGAGGCCATCGCCGGGCACGACCACGATCTGCTGGGCGTGCTCGTGCTGGGCCTGGCTCTGCTGCTGGTGGTGCAGACGACGCTGGGCCTGGCCCGAGCCTGGATGGTGATGGTGCTGGGCCAGAGCCTGTCGCTGCAGTGGGTGGGCAACGTGTTCGCGCACCTCGTGCGGCTGCCGGTGGAGTGGTTCGAGAAGCGGCACCTGGGCGACATCACGAGCCGCTTCGGCGCCGTGGGGGCCATCCAGCACACGCTGACCAACGGGCTGATCGAAGCGCTCCTGGACGCGATCATGGTGCTGGCCGCTTTGGCCATGATGCTGCTGTACTCGGTGCAGCTCACCGCGGTCGTGCTGGCCGCCGTGGCGGCCTACGCGCTCGTGCGTGCCGTGAGCTACCGGCCGCTGCGCGAGGCCGCCGCCGAGCGCCTGGTGCTCGACGCACGCGAGCAGACGCACTTCCTGGAGTCCCTGCGCGCGATCACCCCGCTCAAGCTCTTCGGGCGCGAGCAGGCGCGCCGCGCGCGCTGGCAGAACCTGGTCGTGGACGTGCAGAACCGCGACGTGCGCACGGCACGCCTGCAGATCGCCTTCAGCGCCGCCAACACCGCCATCTTCGGCCTGGAGAACCTCGTGGTGCTGTGGCTGGCCGCCCAGATGATCATGGCCCACCAGGCGTCGGCAGGCACGGCTGCCACGCCCTTCACGCTGGGGATGCTGTTTGCCTTCCTGGCCTACAAGGGCCAGTTCACGGGCCGCGTCTCGGCGCTCATCGACTTCGCCGTCGAGTGGCGGATGCTCGGCCTGCACGCGGAGCGGCTTTCCGACATCGCGCTGACCGCGCCCGAGCGCGACGCCACCACCGACGCGCAGCCCGCGCATGACCTCTCGCACCTGAGCGCGAGCCTGGAGCTGCGCGACGTGAGCTTTCGCCACGGCCAGGGCGAACCCTGGGTGCTGCGCCACGCCAACCTGCGCATCGAGGCCGGCCAGTGCGTGGCCCTCACCGGGCCTTCGGGCGCGGGCAAGACGACGCTGCTGAAGATCCTGCTGGGGATCCTCGAACCCACCGAAGGCGAAGTGCGCTACGGCGGGGTGCCCATCGCGCAACTGGGCCTGGCCAACGTGCGCGCGCGCATCGGCACCGTGATGCAGGACGACGCGCTGCTCAGCGGCAGCCTGGCCGACAACATCAGCTTCTTCGACGACGCGCCGAACCTCGTGCGCATCGAGGCCTGCGCCCGCGTGGCCCAGCTGCACGAGGAGATCGTACGCATGCCCATGGGGTACCACACCCAGGTGGGCGACCTCGGGTCGGGCCTGTCGGGCGGGCAGAAGCAGCGCCTGCTGCTGGCGCGCGCCCTGTACCGCCGGCCCGCCGTGCTCGCCCTGGACGAGGCCACGAGCCACCTCGACACCGACAACGAGCGCGCAGTCACGCACGCGCTGGCACGGCTGCCACTCACGCGGCTCGTGATCGCCCACCGGCCCGAGACGATCGCAGGTGCCGGTCGCGTCGTGCGGGTGCGGGACGGCGAGGTGGTGGAGCTCGGCCGACCGGCCCTGCACACGGTTGACCACAAGGTCGACCACAAGGTCGAACACAGGTTTGACCATACGGTCAACGACGCAGCCGGACACTCAGCCGGCCACTCAGCCGATCAAACCGCCCCTTCCCGCTGAGACGCCACCCCGGCGTCAGTCCTTGAAGTCCCCCGCGGCCGAGACCACGAAGCCGTCGATGCGCACGTGGCGCCGCCAGGCGGCCAGGGCCTGCTCGCGCGTCACGGCCGCAATGGCCTCGTCGCGCTTGCGCGCCGCATCGAAGGTGTCGCCCAAGTCGTCCAGCACGAGCAGCAGCCCCGGCAATGCGCCATCGTCCCCACGGGACTCGCGCCTCTGGGCCAGCAGGTCCTGGCGCGCGCGCGCCACCTCCGCTTCGGTCGGGCCCTCCTCGGCGTAACGGCCGAGCTCCTCACGCACGGCCTGGATCACGCGCTCGCGCTGGTCGGGCGAGAAGCTGGCATCGATCGACAAGCCAGCCCGGTCTCCGTGCTGCGGCACGCTCAGGCCGCTTCCGATGGAGTAGCTCAGCCCGTCCTTGACACGCACCCGGCTGGCCAGGCGGCTCTCCAGCCCCCCGCCGCCAAAGATGCGCGCGGCCACTTGGAGGGCGGCGAAATCGGCGTGAGACTGGTTGAGCGGGAGCGTCTGGTGCCAGCGCAGCACCGCATTGGACTTGTCGGCAGCCTTGGCGATGAAGCGCCCGGGCGGCAGCACGTAGTGCCTGGGCTCGTGCCGCACGAAGCGGCCCGCCGCCGGCTTCTTCCAGTCACCGAAGAGCCGGTCGATCTCCTGGGCGAGCCCCTCGGGCAGGCTGCCTGCGACGGCCACGCGCGCCTCGTTGGCCGACCACCAATCCCGGTGCATCGCCCGCACCGTCTCCAAAGTGGTGGACTGCACCGAGTGGATGCGGTCATCCAGGCTCTTGACGTAGTCCGGGTGGCCCACGGAGGCCCCGAGCGCGGCGTTGTAGTGCGCGCGCGTGGCCTCCAGGCGCACGGTGCCCAGTTCCTGGCGCGAGGACTGCAGCCCCGAGATCGCGGCACGCTGCATGCGCTCGAAGGCTTCGGCGGGCAGCAGCGGGTTGCGCAGCATGTCCGCGGCGATGCGCAGCGCAGGCAGCAGCGTGTCGCGCTCGGCGGTGAGAAACACGGTGGCGCCCTGGTCCCCGCTGGAGACGCGCAACGAGGCCCGCAGACGCATCAACTCGTCCTGGAGCTGCTGCTTGGAGTAGCGCTGGCTGCCCTCGAAGAGCAGCGAGGCCACCATGTCGGTGCCGCGGATCGGGAAGGTCTGCTCCAGCGAGCCCCAGCGCAGGTTCATCTGCAGGTGCACGGCCTGGCCGCGCAGCGACTTGCGCAGCGTGTGCAGCCCGATTCCGCTGGGCAGCCGCGCGCGCACGGTCCGGATCTCCAGGTTGGCGGGGCTGGGATCGAGCTGCTCGCCCTCCTCCACCCGGGGCGGCCCCTTCAGGCCGGCCAGGCGTTCGGCGATGGGCGGCGCCGCCGGGATCTGCACCCGCTCCGTCGCCGCGGCGGGCAGATAGCGCCCCAGGGTGCGGTTGGCAGGCCGGAAGTAAGCCTGGCGGACCCGCTCCACATCGGCCAGCGTGACCCGCGGGATGTCCTCGATGAGCTGGAACTGCAGCCGCCAGTCGCCCGAGGCGACCACGTTGGAGATGCCCTGGGCCAGGCCCTCCGGGCTCTTCATCTGTTCCCGGTAGGCGGTCTGCGCGAGTTCGCGCACCCGCTCGAACTCGGAGGCCTGGAAAGGCTCGGCACCGCGCCCTTCCACCAGGTCGAGCAGGAGCTTTTCCACCTCCTCCACCTTCGAGTCGGCCTGCAGGATGGCCACGGCCGTCACGCCTCCAGGCGCCGCGCCGCCGCCCCCGCCCAGGCCGGCGGCCACGGCGAGCTTGGTCTCGACGAGCTTGCGGTAGAGCAGCCCGCTGGGCCGCATCGACATCAGGAGCTGGTAGACCACCAGCGCCGCGGTGTCGGGGTGCGCGGCAGCCGGCACGTGGTAGTGGGCAATCAGGGCGGGCTGCCCGCCCACGCGACGCACGACGACGGTGCGCTCGCCGTCCTGCGCCGGCTCGGCGGTGTAGGGCTGCTGCAGCGGCTCGGCCGGCTGCACGAGCGGGCCGAAGGTGCGCGTCACCGTCTGCAGCACGCGCGCCTTGTCGAAGCGGCCTGCCACCAGCAGCGTGGCGTTGTCGGGGCGGTAGTGGCGCTTGTAGAAGGCGCGCAGCCGCTCGATGGGCACGTTCTCGATGTCGCTGCGCACGCCAATGGTCGCGCGGCCGTAGGGGTGCCAGTGGTAGGCGGTGCCCATCACGCGCTGGCTCAGCACCTGCAGCGGGTTGCTGTCGGCGCGCTCGAACTCGTTGCGCACCACCGGCATCTCCTTGTCCAGGTCCTCCTTGGCGATGAGGCTGTTGACCATACGGTCGGCCTCCAGGGCGAGCGCAAAGTCCAGCGTCTCCGCGTTGGCGTTGAAGGTGGCGAAGTAGTTCGTGCGGTCCCCGCTCGTGGTGCCGTTCCAACGCATGGCGCGGCGCGCGAACTCGCCCGTGATGTCGCGGTAGGTGGGGGTTCCCTTGAATACCAGGTGCTCCAGCAGGTGCGCCATGCCGTACTCGCCCGCGCCCTCGTGGCGGCTGCCCACGCGGTAGGTGATGTTCACCATCGTGGTGGTGCTCGATGCGTCGGGAAAGAGCAGGATCTGCAGCCCGTTGGGCAGCCGGTACTCCTCGATGCCGGCCAGCTCGCGCACGAACTGCGCCGACACCGCCTGGCCAGCCGGGGCCGCGGCGGGAGCCGCCACGCTCTGAGCGGCGGCTGGCCCCGCCGAAAGGTTCCACGCCAGCGCCAGGGCCAGCAGCGAGCTGGCAACCCGAGCGAGCTTCGAATGCCCGTTCATATTCTCTCCCCTGCACGTTGCAAACCCTTGCATTGTGGCCAGCCCCCTTTCGTCGCCCCAAGGAGGGCTTTCCCCGAAGCCGGCCAAGCCCTGCCGCGGGGGTGGCCGGCGCCGCCTGGCGCACCGAGCGGCGACAATCCCGCCCGATGTACGCCCTCTTCGAAGAATCCGGCCGGTTCCACACGGGCCGCCTCCTGTCCGAGGCCGAGGCCTCGGTGCAGCTCGAGCTCGACTCGGGCAAGCGCGTGAAGGTGAAGAACTCCCTCGTGCTGCTGCGCTTTGACAAACCCGCACCGGCCGAGCTCATGGCAGCGGCCCAGGGCTACGCAGCCCAGATCGACCTGGACCTGGCCTGGGAGTTCGCGCCCGAGGGCGACTTCGGCTTCGCCGACCTCGCGCGCGACTATTTCGACGCCAACGCGGCCACGGCGCAGCAGGTGGGTGCCCTCATCCGCCTCTTCGAGGCTCCGCACTACTTCCGCCGCATCGGCAGGGGGATGTTCCGCAAGGCCCCGCAGGAGACGGTGCAGGCCGCGCTGCAGGCCATCGAGCGCAAGCGCGCGGTGGCCGTGCAGATCGAGGCGTGGGCGGCCGAGCTCGGCGCGGGTCAGTGCCCGGCGCCGGTGCGCGAGCAGCTCTACCGCATTCTGT
>JBIIED010000267.1:0-4790 GCA_044237995.1 Rubrivivax sp. | reverse complement strand
CCCTTACGACGCGCTGCGCCGGCGGGCCGACGAAATGCAGGCGCGGCTGACAGGTCGCAGCCCGGCCTGCGCCGGCGGGGTCGGCAGGAGATGGCCGATCCGACACGCCGGCGGCCTTCAGCCGAGCGTCATGAGGCTCGCGTTACCGCCCGCCGCGGCCGTGTTCACGCTCAGCGAGCGCTCGGAGAGCAGCCGCGCCAGCGGCACCTCGCGCTGGCCACTGCGCATCGCCGTCAGGCCGATGATCGGGCCGGGCCGGCTGGCCAGTGCCTGCAGGATCGCCAGGCACTGCTCGGGCGGGCCGTGGTGCAAGGCGGCATCCAGGGCCACCTGGGGGGCCTGCCAGTCGTCCACGAGCGTGATGCGCGCCCGGACCGCGCGAGGCAGCCGCTCCCACTGCGAACGCGCGCCGCCGGGCCACAGGGCGTGCCCGCCCGTGGCGAGCACCGCGCCGAGTTGCACGAGGCGATCGGTGTCGTCGTCGGCCAGGCACAGCACGCCCTCGCGCGGCCGCACGGCGTAGACATTGGCCTCGCCGGTGGGCCCGGACAGGGCGCGCCAGGCGCCGTCGGGTGCCTGCTCGGCGTGGCGGAGGCAGGCCTGGGCGGCATCGGGCAGGCGCTGCTCGGTGAGCCAGGCCTGCAGTGCATCGACTGCCTCGAGTGCCTCCAGCGCCTGCGGCGAGGCTGGTCCCGGCCCGGCTGGGAGGCCCCGCACTGGCGAATCGGCTCTCGGCCCGGCGCCCTCCACGGCCAGGGCTGGGGCCTGCGGGGGGCAGTCGGACAGCAGCCGCAGCAGGTACAGCGGCCCGCCCGCCTTCGGTCCGGTGCCCGACAGGCCGTCGCCTCCGAAGGGCTGCACCCCCACCACCGCGCCCACGATGTTGCGGTTGACGTAGAGGTTCCCGGCGATGGATGCCTGGACGACCTGCGCCACCGTCTCGTCGATGCGCGTGTGCACGCCCATCGTCAGGCCGTAGCCGGTGGCGCGCACCTGCTCGAGCACCTCGGGCAGGTCGTCGCGGCGGTGGCGCAGCACATGCAGCACCGGGCCGAAGACCTCGTGCTCGAGTTCGCCGAGATCCTCGATCTCGATCAGGGTGGGCGGGTAGAAGACGCCGCGCGTGGCGGCCGGGCCCTCCAGAGCCGACGGCTGCACGACGCGCCTGCCGCGCGCCCGCATCGCCTCCACGTGGGCGGCGATGCGCGAGCGCGCCTGCTCGTCGATGAGCGGGCCGACGTCCACCGCCAGCCGCCGCGGATCGCCCAGGCGCAGCTCGCGCATCGCGCCCTCGAGCATGTGCAGCAGCCGGGTGGCGATGTCGTCCTGCACGCACAGCACACGCAGGGCCGAGCAGCGCTGGCCCGCGCTGTCGAAGGCCGAGGCGAGCACGTCGGCCACCACCTGCTCGGGCAGGGCCGAGGAGTCGACGAACAGGGCGTTCTGCCCGCCCGTCTCGGCCACGAGCGTGACGGGTCGTCCGCGCGCATCCAGGCGCTGCGCGAGCGTGCGTTGCAGCAGCCGCGCCACCTCGGTGGAGCCGGTGAAGAGCACGCCCTGCACCCGCGCATCGGCCACGAGTGCGGCGCCCACCGTCTCGCCTGGGCCGGGCAGGAGCTGAAGCGCTGCAGGCGGCACGCCCGCTTCATGCAGGAGGCGCACGGCTTGCGCCGCCACGAGCGGCGTCTGCTCGGCCGGCTTGGCCAGCACCGTGTTGCCCGCGGCGAGCGCCGCGGCCACCTGGCCGGTGAAGATCGCCAGCGGGAAGTTCCAGGGGCTGATGCAGGCCACCGGCCCGAGCGGGCGGTGCGAGCGGTCGTCCCAGTGCGTGCGCAGCTGCTGCGCGTCGTGGCGCAGGAAGTCCACCGCCTCGCGCACCTCGGCCACCGCGTTGGCCCAGGTCTTGCCCGCCTCCCGCACGATGAGGGGCATCAGCCGCGGCAGCGCGGCCTGCATCGCGTCGGCGGCGCGCTCCAGGATCGCGGCGCGTTCGCGCGCGGGCGTGGCGGCCCACGTGGGCGCGCCGTCGCTGGCGGCTTGCAGGGCCTGCTGCACGTCAAGTGGGGTGGCTTCGCACACCGTGCCGACGAGGTCGCTGCGGTCAGCCGGGTTGGAGACGGGCAGGCGTGAGGCGGGCGGGTGCGCAGGGCCCGGCTCGGCGTCAGCGCTCGGGGCGAGCATCGGCCCGGCGTGCCACCCGGAAGATTGCTCGGGATCGCCAGCCAGAGCGGGCGGCGCCTCGAACCCTTGAACCAGCCTGCGCAGCACGGCATCGCTGGCGAGGTCCAGGCCTTGCGGGTTCGGGCGTGCGGGCCCGTAGAGCGCATCCGGCAGCGCAATGGCCGGATGCGGCAGGCCGACACCGCCGTCGCGCTGTGCCAGCTCGCTGACCTCCTCGACGGGATCGCGCACGAGTTCCTCCAGCGCCACGCCCTCGTCGGCAATGCGGTTCACGAAGGAGGTGTTGGCGCCGTTTTCCAGCAGCCGGCGCACGAGGTAGGCCAGCAGCGTCTCGTGCGTGCCCACGGGCGCGTAGATGCGGCAGGGACGCCCGAGGCCCCCTTGGGCCCTCGACCCCACCACCTGCTCGTAAAGCGGCTCGCCCATGCCGTGCAGGCACTGGAACTCGTAGGCGTCGGAGCTGGCGTCTGTCCCCGCCATCTCGTGCACGGCCGCGAGCGTGCGCGCGTTGTGGGTGGCGAACTGCGGATAGATCGCATCGGCTGCCTCCAGCATCCGGCGCGCGCAGGCGAGGTAGGCCACGTCGGTGCAGGGCTTGCGCGTGTAGACCGGGTAGCCCGGCAGGCCGTCGAGCTGCGCCCGCTTGATCTCGCTGTCCCAGTAGGCGCCCTTGACCAGGCGCACCATCAGCCGGTGCGAGCTGCGCCGGGCCAGGTCGATCAGGAACTCGATGACGGCAGGGGCTCGCCTGGAGTAGGCCTGCACGACGAAGCCGATGCCCTGCCAGCCCGCCAGCGCGGGCTCCCCGCACAGCCGCTCCAGCAGGTCCAGCGAGAGTTCGAGCCGCTCGGACTCCTCGGCATCGATGTTCAGGCCGATGTCGTGCCCGCGCGCGAGCGTGGCAAGGTGCAGCAGCCGCGGATAGAGCTCACTGTGCACGCGCGCGGCCTGGGCGCGGCTGTAGCGCGGATGCAGCGCTGAGAGCTTGATCGAGATGCCCGGGCCGTGCACGAGGCCACGGCCGCCCGAGGCCTGGCCGATGGCGTCGATCGCGTGCGCATAGGCGGCCAGGTAGCGCTGCGCGTCCTCCTCGGTGAGGGCGGCCTCGCCGAGCATGTCGTAGCTGAACCGGAAGCCCCGCGCCTCGCGCGGCCTTGCCTGGTCGAGCGCTTCCCCGATCGTCTGCCCGGTGACGAACTGCTCGCCCATCAGGCGCATCGCCAGGTCCACGCCCTTGCGGATCAGGGGCTCCCCGCCTCGGCCGAGCAGCCGGCGCAGGGCGGAGCTGAGGCCGGCCTCGCTGTGCGTGGCCACGAGCTCGCCCGTGAGCACGAGGCCCCAGGCCGCCGCGTTGACGAAGAGCGAGGGGCTGCGTCCGAGGTGGGCCTTCCAGTCGCCGCGGCCGATCTTGTCGCGGATCAGCGCGTCACGGGTGGCGGCGTCCGGGATGCGCAGCAGCGCCTCGGCCAGGCACATCAGCGCCACGCCCTCCTGCGAGCTGAGCGCGAACTCCTGCAGCAGGCTCTGCACGAGGCCGGCGCGGCCGCCCGAGCCCAGGAGGCTGGCGCGCTGGCGCACCTGCTCGCGCACGCCGGCCGCGAGCTTCAGGGCCAGGGCGTGCGCACGGGCAGCGGTGGCTGGATCGGCGCGGGCGAGCTCCAGCAAGCCCGGCATGAGGTCGGCCTCGGGTGCCCGGGTGGCAGCGGAGATGGCTTCCCGCCAAGGGCTGGGGTGTAGGTCGAGGCCGTCGACGAGCGGCGCTCCGCCTGGCAGGGTGGGAAACGCGCCACCGGCCGGGGCGGATGCGTGGGAGTCGCGGCTGCGGGGGTGGGCGGTCATGTCGGGAGCAAGGGACGGGCGGGGGGGGACGGGCCTCGCGGGCTTCGAGCGCGGATGATGGCGGCAGCAGCCCCGGCGGGCAACCCGCCAGCCTCAACGATCCGGCCAGCGGCCAGCGGCCCTGGACCAGCCGTGCCGTGCCCCTGGACGATGCCGCCCCAGGGCACTTGAGGGTCGCTTTCGTGAACTCGTTCACGCGCCTGGTGCGCCAGCCTGCGGGGTTCGTTGACGCAAACGACCGCGAAACGCTCCAATGGCTGATCAGGAGTTCACACCAACGGGCGACAAACGCCCGAAACGGCCGCACCACAGCGGTGCACATCAGGCATGACCACAGACTCGATTGGCAGCCGTTTCGGGGTCTTGGGCTCCTATGGCGGCACGCCGCTGGAGGATTCGGACGGACCGCGCAGGACGGCGGGCTCCCGTGGCCGGTCTGCGCCCCAGAGCGCCGAGCTGCACGTGTCGTCTTGGCTCACTCGGGGCCCGGTGTCCCTGGCGCAAGGCGTCCAGATGGGCGTGGCCGCCGCGCAGGCCGGTTTGGCCGCTGCCGACGGGTCTCGCGGCTCGGTGCCACCGGCGCAGGCCGACTGGCTGGCCTTTGCCCCACAGGCAACCGACATCCCGCAGGAGTCCGGAGCGAGCCTTCAGGTTTGGCTTGACATCGCCACGGGGCACATGGCCTTGCAGGACGCCATGCAGGCTGCGAGCGCACGTGTGCAGCCGGCGGTGCCGCAAGCGGCTGCGCAGCCGCGCGAAAAGGTGGCCTT
>JBIIED010000266.1:0-4806 GCA_044237995.1 Rubrivivax sp. | reverse complement strand
GGCCCGTGCGGCCTTCGGCGAGCTTCATGCCGACCTTGGTGGCCAGCACGATGCGATCGCGCGTGCCGCGGGCCTTCATCCAGCGCCCGATGACGGACTCGGACTCCCCGCCCGTGTGGCCCGGCGCCCACACCGAATACACGTCGGCCGTGTCCACGAGGTTGAAGCCGCGCTCGACGAAGGCGTCGAGCAGGCGATGCGAGGTGGCTTCGTCGGCCGTCCAGCCGAAGACGTTGCCGCCGAAGGCGAGCGGGGCGACCATCAGGCCGGTTCCACCGAGAGGGCGCTTGATCATCGTGTGCGTTCCTGTTTTTGCTATACTTGTGAGCTTTGCTGAGCACCGCGGAGTGGTAGTTCAGTTGGTTAGAATACCGGCCTGTCACGCCGGGGGTCGCGGGTTCGAGCCCCGTCCACTCCGCCAATTTTCTCGCTGAACGCAGCCGCCTTCCGGGCGGCTGTTTTCATTTCCGGCTTCGCCTGCACGATCCGCATCAGGCCTGCGGCCATGCGAGCCGGGCCTCCACGCGCGTGCCGCCCCCGGGGCTGGCGGTGATGTGCAGGCTGCCGCCGAGCGCGTGCATGCGTTCCTTCATGCCCAGCAGCCCGAAGGCCTCGGGGCTGGCCGGGGCGGCAGGCTCGAAGCCGCCGCCGTCATCGGCCACGAACAGCCTGGCCGCACCGGATCGGGAGAGGTCCAGCCCCACGTGGACGAAGCTCGCCCGGGCGTGCTTGTGCACGTTGTTCAGGGCCTCCTGTGCAATCCGGTACAGGCCGCTGGCGGCCACTTCCGGCAGCCAGGCGTCGGCGCCTTCCGGGCCGATCAACTCCCACTCGGCCTGTAGCTGTTCCCGGCTGCCGAACTCGCGCACCAGCACCTCCAGCGCCGCCGCCAGGCCCAGGTCGTCCAGCGCCTGGGGGCGCAGCGCACGCACGAGGCGGCGCACCGAGTCCACTGCGAGGGTGGTCATCTGGCGCGCGCGCCCCAGGGCGGCGCGTGCTTCGGCGGCCTGAGGCGGCAGGGCCTGCTCGGCCTGTGCCTGGTCGAGCGCGATGACGCCGAGCTTTTGCTGCAGGTCGTCGTGCAGCTCGCGCGCGATGCGCCGGCGTTCATCCTCCTCCAGGGTGGCCAGCCGCCCCACCAGGGCCACGAGCTCGCGGTTGCTTCGAGCCAGGGCGCTGCGGGCACGCTGCAACTCGCCGACGTCGCGCGCGACGATCAGCGTGGCACGCCCTTCGCTCGGCTCGAGCGCGACGCTGGTGGTCATCAGCGTGTGCGCGGCACCTGGGTTGGCCAGGAAGCGGATGTCCTCGAAGAGCACGTCTGGCCCGCCCGGGCGCAAGAGCGGCCTGCGCCACCGGACCTGCGAGACGGAATCGGGATCGAGGAAGTCGAAGAGGGTGTGGCCCACCATGCCCGGCAGAGGCACGCCGACGATGCGCTCGGCTGCCGGGTTGGCGAAGTCGATGCGGTCGTCGGTGGTGATCCAGACAGCATCACGCATCGCGCCGAGGATGTTGCGCAGCCGCGACTGGCTCACGCGCCAGGCGGGCCCAGACGAGGCGCCTTGGAGGATTCGCTTGATCGGCATTGCGTGGCCCGGGGAGCAGGTGTCCGGGCCGCTGCTGCGATCAATCGAGATAGGAGGGATCGCGCCGCGCGACGAGCCGCTCGAGCGCCGCGAACACATCGGCACCGCCGCCCAGGCGCGGGTCGAACTGCAGGGAGTCGGCGCTGCAGCGGCGCTGCACCGCTTCCGGAATCGGGATCGCGGGGCCAAGCGCGGCGGTGGCGAGCTGGATCTCGCAGGCGCGCTGCAGCGTCCAGAGTACCGCGAAGGCAAAGGGAATATTGGGACCCCACGACAGCAGCCCGTGGTTGCGCAGGATCACGGCCGGCTTGTCGCCGATGGCCGCCACCACGCGCGGGCCCTCCTCGGGCCGCACCGTGATGCCTTCGAAGTCGTGGTACGCCACGCGGTCGTGCAGCTGCGCGGCGTAGAAGTTGTCCATCGACAGGCCCGCGGCGCTGCAGGCCACGGCCGAGCCCGCGGTGGTGTGGGTGTGCATCACGCAGTGCGCGCCGGGCAGGCTGCGGTGCAGGGCCGCGTGCAGCACGAAGCCGGCCGGGTTCACCGGGTGGCGGGCCTCGCCCACGATGCGGCCCTCCAGGTCGATGCGCACGAGGTTGGAGGCCGTGACCTCGCTGTAGTGCAGGCCGAAGGGGTTGATGAGGAAGTGATCGGGCGTGCCGGGTATGCGCGCCGAGATGTGGTTGTAGATGAGCTCGGTCCAGCCCAGGAGGTCGAAGATGCGGTAGCAGGCTGCGAGCTGGCGGCGCAGTGCGGCTTCTTCAGGACTGTGCATGGGTGGCGGTGGCGGGGTGGAGGGGTGGCGGGGGACTTCCGGGCGGGCACGCCGCGGCGGGCGCTCAAGGCGCCAGATCGCCTGGCTGCAGCTCGATCGGCTGGCCGTGGGGTGTACGTGCGGCCGCGTGGGCCCAGGCGTGCTCGAGCCGGTGCAGCTCGTGGGCGTTGGTCACGCCCTTTTCGGCCAGGAGTGTCTCCAGCGCGTCGAGCCAGTGGTGGTAGTAGGCCTCGCCGGTGTCGGGGTCGCCCGCGGCCTGGGCGCGCGAGATGGCCTGTGCCAGCGCCTGTGCCCATTCAGGCCAGGTGTACAGGCCCTTGGCGTGCAGGGCCACGGCGAGCGCAAAGGCGCTGGCTTCCCACGGCTCCCGAAAGACCGCGGGCTCACCGGACGGGTGCAGCGGCAGATTCATGGGGTGTCGGCTCCAGGAGTGAGCCAGCGGTCAGGCCACGGGCTGCAGGTAGGGCTCGAAGGCGTCGATGCACACCGTCAGGCCCGGGGCCGTGCCCTCGCCCCAGACCTCGGTGCCCTCGAAGGCGACGGTGTAGAGCCACTGCGGCTGCTCGCCCTGTCCGTGAGCATGGGTGTCGGGAAACACGTGCATGCCATGCACGCTCTCGACATGCCCGACCTTGCCGCGCGCATAGCCGGGCAGCCGCACGTGGTGGTCGAAGGGCCCGCTGGCGGTGCGCACGCGCTGGCCCACCGCGAAGGCGGCCGCGCGCACCGCGGGGCGCTGCGTGGGCGAGCCGGCGGCCAGCACGCGGGGGACATCGGCGGCCTGGAGCACGCGCGGCACGCGGGTTGCCGGCTGCAGCGAAGCGCCGCAGGCGCGCTCCTGGGCACTGCACAGCCCGCGCGACTCGAGCAGGCGCTCGAGCGCGGCGATCCAGATGGCGTAGTAGCTCAGCTGGGCGTAGTCGGGCAGGCTCTCGCGCGCGGCGCGCGCCGCGTCGAGGTTCCAGGCGCCAGTGGCGCCCATGGCCAGCGTGAGGGCCAGCGCGCGCGGCTCCCACGCGGCGTGGAAGCGCTCGTCCTCGGCCTCGGGCAGGATGGGGCCGGGCAGGTCGCGCCCGCCCAGGTCGGCGTGGCTGGTGTACGGGGCGCTCATGGTGCCGGCGCGCGGGGCAGCCCGGTGCCGATCATCGAATCCCGCGTGACGAGGGCGGCCAGCGCCTGCTCGTCCAGGCCCTGCGTGCCGGGCGGGCGTTCGGGCAGCACGAGGTAGCGCAGCTCGGCCGTGGAATCCCAGACACGGATCGAGGTGGTGGCGGGCAGCTCGAGGCCGAACTCGCGCAGCAGGCCGCGGGGGTCCTTCACGGCACGCGAACGGTAGGGGGCGCTCTTGTACCAGGTGGGCGGCAGGCCCAGCACGGGCCAGGGGTAGCAGCTGCACAGCGTGCACACCACCAGGTGGTGCGTGCCGGGCGAGTTCGCCACCACGCGCATGTGCTCGCCTTGCCGACCGGTGTATCCGAGCGACGCGATGGCGGCGGTGGCATCTTCCACGAGCCAGGCGTGGAAGGCCGGATCGACCCAGGCCCGTGCCACCACACGCGCGCCGTTGCGCGGGCCCACGCGGTGCTGGTAGGTATCGATCAGCGCGTCGAGCGCAGCCGGGTCCACCAGACCCTTTTCGACCAGCACCGACTCGAGCGCGCGCACGCGCAGGTCCATCTCGCCGAGGTGGCTCGGGTCGTCGTGGTCGTGTGGGTGCGCGGCAGGCATCGGGGGTTGTGCCTTCGAGTAAGGACCAACGAATGCTACGCCAACGCGGGCAGGCGCGCCCCGGGGAACCACCAGACGTATCCGCGCCTCGCCAATCGTTCCAGAGGCAACCAACTGTGCGCGGGCCCGCACCGTCCTGTGGAGGCGCCGCACGAGGGCGGACGTGCCCTGCGGCGGTGCCGACCCGGCCGCAGGGCACGAACACTCGCTCACGCCATTCGTTGAGCCTGCGCACAGGATGCGCCGCAAGCGCTGGCAGGGGCCTGCCGCGTTCTGAAACGACTTGTCCAGGAGCGGATATGCGAATGATGCACGGGCGTGCGAGATCGATGGGTGGTGTGCTGACCGCGGTGGCCGCGGCGGTGCTGGCGGGGTGCGGTGGTGGCGGCGGGGCCGACCCGACGGCCGCCGAATCGGCGCTGGGCGCAGGGGCAGGCGAAGGCCAGATGACCGAGCAGCCCAATGCGGTGGCGCTGGCCACCACCGACTCCACCGGATGGAAGTGGGTGGCCAACGAGGGCGGTACGGCGTGGCTGCCCGCCTCTGTCACGGTGCGATTCGGCAGCGGCGAACTCTGGACTCAAAAGGCCGTCACGGGGGCGCTCGCCTGCACCACGGCCACCTTCGGCTCCGATCCGGCGCCGGGCACGACCAAGAGTTGCCAGGTTCCCACCACGGCTTCGGTGGTCGCCTCGCTGGCCGGCTCGATGCTGG
>JBIIED010000265.1:0-4814 GCA_044237995.1 Rubrivivax sp. | reverse complement strand
GACCGGCTGGCTGCCCAGCCCGACCTCGTGACGCAGCTGCTGGCCTTTGCCTCGGCGCACAGCGCCCGCGCGAGCTAGAATGGAGGGCTTTGCAAGGCGGGCTCAGAGCCGCCTACTCCGACTCAACGACAGGGCCGAACGCCATGAAACTCGCGCAGGAAATCCGTGCCGGCAACGTGATCATGCAGGGCAAGGACCCGATGGTCGTGCTCAAGACCGAATACAGCCGCGGAGGCCGTGGCGCGGCCACCGTGCGCATGAAGATGAAGAACCTGCTCAACGGCGGCGGGGCCGAAGTCGTCTTCAAGGCCGACGACAAGATGGACCAGATCATCCTCGACAAGCGGGAGTGCACCTACTCCTACTTCGCCGACCCGATGTACGTGTTCATGGACACCGAGTACAACCAGTACGAGGTCGAGGCCGACAACATGGGCGACGCCATCCAGTACCTGGAGGACTCGATGCCCGTGGAGGTGACCTTCTACGACGGCAAGGCGATCTCCGTGGAACTGCCCACCACCGTCGTGCGCGAGATCGAGACCGAGCCGGCCGTCAAGGGCGACACCTCGGGCAAGGTGATGAAGCCGGCCAAGCTGACGGGCACCGGCTTCGAGATCTCGGTTCCGTTGTTCGTCGAGAGCGGCGACAAGGTCGAGATCGACACCCGCACGCACGAGTACCGCAAGCGCGTCTGAACGCGCCGGGCGCGCTGGTCGGGGCCTGAGGTGAGCTTCGACTTCGACGCCGCCGTGGCGGCGCCCTTTCGGATGCAGCCCGGCCTGAGGCGACTCGCCCCGGGCTCTGCGCACCTCACCCCCTGCCGCAGCGGCTCGCGCCACCAGCGCGAAAAGCTCGCCGTCCTGTCTGCCTTCGGCACGCAGGCGCTGGTCGCGCGGCCCGGCTTCGATGCCCGCGGCGCCCTGGGCGCGCTCGCTGCGCACGCGGCCTCCGAACATCCTCTTGACTTCCACTGGGACGGCCACTGCGCCAGCGCCCTTGGGGTGCGCGTGCCGGCCGACGGCCAAGCGGTGCATCAGGAGCATGCCGGCCCCTTCGGCCTGGGAGACGAGGTCGGGCGCTGCCTGCTCGGGCTCCCGGCGGGGTGGCGCCTGGCCGCCCTGCTGAGCCTGGCCTTCGAGGAAGACTTCGCCCTGCTCGACGGACGCGACGGCACCGTGCCGTGGCTGGCGGTGGCGCTGCCCTCGCACTGGGCCCCCGAGGACAAGGCCGGCCTGCACTTTCGGGATGTGCATGCGCCCGTGGCCGACAACCAGCGGCTGATGGCAGCCGGGGACCACCTGCCCGCGCTCATCTGCGCCGGGCCCGCCCACGAGCGCTTCGTCTGGAGCCTGGGCACGCACCCGCGCCTGCATGCGCACCCCCGGCGCAGCCTGCGCGAGCCCTGGCCCGTGGGCGACCCCGACGCGGTTGCACAGGCCTCCTGGTGGCGCACCGAACGCCAGACGTTCCTGCCGCTGCCCGCGTCGGCCTGCGGCGGGCCCATTGCCGTGTTCACGATCGGCGTGCAGGTGACGCCACTGGTGCAGGCGCTGGCCGGCCCCGGTCAGGCGCAGCGCCTGCACGCTGCGCTGGCCTCGATGAGCCCGGCCGTGCTGGCCTACCGCGGCCTGACGGAAGCACGCGACGACCTGCTCGCCTGGCTCGAGCGGCGCGCCCAGGCATGAAGCCGCGACCGGCCGCACTCGAGCCGGCCGACATCGAGTTCGACGCCGACGGGGTACCCCGCTCGCGGACCTACGGCGATCTCTACCACCCGCGCGACGGCGCGCGTGAGCAGGCTCGGCACGTGTTTCTCGCGGGCAATGGCCTGCCAGAGCGCTGGCAGGGGCGGGAGGACTTCACCATCCTGGAGACCGGCTTCGGGCTGGGCCACAACTTCCTGGCTGCGTGGGAGGCCTGGCGCGATGACCCTCGGCGCTGCCGGCGATTGCACGTCGTGTCGATCGAGGCCCACCCGGCCCGGCGTGACGACCTGGCCCGCGCCCACGCCGCCCCGCACGCCAGCCAGCCGGCGGCCGCGCTGATCGACGCCTGGCCCGCGCCGGAGCCGGGCCTGCACCTGCTGGAGTTCGAGGAGGGCGCGGTGCGCCTGTGGTTGGCACTGGGGGACGTGGCCCACTGGCTGCCGCGCCTGCGCGTGCGCGCAGACGCCTTCTTCCTGGACGGCTTCGCGCCTGCCTGCAACCCCCAGATGTGGACGCCCAGGGTGCTGGACGGCCTGTCGCGCCTGGCCGCCGCACGGGCCACGGCCGCGACCTGGAGCGCGGCACGGCCGGTGCGCGAGGGGCTCGAGCGGGCCGGGTTCGCGGTGCACGTGGCGCCCGGATTTGGCCGAAAGCGGGACATGACCACGGCCTCCTTCGCCCCGAGAAGAGGCGTCGCCACGCCGCCGCGCGGCGTGCCAGCCTGGCCGCCCGCCGCCGAGCCACCTGCCCTGCCCGCCCCTGCCGCGGCCAGCGCGGGTGCGCCCGAGCCGGGCCGGCAGCGGCATGCGCTCGTCATCGGGGCCGGCCTGGCGGGGGCGGCCGCAGCCGCGGCGCTGGCGCGCGCCGGCTGGCGCTGCACGGTGCTGGAGCGCCACCCCGAAGCGGCCAGCGAGGCCTCCGGCAACCCGGCCGGGATCTTCCACGCGGGCGCGGGGCACGGCGAGCACCGGCACGCCGAGCTCCTGGCGTGGGCCGCGCGCCTGGCCGCCCCGCGATATCGGGCGCTCGCACACGCGGGCCTCGTGCGGGGCGCGGCCAGCGGCCTCGAGCACGACCAACAACCCGACGCCTCGGGCGGCTGGGTGGCGCCCCGGGACCTGGTCACGCACTGGCTGAGCACGCCGGGCGTCACGCTGCTGGCGCGGCACGGCGTGGAGCGGCTGCACCGGGACGCGCAAGGGTGGCAGGCCTGGGGGCCCGGCACGCGCCCTCTGGCCTGTGGCGACATCGCGGTGCTGGCCGGTGGTGCGGGCCTCACGACCCTTCTCGAGGCGGCCGGCGGCGAAGTGCCCGAGGCACGGCTGGTGCGCGGGCAGCTCAGCTGGGTCGACTGGCCCGATGTGCTGCAGCGGCCCGTCACGGGCCAGGGCTACGCGCTGACGTTGCCCGGCGGGCCGCTCGTCTTCGGCGCCACCGCCCATGCGGGGGACTTCGAGCCGGCGCTGCGGCCGGCCGACCATGCCTGGAACGTGGAGCGCCTGCGGGCACTGACAGGCATCGCGCTGCCGCCGGGCGGGGCCTGGGCGGGCCGCGTGGCCTGGCGGTGCACGGGGGTGGACCGCCTGCCATGGGTGGGTGCGGTCCCGCTGCGGTGGCCCGACGACGCGCTGCCTCGGCTGCCGCGCCTGGACCGGCCTGTACTCGTGCCGCGCGAGCGGGGCCTGTACGTGATCGGCGGCTTCGGCTCGCGCGGGCTCACGTGGGCGCCGCTGATGGCCGAGCTGCTGGCGGCCTGGGTCGACGGCACGCCCATGCCGCTGCCGGGCGAACTCGTCGATGCACTGGACCCTGCGCGCGAGGTGCTGCGCCGGGCGCGCCAGGCGGCCAGCCGCGCGCACCGGGCCGCGCGCAGCGGCTGAGTCAGAACTCGATCGTGCGCACGCCTGCCGGCGTGCCCAGCAGGCATACCTGGGCCCGGTGGCGCGCGAAGATGCCCACCGTCACCACGCCCGGCCACTGGTTGATCTCGGTCTCCAGGGCCAGCGGATCGGCGATGCGCAGACCGTGCACGTCCAGGATCGGGTGCCCGTTGTCCGTGACCACGCCGGCGCGCAGCCGCGCGTCTCCACCCAATTGCGCGAACCGACGCGCCACCTGGGGCGCAGCCATCTCGATCACCTCCACCGGCAGCGGATAGGTGCCCAGTACCGGCACCTGCTTGGAGGCGTCGGCGATGCAGACGAAGCGCTCGGCCAGATCGGCCACGATCTTCTCGCGCGTGAGCGCCGCGCCGCCGCCCTTGATCATGCAGCCGCGCGGGTCGATCTCGTCGGCGCCGTCGATGTAGACCGGCAGGCGATCCTGCAGCTCGCCGGGCTCCAGCACCGGTATGCCGTGCGCACGCAGCCGCTGCGTGCTCTGCAGCGAACTCGAGACGGCGCCACGCAACTCCGAGGCGCGTGCCGCCAGCGCATCGATGAAGTGGTTGACGGTGGAGCCCGTGCCCACGCCGATGACCGACCCGGCGGGCACATAGGCCACGGCCGCCCGGCCCACGGCCGCCTTCAGTTCATCCTGGTTCATCGTGTGCGGAGCCTTTGCGACAATGGGGATTATGGCCGTCGTCCCCTATGCGCTCGCACGCTCCTTCCTCTTCGGCCTGGATGCCGAGGCCGCGCACGACCTGACTCTGGGCAGCATCGCCCGGCTGCAGAACACGCCGGCGCAGTGCCTGTGGGCGCAGCCCCGGGTGGACGATCCGGTGACGGTGGCAGGCCTGCGCTTTCCGAACCGCGTGGGCCTGGCCGCCGGACTCGACAAGGACGGACGCTGCATCGACGGCCTGGGGGCGATGGGGTTCGGCTTCATCGAGGTGGGCACCGTCACGCCGCTGGCTCAGCCCGGCAACCCCAAGCCGCGCATCTTCCGGCTGCCCGAGCGTCAGGCGCTGATCAACCGCCTGGGCTTCAACAACGCCGGGCTCGCAGCCTTCGTCGGCAACGTGCGCCGCGCGCGCAGCTTTCGCGCCGCCGGCGGCGTGGTCGGCCTGAACATCGGCAAGAACGCCGCCACCCCGATCGAGCGCGCCGCCGACGACTACCTGGCCGGGCTGGAGGGCGTCTACCCGCACGCCGACTACGTGAC
>JBIIED010000264.1:0-4824 GCA_044237995.1 Rubrivivax sp. | reverse complement strand
CATCGTGATCGCCGACACCAAGTTCGAGTTCGGCCTGGACGAGCGCGACGAACTCGTGCTGATGGACGAAGTGCTCACGCCCGACTCCTCGCGCTTCTGGCCGCTGGCGGCCTATGCCGAAGGGCGAAACCCGCCGAGCCTGGACAAGCAGCCGCTGCGTGACTGGCTCGAGGCGCGTGCCGCGCTGCTGGGGCCCGACAGCTGGCCCGATGCCCAGGACCCCTCCTTGCACGAGACGCTGCGCGCGCTCCAGCTCGGCTACCTGGACGTGCTTGAGCGCCTCACGGGCTGAGCAGCCCGGGCGGCGGCGGATGCACCAGGGCTCGAGGCAGGCGGCCAGGCGCACGGGCGGGGACGACACCAGGAGGCAACGGTGATGCAGGCGGCCCAACGACTGGCGCAGGCGCTGCAGCGCGAGATGCGGCCGGCCGAGCGCGCGCAGCTCGAGCTGCGCCTGGCGGCGATCGCCGCCCGCCAGGGCCGCTTCGACGAGAGCCTGGCCACGGTGCAGCGCCTGCGTGCGGCGCAGGCCGCGGGAAGCGTGCCGGCCGAGGCCGAGACCACCGCCTGGATGCAACTGGTCGAAGGCCTCGCCGCGTTGCACCGCGCACCCGAGTCCGCCTCGCCCGAGGCGCTGGCGCGCGCGCAGGCACTGGCGCGCCTGGCGCCAGGCAGCGAGGTGGAGGCGCTGGCGGCGGCTTGGCTGGCGCACCTGCACTTCAACCAGGGTCGGATGTCGCCGTTTGCCACCCAGGCGGCCCGGGCGCGGGAGCTGGCCGGTGCCGCCCCGGGCCTGGAGGCTCGCTGGCCTGCTGCGCTGGCCCGCGTCGCGCTGACGGTGGCCACCGCCTGGATGAGCGCAGGCCAGGAGAGCATCGCGCAGGGCTGGTTCGGCTGCGCGCGCGAGTCGGCCGGCAGCGCCGGCGACAGTCTGCTGATGGCTGCGGTGCTGCACGACCGGGCCGCTTTCGGGGTGCACCGGCTGCGCATCGGCTGGGCCCTGGCCACGCCCGGCGCGGCCGCGCCGCCGCAGGTTCAGGAGCAGGGCCAGGAGCAGGGTCAAGAGCATGAGCAGGAGGATGCGCACGAGCACGAGCTTGCGCGGCTGCAGCTCGACGCCTCGCGCAACTACGAGGCTGCGGTGCGCGCGCAGGCGCTGGCCGAGCTGCAGCCGCTGGCCCGCATCGCGCTGCTCGTCGTCCAGTCCCGGCACGAGGAAGCGCTGGATTGGATCGAGCAGACCCTGCCCCGGCTCGGCGGGGCAGGCCTGGCCCGTTACGATGCGCAGTTGCGAGCCGACCGGCTGTGGTGCCACCTGGCGCTTCGGCGGCCGGCCGATGCCCTCGCCGAGGGCGCCGACATCGAGGCCCGAATCGTGCACACCCCCGACCCCGACGACCGCCTGATCGTGCACGCCACGCTGGCGCGCGCGCTGCGCCTGGCCGGGCAGGAGGAGGCGGCGGCGCAGCAGGAAGAGCGCGCCGCGCACGAGCACGTCCGCATGCAGGCGGCGTGGGAGGAGCTGGGCGCCGAGCTGCGAGGGCACGGGCTCGAACAGCCGCCACCTGCCCGGGCGCCCGCAGCCGGAGCGCGCACCGATGGCTGAGGAGCGTCCGGCCTTGTCGGCCTCGGCGGCCTCGGCGGCCTCGTCGGCCTCGTCGGCCTCGTCGGCAGGATCGCCGGGTGCGGCTGGTGCATCCGCGGTCGCCCCGGTGGCGCTCGTCATGGGCTCGCGCAGCGACTGGGAGACGATGTCGGCAGCGGCCGAGGTGCTGCGCGAGCTTGGCGTGGGCTGCGACGCGCAGGTGCTCTCGGCGCACCGCATGCCCGACGAGATGTTCCGCTTTGCCGAGACGGCCGGTGCGCGCGGGGTGCGCATCATCATTGCCGGCGCGGGCGGGGCGGCCCACCTGCCCGGGATGCTGGCGGCCAAGACGACGCTGCCGGTTCTGGGCGTGCCGGTGCCCAGCCGCCACCTTCAGGGCGTGGACTCCCTGCACTCGATCGTGCAGATGCCTCGCGGCGTGCCCGTGGCCACCTTCGCCATCGGCAGCGCCGGTGCGGCCAATGCGGGGCTGTTCGCCGCCGCGATCCTCGCGCTGCACGACCCCTTGCTCGACGAGCGGCTGCAGGCCTTCCGGGCCGCGCAGCACGCAGCCGCCTGCGCCATGACGGCACAGCTTCCGGGCTGAGCCGGGCCCGCGCCAGATGCCGCTGCTGCCTGGGGAGCTGCGCCCGCGCGACGGGCAGCCCGTCACGCTGGGCGTGCTCGGCGGCGGACAGCTCGGGCGCATGTTCGCGCAGTCCGCGCAGGCGATGGGCTTTCGCGTGGCCGTGCTCGACCCCGATCCCGGCAGCCCGGCCGCACAACTGGCCGACCTGCACATCCGCGCCACCTACGACGACGCGCAGGGCCTGGCCGAACTGGCGCGCGTGTGCGACGCCGTGACCACCGAGTTCGAGAACGTGCCGGCGCAGGCGCTGCGCGAGCTGGCCGCCAGCGTGCGCGTGGCGCCCAGTGCCGAGGCGGTGGCGGTGTGTCAGCACCGCGCGCGCGAGAAGGCGCAGTTCGTTCAGGGCGGCGTGCCCTGCGCGCCGCACCTGCTCATCACGGGCGAGGCGGACCTTGCGCGCGCGGCGCCCGAGCTCTTTCCCGCGATCCTCAAGACCGCCACGCTCGGCTACGACGGCAAGGGTCAGTGCGGCGTGGCCGATGCGGCTGCGTTGCGCGGCGCCTGGCACGGGCTCGGCGCCGTGCCGTGCCTGCTCGAAAAGCGCCTGCAGCTGGCCTGCGAGTTCAGCGTCATCGTCGCGCGCGACGGGCAGGGGCGCTGCGTGCACCTGCCGCTGCAGCAGAACCTGCACCGAGACGGGATCCTGGCCGTCACGCGCGTGCCGGCGCCCGACGTGCCGCCGGCGGCGGCCCGGGAGGCCATTGCGCACACGCGGCGCCTGGCCGCCGAGCTCGGCTACGTGGGCGTGCTGTGCGTGGAGTGGTTTGCGCTCCAAGACGGCCGCGTGCTGGCCAACGAGATGGCCCCGCGGCCGCACAACTCCGGCCACGCCAGCCTGGACGCGTGCGACGTCTCGCAGTTCGAGCTGCAGGTGCGCACGCTCGCGGGCCTGCCGCTTCCCGAGCCGCGGCTGCACTCGCCGGCGGTGATGCTCAACCTGCTGGGCGACATGTGGTTCCCCCCGGCTGCAGCAGCCCGGCCGGCAGGCCCGCTGCCTGCCCCCCGCACGCCCGACTGGGCGGCGGTGCTGGCCCTGCCGGGGGTGCACCTGCACCTGTACGGCAAGGCCGAGCCGCGCCCCGGCCGAAAGATGGGTCACCTGACCGTGACCGCCGCCGACGCCGATGCGGCCCTTGGCACCGCACGCGAGGTGGCAGCCCGCCTGGGCCTGCCCGGCCTTTGATCGTCCGCTGCGCGGCTGCCTCCGTTTCCCTCTCGTCCAGGCCCATGCCCGTACTCGACCCGCACGACCCAAAGGCCCTGACCCGGGCGGCGCGTGCGCTGGCCGCAGGCGAGCTCGTCGCGCTGCCCACCGAGACCGTCTACGGGCTGGCCGCGCGCGCCGATGACGACGAGGCGGTGGCGCGCATCTACGCCGCCAAGGGCCGCCCGAGCGACCACCCGCTGATCGTGCACGTGGCCGATGCGCAGGCCGCCCAGGCCTTCGTGCGCCAACCCCCGGGGCTGCCCGCGCGGGCGCGTGCGCTGATGGCGCGTTTCTGGCCCGGCCCGCTGACGATCGTGGTGCCGCGCCGCGCCGGCGTGGCCGAGGCCGCTGCCGGCGGCGCGCCCACGGTGGCACTGCGCTGCCCCGACCACCCGGTGGCCCTGGCCCTGCTGCGCGAGGCGGCGGCGCTGGGCGTGCCGGGCCTGGCCGCGCCCAGCGCCAACCGCTTCGGCCGCGTCAGCCCGACGCAGGCGGCGCACGTGGCTGCCGAGTTCGGCCCGGCGCTTGTCGTGCTCGACGGCGGCACCTGCCGCGAAGGCATCGAGTCGGCCATCGTCGACTGCAGCCGCGCGGCGACCTACCTGCTGCGGCCCGGCACGCTCTCGCGAGCCCGCATCGAGGCCGTGCTCGGCGAGCCGCTGCTCGCGCCGGATGCGCACGCGCCGCGGGTGCCGGGCGCGCTCGCCTCGCACTACGCGCCGGCCGCACCGGTCTTTCTGTGCGACGGTGCGGGGCTGGCCGAGGCGGTGCGCGTGCACCGCGCGGACCGCCCGCAGGCGCGCATCGGCGTATATTCGCGCCACCCGGTACAGGCCCTGGCCGATGTGCCGGAGGTGCTGGCGTGGCCGATGCCCGACAATGCACTGCGCGCTGCCCACGAGCTCTTCGCGACGCTGCGCCGGTTCGACGCCGAGTCGGTGACCTCGATCTGGGTCGAGCAACCGCCTGCGGATCCCGATTGGGACGGCGTACGAGACCGGTTGCAGCGCGCGTCCGCCCGTTGAGCGGCCTGCGGCCGAACCCTCCGAAGCGACCCACTCCAAGCCCCTCCGCCGATGTTCCAGCCCCTTCGCCGCCCCCTCGCCTGGCTGCTTGCCGGTGCCGCCGTGCTGCTGGCCGCCTGCGGCGGCGGTACGACGCAGATCCAGGCCTACCAGCCGCCGCGCCTGACGGCCTTCGGCGACGAGTCGAGCTCGCTCACGTCCGACGGCCGCAAGTACGCGGTCAACGAGTTTGGTTCCGACGGCGTGACGCTGGACTGCAACGCCGCGCCGATCTGGATCCAGGACGTTGCGCGCGCCTTCAACTTCGGCTTCGCGCAGTGCCCGGTCAGTGGCGCGGAGACGAAGGCGCTCACGCGCG
>JBIIED010000037.1:0-16917 GCA_044237995.1 Rubrivivax sp. | reverse complement strand
CCTGGGCCGACTTTTCGAGCAGAATCGCCTGGAACATGGCTGCGCCTCCTTGCTTGCCTTGAGATCTTCCGCTTCTCCTATTCTGCCGCCGCGCGCTGCGGGCTCGGCGCCAGCTGCCGGCTGCGGCGCCTCGTCGCCGGCTCGCACCGCCTGGGCATGGCTGGCCGTATTCGCTGGCGCTTCCTCGCTGTGCCTGGCCTGCGCCGCGCAGCCTGCGGAGGCAGCCCCGCGCGCGCCGGCCGATCCGGTGCTGCAGCTGCTCGTCGACAAGGGCCTGCTGGAGGCCGACGGCCGCGGCGATGAGCTCGTGCGCCAGGTGCGCGACCGCGCCTCCGAGATGGTCATGGCGGCGATGAACTTCCTGGGCGTGCCCTACCGGCGCGGTGGCAGCAGTTTCGAGCAGGGCTTCGACTGCAGCGGCTTCACACGGCATGTCTTCGAGATGAGCATCGGCCTGGTGCTGCCGCGCCGGGTGGATGAACAGGCTACGGCGCAGGGCCTGCTCAAGGTGGGCCGCGACGAGCTGCGTCCGGGCGACCTCGTGTTCTTCAACACGCTGCGGCGCACCTTCTCGCACGTGGGCATCTATGTCGGCGAAGGCAAGTTCATCCATGCGCCGCGTGCCGGCAAGCAGGTGCGCATCGAGGACATGCGCCAGGCCTACTGGGCACGACGTTTCACGGGGGCACGCCGCGCGGAGCTCGGTGAGACGGGCACCGTGAGCGCTCCCGCGGCGGTGCGCTGAGCAGCCACCATGGGCGACAACGTCATTCCGCTGGTCGACCTGCGTCAGGCGGCCGTCCTGCCGACGATCCCGCAGGACGCTCCGCTGCCCTCAGGGCTGCTCACCGACGGGCATGGGCGGCCGCTGCGCGACCTGCGCATCTCGGTGACGGACCGCTGCAACTTCCGCTGCACCTACTGCATGCCCAAGGAGGTGTTCGACCGCGACTACCGCTTCCTGCCCCAGCCCGACCTGCTCACCTTCGAGGAGATCACGCGCCTGGCGCGCGTCTTCGTGGCCCACGGCGTGCGCAAGCTGCGCCTGACGGGCGGCGAGCCGCTGCTGCGCAAGAACATCGAGGTGCTGGTGCAGATGCTGGCCGGGCTGCGCGATGCGCAGGGCGAGCCGCTGGACCTCACGCTCACCACCAACGCCTCGCTGCTGGCCCGAAAGGCGCAGGCCCTCGCGGCAGCCGGCCTGCGCCGCGTCACGGTGAGCCTGGATGCGCTGGACGATGCCGTCTTCAGGCGCATGAACGACGTCGACTTCCCGGTGGCCGACGTGCTGGCCGGCATCGACGCAGCCGTGCAGGCCGGCCTCGGCCCGGTGAAGGTCAACATGGTCGTGCAGCGCGGCACGAACGACCACCAGATCGTGCCGATGGCGCGCCACTTCCGCGAGCGCCACGCCGGGCGCGTGGTGCTGCGCTTCATCGAGTTCATGGACGTGGGCACCACCAATGGCTGGCGCATGGACGAAGTGCTGCCCTCGGCGGAAGTCGTGCGGCGCCTGGACGAGGCCTTTGGGCTGCAGCCACTGGAGCCCAGCCAGCCCGGCGAGACGGCCGAGCGCTGGGCCTACCGCGATGGCCTGGGCGAGGTGGGCGTGATCTCCAGCGTCACCCAGCCCTTCTGCGGCGACTGCAACCGCGCGCGGCTGTCCACGGAGGGGCGCCTCTTCCTGTGCCTGTTCGCCACGCAGGGCCACGACCTGCGAGCCCTGCTGCGCGGGAGCTTCGACGATGCGCAGATCGCCGCTGCCATCGGCCACATCTGGGGCGCCCGCCAGGATCGTTACTCGGAACTGCGCCAGACGCAGGCGCCCGAAGCGGCCGGGCCGGGCCGCCGAATCGAGATGCACTACATCGGCGGCTGAGACCGCCCGCAACCTTCCATGAACCACACGCTGCTGGACCTCCTGGCCACCGGGGCCGACGACTCGCCCGCGCTCTGGGCGCCGGGCCGCCCCGCGCTCACCCACGGCCGGCTGCGCGACCTCGCGCAGCGCACGGTGGCCTCGCTCAACGCGCTGGGCGCGGGCCGCAACGACCGTGTGGCCATCGTGCTGGCCAACGGGCCGGAGATGGCTGCCTGCTTCCTGGGGGCGGCCTGCGGCGTGACGACCGCCCCGCTGAACCCGGCCTACCGGGCCGACGAGTTCGAGTTCTTTCTCTCCGACCTGGGTGCGCGGCTGCTCGTGGTGGAGCACGACAGCACCTCGCCGGCCATCGAGGTGGCGCAGCGCCTGGGCGTGCGCATCGTCGACCTGCACCCGGGCGAGGCAGCAGGCGACTTCACGCTGCGCGCCCGCAGCGGCGGGGCCGCAGCCGCGCCCGCCCACCCCGGGCCGGCCGAGCCGCAGGACATCGCCATGGTGCTGCACACCTCCGGCACCACCTCGCGCCCCAAGATCGTGCCGCTGTCGCAGCGCAACCTGTGCGCCTCGGCGGGCAACATCGCGCGCACGCTCGCCTTCACGCCGGCCGACCGTGGCCTCAACGTGATGCCGCTCTTTCACATCCACGGCCTGATCGCCGGCGTGCTCGCGCCCGTCTCGGCCGGCTCGGCGGTGTTCTGCACGCCCGGCTTCAACGCGCTCAGGTTCTACGCCTGGATGGACGAGGCCGCGCCCACCTGGTACACGGCGGTGCCCACGATGCACCAGGCCATCGTCTCGCGCGCCTCGAAGAACCTGGAGGTGATCCGGCGCCACCCGCTGCGCTTCATCCGCTCCTCCTCGAGCTCGATTCCGCCGCAGGTGATCCGCGAACTCGAGGAGGTGTTCGGTGCACCGCTCATCGAGTCCTATGGCATGACGGAGGCCACGCACCAGATGGCCTCCAATCCGCTGCCCCCTGCCGTGCGCAAGCCTGGCACCGTGGGCCTGCCCGCCGGCCCCCAAGTGGCGATCATGAGTGAGGACGGCAAGCTGCTGCCTGCAGGCGGCATCGGCGAGATCGTGATCCGTGGCGCCAACGTCACCGCAGGCTACGAGAACAATCCCAAGGCCAACGCGGAGGCCTTCGTCGACGGATGGTTTCGCACCGGCGACCAGGGCACGCTGGACGCCGAGGGCTACCTGAGCCTCACCGGGCGGCTCAAGGAGATCATCAACCGCGGCGGCGAAAAGATCAGCCCGCGCGAGGTCGACGAGGTGCTGATGGACCACCCGGCGGTGGCCCAGGTGGTGTGCTTCGCGATTCCCCATCCCAAGCTCGGCGAGGAGGTGGGTGCGGTGGTGGTGCTGCGCGAGGGTGCGCAGCTGACCGAGCGTGAGCTGCAGAGCTTCGTCGGGGAGCGCCTGGCCGACTTCAAGGTTCCGCGCAAGGTGCTCTTCCTGGACGAGATCCCCAAGGGCGCCACGGGCAAGCTGCAGCGCATCGGTCTGGCGGCGCGCCTGGGTCTGGGTGCCTGAGGGTCCCGGAAACCCGGACACGCGAACACCCGCAGCGAGCGAGAACATGAAGATCGGAATCGTCGGCGCCGGCGCCATCGGCGGCTACCTGGGCACGCGCCTCGCGCTGTCCGGGCACGAGGTGTGCTTCGTGGCACGCAACCGCAACCTCGAGGCCATCCGCGCAAGGGGCTTTCGGCTCCAGCACCCCGACGGGCGGGAGGAACATGCCGCCACCGTGCGGGCGGTTCGTGACCCGTCGGAGGCCGGCCCTCAGGACGCCGTGCTCCTGACCGTCAAGGCGCATCAGGTGCGCGACATCCTGCCTGGCCTGCGCGGCATGTTCGGCCCCGACACGAGCGTCGTGACGATGATCAACGGGCTGCCCTGGTGGTACTTCCATCGCCTGGCCGGGCCCTTCGAGGGCCGGCGCCTGGAGAGCCTGGATCCGCAGGGCGAGATTGCGGCGGCCATCGAGCCCGAGCGCGTGATCGGCAGCATCGTCTACCCGGCCTGCGAGCTCGTCGAGCCGGGCCTCGTGCGACTGATCGAGGGCAACCGCTTCACGCTCGGTGAGCCCGACGGCTCGCGCAGCCCGCGCATCGAGGCGCTCTCGCGCGCGCTGATGGAGTCGGGCTTCAAGGCGCCGGTGGCGCGCGACATCCGCAGCGAGATCTGGGTCAAGCTCTGGGGCAACCTCACCTTCAACCCGATCTCCGCGCTCACGCACGCCACGCTCGAGGATATCTGCCGCTTCCCGCTCACCCGGGAGCTCGCCGCGCGCATGATGGCCGAGGCACAGAAGGTGGGAGAAAAGCTCGGCGTGAGCTTCAAGATCGGCATCGAGCAGCGCATCGCCGGCGCCCAGGCCGTGGGCGCGCACAAGACCTCGATGCTCGTGGACGTGGAGAACGGCCGCGCCCTCGAACTCGAGGCGCTCGTGGGCTCGGTGCTCGAGCTGGCGCGCATCACCGGCACGCCGGTGCCGACGATCGAGGCGCTCTACGCAGTGGTCAAGCTGCTGGAGGCCACGCTGCAGGGCCAGGCTTCAATGCTGAGACTGCAGCCGCGCAGCCTCTGAGGCCGCCTCGGCTGGCGCCGGTTGCGCATCGGGCGGCACCTCGATCTCGCCGGGCACGCGCTGGCGCGCGAACAGGGTGTAGACGGTGGGCACGACGAAGATCGTGAGCAGCGTGCCGAAGGACATGCCGCCCACGATGATCCAGCCGATCTGCTGCCGGCTCTCTGCACCGGCACCGGTGGAGAGTGCAAGCGGGATTGCGCCGAGCACCATCGCACCGGTGGTCATGAGGATCGGCCGCAGGCGCTGGCTCGCGCCTTCGATCGTGGCCTGGCGGACATCACGCCCCTGCTGCCGCATCTGGTTGGCGAACTCGACGATCAGGATGCCGTGCTTGGTGATCAGGCCCACGAGCGTGACCAGGCCGATCTGCGAATACACGTTGAGCGTCCCGCCCGTGAGATGCATCGCACCCAGCGCACCCACCATCGAAAGCGGCACCGACAGCATGATGATGAAGGGGTCGACGAAGCTCTCGAACTGTGCCGCGAGCACCAGGAAGATGAACAGCAGTGCGAGCACGAACACGACCACGAGCGCACCGCTGGAGGCACGAAACTCCCGGCTCACGCCGTTGAGCTCGGTGGCATAGCCCGACTTGAGCACACGAGCTGCCGCCTGCTCCATGAAGTCAAGGCCCTCGCCCAGCGAGTAGCCCGGTGCCAGGTTGGCCGTAATGGTGACGGAGCGGCGCTGGTTGAAGTGGTTGAGTTCGCGCGGGCTCACCGACTCGCGGATCTTCACGAGCGAGGACAGCGGCACCATCGTGTCGCCGCGGGCGCGGACGAACAGCCGCTCGATGTCCTCGGGAGTGGAGCGGCCGCTGGGCGTGGTCTGCACCAGCACGTCGTACTGATCGGCGTCGCGCTTGTAGCGGGTCACGGCGCGCCCGCCGAGCATCGTCTCCACCATGCGCGCAACCTGCTCCACGCTCACACCGGCATCGGCCGCGCGCTCGCGGTCGACCTCCACGAAGAGCTCGGGCTTGTTCAGCCGCAGGTCGACGTCAGGGGCCACGAGGCCCGGGTTCCTGGCCATCTCCGCCACCATCGCCTGCGCCACGCGGGAGAGGTTCTCGTAGCTGTCGCTCGTGACGATGACGAAGTTGATCGGACGGTCGCGGAAACCCTGACCGAGGCTGGGCGGCGTGATCACGAAGGCATTGACGCCAGGTAGCCCGCCCACGCGCGGACCGAGCTCGCGCGCGATCTGCAGGGTGCTCTTCTCGCGCTCCTCCCAGGGCACGGCACGCAGCACCACCGAGCCCTGCGCCACGGTGGGATTGCCGGCCACGACGAAGGTGCGGTCGAACTCCTTGTAGTCACTCGTGATGCGCTCGATGGCGCGCAGGTAGCGGGCCGTGTACTCGAGCGTCGAGCCGTCCGGGGCGTTGACGCTGGTCAGGATGACCCCGCGGTCTTCCAGTGGCGCCAGTTCACTGCGCGCGTTCGTGTACAGCCAGGCGCTGCCCCCGCCGCAGGCCAGCATCACGATGAGCACGATCCAGCGCTGCCCCAGGATCCAGCGCAGGGCCCCCTCGTAGCCGCGCGTGATCGCCACGAGCACGCGCTCCATGCCACGGTCGAACCAGGTCGGGTTCGGCTCGTGGCGCAGCAGCTTGCTGCACATCATCGGGGTGAGCGTGAGGGCGACGAAGCCCGAGACGATCACGGCGCCGGCCAGCGTCAGCGCGAACTCCACGAAGAGCCGCCCGGTTCGCCCGGGCGTGAAGGCCAGGGGCGCGAACACGGCGGCCAGGGTGAGCGTCATGGCCACCACCGCAAAGCCCACCTCCTTGGCGCCCTTGAGGGCGGCCTTCAGGGGCGTGAGGCCCTCCTCGATGTGACGGAAGACGTTCTCCAGCACCACGATCGAGTCGTCCACCACCAGGCCGATGGCCAGCACGAGCGACAGCAGCGTGAGCGTATTGATGGTGAAGCCCGAGGCGGCCATGACCGAGAAGACGCCGATCAGGCTCACCGGGATCGTCACCAGCGGGATGATCGACGCGCGCAGCGTGCGCAGGAACACGAAGACCACCAGCGCCACGAGCACCACCGCCTCGGCGGTGGTGCGGTAGACCGCCTTGATGGATCGGTCGATGAAGACCGAGTTGTCATTGGCGATCATGAAGGTCAGGCCTGCCGGGAGATCGGCCTGGATCTTGGGCATCGCCTCGCGCACGCCCTGAGAGATGTTCAGCGGGTTGGCGGTGGCGTTGCGGATGATGCCCGCCGAGACCGCCGGCTGGCCGTTGAGCCGCACCACCGAGCGTTCGCTGGCCGGCGCCTGCTCGATGCGCGCCACGTCCTTGAGCTTGATGGTGAAGCCGTTGGCGGTGCGCAGCACGATGTCGCCGAACTGGGCCTCGGTGTTGAGGTCGGTGCGCGCCGTGACGTTGAACTCGCGCTGCCGGCTCTCGATGCGCCCGGCCGGCACCTCCAGGTTCTGCCGGCGCAGCGCATCCTCCACGTCCTGCGTGGTCAGCTTCAGCGCGGCCAGGCGGTCCGGGTCGAGCCAGATGCGCATGGCGAACTTGCGGTCGCCGTTGATACTCACGTCGGCCACGCCCGGGATCGTCTGCAGGCGCGGCTTGACGATGCGGTTGATGACGTCCGTGACTTCCAGTGGCGACAGGCGGTCGCTCGTGAAGGCGATCCAGATGACCGGGAAGGCGTCGGCCTCGACCTTGGCGATCACCGGCTCGTCGATTGCAGCGGGCAGGCGCTGGCGAATGCGCGAGACGCGGTCGCGCACGTCGGCGGCGGCGGAGTCGGGTTCCTTGCTGAGCTTGAATCGCGCCGTGATCTGGCTCTGCTCGGCGCGCGAGATCGAGGTGAGGATGTCGATGCCGTCGATGCCGGCGATCGAGTCCTCCAGCGGCTTGGTGACCTGCGATTCGATGACCTCGGCCGACGCGCCGAGCAGCCGCGTGTTGACGGTGACCACCGGCTCGTCGATGCGGGGGTACTCGCGCACCGCGAGCTTCGAGAACGAGACGATGCCCAGCAGCACGATCATCAGCGACATCACGGTCGCAAAGACCGGGCGGCGGATCGAGATCTCCGACAGGATCATGCCGCGGTGCCTCCGTCGATCGGCGCGTTCACTTGCGCGGCCCGCCGGGCTCGCCCTGGGCGGCAGGCCCGCCCTTGCCGGCACCTTCCGGACCCTTGCCGGACTTGTCACCGGGTGCACCTGCTCCACCCGGCCCGCCTGCTCCACCCGGCCCACCCGCGCCGCCAGGCCCGCCAGCTCCGCCCCTCGGACGGCTCAGGTCGACCACCCGCACCGGGATGTTGTCGCCGCGCGCCAGGCGCGACTGCCCGGCCACGACGATGGCCTCCGCGTCCTTCAGGCCCTCGACGATCTCGGCCTTGCCAGGCATGCGCATCCCGACCTTGACCGGCACGCGCTGTGCCACCTTGCCCCCTTCGGGCCCGTCGACGATGCGAAAGACGAACTGCCTGTCGCCGACCGGCACCAACGCCTCCTCGGGCACCACGAGCGCCTTGTTGCGAACCTCGAAGACCGCGCGCACGCGCGCGAACATGCCCCCGCGCAGCGATCCGTCGCCGTTGTTCAGACGGGCGCGCACCAGCACCGAACGGCCGTTGGCGTCGAGCTGGGAGTCCAGCGCCTCGATGCGCGCGGTGAATTTGCGCCCGGGCAGCGCATCCAGGGCCAGCTCAACCGATTGCCCGGTGCGCGTGCGCGCCAGGAAGCGCTCAGGCAAGCGGAAGTCGACCCAGACGGAGGAGAGGTCCTCCACCGTCACGAGGTCGGCGCCATCCTTGACATAGTCGCCCACGCTCACCGAACGGATGCCGACGATGCCGTCGAAGGGTGCCAGCACCTGCATGCGCTGCAGCTGCGCCTGCGCCAGCGCCACCTGGGCGAGCGCCACCTCGAGGGCGGCAGCGTTCTGGTCCACCGCGCTCTGGCTGACGAAGTTCTGGGATGCGAGCTCGCGGCTGCGCTGCAGGTTGGTGCGTGCGATCGAGGCCGAGGCCTCGGCCTGCTTGAGCTGCGCGCGCTGCAAGGTGTCGTCGAGCTGCACAAGCAGCTCACCCTTGCGCACCCGCTGGCCATCGCTGAAGGACAGCACCTGCACCCGCCCGCTCGCCTCGGGCCGCAGCACCACGCCCTGGCGTGCACGCAACGTGCCCACGGCCTGGGTGTCGTCCTCCAGGCGCATCGTCTCGACCTTGCCGAGCTCGACGGCCGGCGGGCCGCCAGGGCCTCGCCCGCCCGGGCCCCCTGACCCGGCTGGTCCGCCTGCACCACCCTTGGCACCGGGCCCAGCGGCACCGCCAGGCACACCAGGCCCCGGTGCAGACTTGCCACCCTCAGGCCCCGCCTCCTTGGCCGGGACAAGACTGCCCTTGTTCTGGAGCCACCACGCGGCCGTCCCGACTGCGGCGATGCCGATCACCGCCACCACCAGATGAAGCTTCTTCAATGCCATCCCGGATCACTCCACGCCCGACTGTAACGGGGAATGGACGCTCACACCCGAGGGGCCCGGGTAAAGGAAGATCAAGATCCTCGGGCAGCCTCGACACCGCGGTTGGCCAGCGCGTCGGCGCGCTCGTTGCCCGGATCGCCCGAGTGGCCCTTGACCCAGTGCCACTCGATGCGATGCGGCACGGTGGCGGCCTCCAGGCGCTGCCACAGGTCGACGTTCTTCACCGGCTTGTTGTCGGCGGTGCGCCAGCCTCGGCGCTTCCAGGCGTGGATCCAGGACGTGATGCCGTTGCGAACGTACTCGCTGTCCACGTGCAGCTGCACGAGGCTCGGCGCGCGCAAGGCGTTGAGCGCCTCGATGACGGCCTGCATCTCCATCCGGTTGTTGGTGGTCTGGGCCTCGCCGCCCCAGAGCTCGCGCTCGTGCTCGCCACTGCGCAGCCAGGCGCCCCAGCCGCCAGGGCCCGGGTTGCCCTTGCAGGCGCCGTCGGTGTAGATCGTCACTTGATTCATGGTGGCGACATCCTACCCACGACCGGGGCGCCCAGGCCCTCACCGGCTACCCGCTGCGACCCCAGGCGGCCCTGCCGGTTCGCCACGACGGGTGCGGCGCCCTGGCGCGTGCGCGCTCGGTTGCGTGCCAGCCCCACCAGGCGCATGCCGCGCACGCGCTTGACGGCGGAGATCGCGTAGACGGCACCGAACACCGGCCACCAGCGTGCCCCCAGCGGCTCCAGCCACGCGAAGCGCCCGAGCCAGGCCTGGCTTGCCAGCGGCGGGCGCCAGCACCCGAATCGCCCCGCCTCCACCTCGAAGCTCAGCAGCCGCAGCCAGTCGCGCACGCGCCAGTAGCCAAGGAACTCTCCGGCGCGCGGCAGGAAGAGCTCCCGGTGGCGGCCGATGCCCATGCGCTCACCGCCTCGCGCCATGCGCTGGCGCAGGCCCCACAGGCTCGCCGGGTTCAGGCCGACGATCACCACGCGGCCCTCGGGCACCAGCACACGCTCGACTTCCGACAGCGTGAGGTGCGGGTCGCGCGCGAGCTCCAGCGTGTGGGGCAGCACCACCAGGTCCAGGCTGTCGGAGGGAAAGGGCAGCGCGTCGAAGTCGCAGTGCAGCGCCACGTGGCCGTGCAGAGACAGCCGCGAGATGCCGTCCTCGGCTGCAGGCAGCTCGATCGGCTCGGGCTGTTGGAGGGTGTCGGTGGCTGCCCAGCGGTGCGGCATGCGGTTGGCGCGCAGCGCATCGAGCTCCGCCAGGCCGAGTTGCAGGGCGTGGTAGCCGAAGACGCCGCTCACCAGTTCGTCCAGGCACGCCTGCTCCCAGCCCAGCAGGTAACCGCCAGGCGCCGTCCTCAGCCAGTGGCCCAACTCTATAATCGACTTGTCACGCGTCATGAATCTCGTCGCGCTGCCCGCCTTCACCGACAACTACGTCTGGATGCTGCACGACGGCCGCCGAG
The DNA here is from genome assembly GCA_044237995.1 of Rubrivivax sp. Lineage (GTDB taxonomy): Bacteria > Pseudomonadota > Gammaproteobacteria > Burkholderiales > Burkholderiaceae_C > Rubrivivax. The sequence continues at coordinate 6,510 of JBIIED010000037.1, read as the reverse complement.
CGGTCGTCGTCGACCCAGGTGAGGCGCCTCCCGTGGAGGCGGCGCTCGAATTGCAAGGCCTGGAGCTTCAGGCCATTCTAGTGACGCACCATCACCCCGATCACGTCGGCGGCATCGACCACCTCCGACCTCGCCTGCGCGGCCCGGTACACGGGCCGGCGCGCGAGCGTATCCCCACGCCCTTCGAGCGCCGCAGCGAGGGCGATGCCTTCGAGGCCATCGGGCTGCGCTTCGAGGTGCTCGAGGTGCCGGGCCACACCGCCGGCCATGTTGCCTACCTCACGCGCGAGGCCAGCGCAGATCCGATCCTCTTTTGCGGCGACACGCTCTTCAGCGCTGGTTGCGGCCGGCTCTTCGAGGGAACGGCCGGGCAGCTGCACGCCTCGCTGCAGCGCCTGGCCAGCCTGCCCGGGAGCACCCGGGTGTGCTGCACGCACGAGTACACGCTGTCCAACCTGCGCTTTGCCTGCGCCGTGGAGCCCGACAACGACCAGGCCCTGCGGCACCTGCGCCACTGCGAGGAACTGCGCCGGCACGGGGCCATCACGCTGCCCTCGTCGATCGCGCTGGAGCGCCAGATCAACCCCTTCCTGCGCTGTGCCGAGCCCGCGGTCGTGACCGCCGCCCGGCGCGAGGGCGCAGCCGACGAATCACCCGTGGCCGTCTTCGCGGCCCTGCGCGAGTGGAAGAACCGATTCAGATGACGATCTCCCGAGCGCTGCTCGTGCTGTGCGTGGCCGCCTGCGTGGCCGGATGTGCCACCGCCCCTGAACCCCGCATCGAGCCACCTGCCTGGCCGGCCGCCCCGGTGACCGACGCGCAGCCCCGATCCCTCGTGACCGCCGCTCCCGCGATGGCTGACCCGGCCCCTGCGCCTGGGGCTTCGGCCCTATCAGCCGCGGCTGCACCGGTTGCGCCGGCCACCGCCCCCGCGGGCGACGCACAGCAGGCCGCCTCGACTTCGCCCGTGCCCTTGCGGGTGGCCCGGCCGGAAGACCGCCCGGAGGGCCTGCGCGGGCAGTTCGGCGCCGAGCGGGCGCTGGACGCGGCGCGCATCGATCTGTGGGAGCGTGTTCGGGGAGGCTTTGCCGTGCCCGACCTCGACAACGACCTCGTGCGACGCTGGGAACGCTGGTACGCGGAGCGCCCCGAGTACGTCGAGCGCATGATGGATCGCGGCGCGCGCTACCTGTTCCACATCGTCGAGGAGGTCAACGAGCGCGGCCTGCCGATGGAGCTGGCGCTGCTGCCTTTCATCGAGAGCGCCTTCAACCCCGAGGCCTTGTCACGTGCCCGCGCTTCGGGCATGTGGCAGTTCATGCCGGCCACCGGTGCGCACTTCGACCTCAAGCAGAACCTCTTTCGCGACGACCGGCGCAGCGTGATCGGCTCCACCCGCGCGGCGCTGGACTACCTGCAGATGCTGCACCGCATGTTCGGCGACTGGCACCTGGCGCTGGCCGCCTACAACTGGGGCCAGGGCAACGTGCAGAGGGCCATCGCCCGCAACGAACGCGCCCGCGTCGGCACCACCTACGCCGACCTGCGCATGCCCGACGAAACGCGCAACTACGTGCCCAAGCTGCAGGCCGTGAAGAACATCGTGATGCGCCCGCAGGCCTTCGGCCTGAAGCTGCCCCCGCTGGAGAACCATCCGTTCTTCCTCACGGTGCCGATCGACCGCGACATCGACGTGGCTCTGATCCTGCGGCTCTCCGGGCTGGACGCAGAGGCCTTTCGTGCGCTCAACCCGCAGCTCAACAAGCCTGTCGTGCTGGCCGCGGCCACGCCGGGGCTGCTGCTGCCCTACGACGAGGCCAACCGCTTCGTGAGCGCTCTGGCGCGCCACACAGGCCCGCTGTCGAGCTGGACGGCCTGGGTCGCGCCGCGCACGATGAAGCCGCAGGAGGTCGCGCGGCTCGTGCGCATGAGCGAGTCCGAGCTCGTCGATGTCAACCGGATTCCGCCGCGCATGCTGGTGCGCGCGGGTTCGGCCCTCGTCGTGCGGCGCATGACCCCGGGCGGTGCCGACGTGACCGACCTCGTCGCCGATCGCGGGCGACTGGCGCTGGCCCCCGAGGCTCCGGCGCGCAAGGCCCAGCCGGCCAAGGCCACGCGCCGGTCAGCCGGTCAAACGGGCACTGGCGCCGCACGTGCCAAGGGCTCGGGGCAGGCTTCCCGCACGGCCGCGGCGCGGCCCGCTCCCAAGGCCGGCGCGAAGGCACCCGCCAAGGCTGCGGCCGCGCCAGGCTCGGACAAGGGCGCCTCCGGCAAGCCGGCGGCGCCAGCTCGCTGAGCGGCGGCCGCCTGCACCTTCAGCCTGCGGCTGCCCTTCAGACGAGCGCCAGCACGAACAAGCAGATGCACACGCCCAGGCCGAGGAGCCAGACGATCGAGCGAGCGGCGGCCCTGTCGGCCAGATAGAACCCGATGTAGAGCACGCGCAGGGCGAGGAAGGCCAGCGCCAGCGCGTTCACCGTGGCGGCCGCCACCCCCGCCTGCTGCGCCACGAGCACGCCTGCGATGAAGGCCGGCAGCGCCTCGAAGCTGTTGGCCTGCGCAGCGTTGGCACGCGCGCGGTGGCCCTGCTGGCGCGCGAGCCAGGCCCGCGGGTCGTGGTTGTCGTAGCCGCCCTGGCTGCGCGGGCGGCCAAAGCTGCCCGACTTGGCAATGCCCGCGCACACGATGGGCAGCAGGCATGCCAGGAGCATGCACAGGTAGGCCAGCTTCATCGGTTCATCTCCGGTCGACAAAGGCATGGGCGATGGTGCCCGGATCCACGAATTCGAGGTCGCTGCCCACCGGCACGCCGCGCGCCAGCCGGGTCACGCGAAGACCCTCGCGCACGCGCAGCAGCTGAGCGATCGCCTGGGCCGTGGCCTCTCCCTCGGCCGTGAAGCCGGTGGCCACGATCACCTCCTGCACGGCGCCATCTGCCACGCGATCGAGCAAGGGACCCAGCCCGATGCCCTCGGGCCCGACGCCGTCCAGCGGGCTGAGCCGGCCCATCAGCACGAAGTACAGCCCGCGGTAGCTGCCGGTGCGCTCGAAGGCGGCCTGGTCCGCTGGCGTCTCCACCACGCACAGCAGCCCCGTATCGCGCGCGGGGTCGCTGCAGGTGGCGCACACGCCCGCCTGGGTGAAGGTGTGGCAGCGTGCACAGTGCCCGAGCTTCTGGTCTGCGGCAAGCAGTGCGGCGGCCAGCTGCCGCGCGCCGGAGCGGTCGTGCTGCAGCAGGTGCCAGGCCATGCGCTGCGCCGACTTCTGCCCGACGCCCGGCAGCCGCCTCAGCGACTCCACGAGCCCCTCGAGCGCCGGCTCGATGGCCATGTACGTTGCCAGCTCAGAAGGGCAGCTTCATGCCCGGGGGCAGCGGCAGCCCGGCCGTCAGGCGCGACATCTTCTCGGAGGAAACCTCCTCGGCGCGCCGCACGCCGTCGTTGAAGGCGGCGGCCACCAGGTCTTCGAGCATCTCCCGGTCCTCGGCCAGCAGGCTCGGATCGATCACGACGCGCTTGACGTCGTGCTTGCAGGTCATCGTGACCTTCACGAGCCCGGCGCCGGACTGCCCTTCGACCTCGGTGAGGGCGAGCTCGTCTTGCGCGCGCTTGAGGTTGTCCTGCATCGCCTGGGCCTGCTTCATCAGGCCGGCCAGCTGTCCCTTCATCATGGTGGGGTGTCCTCGTGTGGGAATGTCGTGTGGGGGATGGATCGGGGTTCGGCCAAGCCCGAATCAGGCCGGACGGATGGAGCCAGGCACGATGCGCGCGCCGGGGAACTGGGTCAGCAGGTCGCGCACGACGGGGTCGTCCTGGATGGCCTGCTCGGCAGCCTGCTGGCGCCGCGCGCGCTCGGCCGCCTCGCGCCGAGCCGGGGAGTCGGTGGCGGGGCCGGCCACCACGCGAAGCGTCAAGGTGCTGCCAAGCTCGCCGACGATCGCCTCGCGCAGCTTGTCGGCCAGCGCCTCTCCGCGCAGCGGCTCATGCTCCACCTCCAGCGTCCAGGTCGGCGAGCCCTCGCCAGGCTCGGGCGCGCCGGCCGCCACGAGCGCGCCCTGCAGAGCCAGTTCGCGTGCCAGGCCACTCACCCGGCCATTCGAGACGAGGCGCGTGACGAGCTGCTGCCATCGGTCGCCCAGGCTCGAGTCGACAGGCGGCGCGAACTCTGCCCGGGCCGGGGCGACGTGATCCGCGCCATCGCGCCCGACGACAGAGGGTGCGGGGACTGTGCGGGGTGCAGGGTTTTGGGGAGGTGCGGGGTCTCGACGGGGCGCAGGTTCCAGATGGGGCGCCGAGGCTGGATGAGGTGCCGCGCCCGTCGGGGGCGCAGAGGCTCGTTGCGGTGCAGGCGCCGGGATGGGGGGTGCCGCGCCAGCCGGCGGCACCGGAACCGCCCGGGCAGGCGGCGGGCTCACACGCAAGGCCGCCGCCGCGCCGCGGCCGACCGCAGGCGTGGCCGGGGCCGGCTCGACGAAGGCGTGGAAGCGCAGCAGCGTCATGGCCAGGCCCGAATACTCGTCGGGCATCAGGTGCAGCTCGTGTCGCCCGTGCAGCACGATGCTGTAGAGCAGTTGCGTCTCGTCGGGCGCAAGCGCTCGGGCGAGCTCGCGCGCATCGGCCAGCTCTGCATCGTCGGCGGCCAGCGAGCCCGGCACCGCCTGCTCCACCGCCATCTGCTGCAGCAGCACCGCCACCTGCTCGAGCGCCGAGGACACCGATTGCCCGGACTCGCGCAGCGCCTGGACCGTCTCCAGGGCCCGCGCGGGCTCACGGGCCGCCAATGCGTGCACGAGGGTGCGCGCAACGCTGCCATCCACCGCGCCCAGCATGGCGCGCACGGCAGCCTCCTCGAGTTGCCCGGCGCCGTACGCGATGGCCTGGTCGGCCAGCGAGAGCGCATCGCGCATCGAGCCGCGCGCTGCGCGGCCGAGCAGCCGCAGCGACCCTTCGTCGTGCGGCACCGCCTCCGCCTGCAGCACCTGCGCCAGGTGGTCACGCACCACCTCGGGTGACAGCGGCCGCAGGTTGAACTGCAGGCAGCGGCTGAGCACGGTGGGCAGCATCTTCTCGGGATCGGTCGTGGCGAGCACGAACTTGAGGTAGTCCGGCGGCTCCTCCAGGGTCTTGAGCAGGGCGTTGAAGGCGTCCTTGGTGAGCTGGTGCGCCTCGTCGATCATGAAGACCTTGAAGCGCCCGACGCTGGGCTTGTAGGCGGCGCGCTCGATGAGGTCGCGAATCTCGTCGATGCTTCGGTTGGATGCCGCGTCGAGCTCGATGTAGTCGATGTAGCGATCGGCATCGATCTGGGTGCAGCCGCTGCACACGCCGCACGGCTCGGCCGTGATGCCGCCCTGCCCGTCTGCGCCCGTGCAGTTCAGGCTCTTGGCCAGGATGCGCGAGACGGTGGTCTTGCCGATTCCGCGCGTGCCGGTGAAGAGGTAGGCATGGTGCAGGCGGCCGCTGCGCAGCGCGTTGCCCAGCGCCCTGACGACATGCTCCTGCCCGGCCATCTGCGCAAAGTTGCGCGGGCGGTACTTGCGGGCCAGGACGAGGGTGCTCACGCCGGCCATTCTACGAGCCGGATAATGGCTGCATGGACGCAGACGGACCCACCCCGCTGACCTACGAGCAGGCCGGCGTCGATTACTCCCGCATCGACCCGCTGAAGGTGGCGGCGCAGCGCGCTGCGGCCGCCACCGCGGCGCAGCTCGCCCCGCACGGCCTGAGCGAAGTCCAGGCCTCGCGTGGCGAGTCGGCCTACGTGCTGGACCTGGGCCCCTTCTACCTCGCGAGCATCGTCGAGTGCCTGGGCAGCAAGGCCCTGGTGGCCGACGAGATGCAGAGCCTCACGGGCCGCTCCTTCTACGACGCCATCGCACAGGACACGATCGCGATGGCCGTCAACGACCTCGTCACCGTGGGGGCCACGCCGCTCGTGGTGCAGGCCTACTGGGCCGCCGGCGGCAGCGAGTGGTTCGACGACCCGCAGCGCGCGCAGGCCCTGGTGCGCGGGTGGCAGACGGCCTGCGAGCGCTGCGCCGTGGCCTGGGGCGGCGGCGAGACGCCCGCGCTGGCGGGCATCGTCGAGGCGGGCCGCATCGACCTGGCAGCCAGCTGCGTCGGCCTCGTCAATCCCAAGGAGCGGCTCACCCTGGGGGAGCGGCTCGGCCCGGGCGACGCGATCGTGCTGCTGGGCTCCAGCGGCATCCACGCCAACGGGCTGAGCCTGGCACGCAAGCTCGTGCAGCGGCTGCCCGGCGGCTGGCTGAGCGAGGTCGAACCCGGGATCAGCTACGGCGAGGCGCTGCTGGCGCCCACGCTGCTGTACCCGCCCGTGACGGAGGCCCTGCACCGCGCGGGCGTGCGCGTGCACTACGCCGTCAACGTCACCGGCCACGGCTGGAGAAAGCTGCTGCGCCACCCCGGCACCCTCACCTACCGCATCCACACGGTGCCACCGGTGCCACCGGTGCTGCGCTTCATCCAGCGCCACGCCGCCCTGGACGACGAG
>JBIIED010000036.1:0-16975 GCA_044237995.1 Rubrivivax sp. | reverse complement strand
GGCGAGTACGTGAAGAACGGCGAGATCGTGCTCAACGTCGGCTTCGAGGCCACGAGCTCGCTCAGCCTGGGCAACGACGTGATCAGCTTCCGGGCGCGCTTCGGCGGCGTGGCGCGCGACATCGTCGTGCCGGTGGACCGCGTCGTGGCGATCTACGCGCGCGAGAACGGGCAAGGAATGGCCTTCCCGGTTCCCGCGCCCGCGCCTGCGCGCACCGCAACGGTGGCCGTGCTGCCCGCCACGGGCTCTGCATCCTCGCCGCCCGCAGGCGCCGCGTCGCCGCTTCGGCTGGCGGGCAAGGCCCCGGGGGGCGGTGGTGAGAGCATGGGTGGCGAAGCACCGCAGGCGCCCGAGAGCGCGCTGCCCGGGGCGGACGAGTCCTCCAGCCCATCCAGCCCCTCCAGCCCGGACCCCGGGCCGGCCCCGTCCGCACCGGCCTCGGGCGGTCGCCGCCCCTCGCTCACCCGGATCAAGTAGACAGTCCCGGGCCCTCTCCGTGCCCCGCCTTCTACAATCGGGTGGCGTGCCGACTTAGCTCAGCTGGTAGAGCATCCGCCTTGTAAGCGGGAGGTCATCCGTTCGATTCGGATAGTCGGCACCATCCGATTCGCTGCCCGCTGCCCGCTGTGCCGCTGTGCCGCTAGCGAAGATGCCGGGCCAGGAATTCCTCGACTCGCCGGGCGAAATCGACCCGGTTGTCGAAGGTTCGCCAGCCATGGCCCTCGCCGGGATAGGTGATCCACACCGGCTCCTGCCCAGAGGCCCGCAAGGCGTCGCGCATCCGTGTGCCGTGCACGAGAGGCACCCGTCGGTCGTCGGTGCCAAAGGCCAGCAGCACGGGCTCGCGGATGCGGGCAGCCTGGTGCAGCGGCGACACCTCCTGCAGGGCCTGCGCGTCGCGCTCCCTGTCGCCCAGCAGGCGCGGCAGCCCATATGCGCGCCAGTCGTCGCCCGAGTCGCTGTCCCAGCGCCAGTCGAACAGCAGGAATGGATCGGTGACCGCCACCCAGGCCACGGCGCAACGGTACAGGCCGGGGTCGCGCACGAGCCCCATGAGCGCCGAATAGCCGCCGTAGCTCGCCCCGGCAATGCAGGCACGACTCGAGTCGGCCCAGCCCTGCGACACGGCCCACCGGAGTGCGTCGGTCACGTCATCCTGCATGCCTCGGCCCCACTGCTTCCAGCCGGCGCGGAAATGGGCCACGCCGTAGCCGGTGCTGCCGCGGAACTCGGGCTCCACGACCAGGTAGCCGCGCGAAGCCAGGAACTGGTTCATCGGGTTCCAGGCCCAGAAGCCCCCGCGCGCGAACGGTCCCCCATGCACCATCACGACGACGGGCAGGCGCTGGCCGGGCGGGCTGCCTGCAGGGGTCGTCACCCACACCGGCAGGTCCCGCCCGTCACGGGCCTGGATGCGATGGAAGTCGACGGTGGCCATGCGCCGCGGGTCGATCTGGGGATGGACCGAGCCGATCGGCACCCAGCGCTTGCGGGCAACGTCCACGACAAACCAGCGGCCCGGGTCGCGGTCCGACCAGGAGTGCACGAGCAGCACGGCGTCGTCGCGTCCGCAACGCTGGCAGCTGACCTGGTTCACCCGGCCGGGCAACCGCTCGTCCACCATCGCCTGCAGGCGCCGCATCCCCTCATCGAACCAGACCGTGGTCTGCGCATCGGTGAGCACGCGCGCCCCCAGCAGGCGGCCACTGGCGCGCTCGGTCACGAGGCGGCCCGCAAAGTCGAAGCCCGGCGTGCTGATCAGCGGCTCGGCCTGGGGCGCCCGGCGGTCGAAGTCGAAGCGCTTGAGCACCGCGTGGCCGCGCCAGTTGGCGCTCACATAGAGGCCCCCGGCCTGGTCGAGGAACAGCGGCGCCCAGCTCTGCTCGAGCTCCTGCCCTTCCTGGATCTTCTGCCACTCGGTGGCATCCGGCGGCAGCCACCACACCGTACGCCGCCCCTGGGCGCTTGCCACGGCCACCCGCGGCCGGCCGCTGGCGTCGAAGAGCCATCTGCGCACGTCGGTGGGCGCCCCCATGGCCAGGCTGGTCGCGCGGCCGCTTTCGATGTCCAGCCTGAGCGGCACGACGGCACGCCAGCTGCGGTGGCCGTCTGACTCGAGGCGGCCCACGATCACGTGGCGGCCGTCGTCGAGCACCTGGAGCAGCTCGTGGTTGAAGGGCAGCGGTTCGCGTTGCGGGCCGCTGGCGTCGGTGACGGTCTGGAAGGAGGGCTTGACGAGGGTGCGCAGCTGGCTGCCGTCGGGGGAGACGCTGAACAGGCCGGAGCTGAACCGCTGGTCACCCTGGGTGCTGCGCAGGTCGGTCAGGTCGAACACCAGCCTCGACTCGCTCACCCAGTCGACATCGCCGATGTCCGCGTCTGCAAAGCGGGCTACGAGCACCGGCTTGTCCGGGCGCTCGAGGTCGACGGTGAAGAGCCCCGTGCGACCCTGGCCGGATGCCATCGTGAGCGCCAGCTGCCTGCCCTGTGGTGACAACTGCACCTGGCGAATGCGGGCGTCGCGGAAGAAGTCCTCCACCGCGAGGGGGGCCGTGGCCACGGCCTGCGCAAGCGAGCCACCCGTCAAGGCGCACAGGGTGAGCCCTGCAAGCCACGCGAACCGCCAGCCGCGCGTGACGGCCCGCCGCGGGCCGGACGGCGGCGGCCCGTGGCGTGTCACGGGGGCGGATCCGCCTGCTGCGCAGGCGGATCGGACGGGCCGGTCATCGTGCATCAAGTCCATGCCCGGACTCTACCCAAGGTTGTCTGCCCGGCCGTTCCGTGGGCTCTGGCCCTGAGGCGTGTGCGGTCAAGCGCGCAGGGCACGATGGTAGACTTGAAGGCTTTTCGTGCGTGCCACCGGCGCGCCGGCCCGTACGAGCCCTGCCGCATGTTGCCCAAGTTCCTGTCCCAGATTTTCGGCAGCCGCAATGAGCGCCTGCTCAAGGCCTACCGACGCACGGTGCAGCAGATCAATGCGCTCGAGCCGTCGCTCGAGCAACTCGACGACGCGGTGCTGCGCGCCAAGACCGACGAGTTCAAGGCGCGCCTGGCTGCCGGGAAGTCCCTGGACGACCTGTTGCCCGAGGCCTTCGCCGTGGTGCGCGAGGCCGGCAAGCGCACGCTGCGCATGCGCCACTTCGACGTGCAGATGATGGGCGGCATGGCGCTGCACCAGGGCAAGATCGCGGAGATGCGCACTGGCGAGGGCAAGACGCTGATGGCCACGCTGCCGGTGTACCTGAACGCGCTGGCCGGCAACGGTGTGCACGTGGTGACGGTCAACGACTACCTCGCCCGGCGCGACGCCGAGTGGATGGGCCAGATCTACGGCTTCCTCGGTTTGACCGTGGGGGTGAACGTGCCGGGCATGACGCGCGAGGAGAAGCAGGCAGCCTTCGCTGCCGACGTCACCTACGGCACCAACAACGAGTTCGGCTTCGACTACCTGCGCGACAACATGGTCTACGAGGTGGCCGACCGCGTGATGGCGCGCGGCCAGTCCTTCGCGATCGTCGACGAGGTCGATTCGATCCTGATCGACGAGGCGCGCACGCCGCTGATCATCAGCGGCCAGGCCGAGGATCACACCGAGCTCTACGTCAAGATCGACGCGATCGTGCCTCGGCTCAAGCGCCAGGTCGGCGAGGCCGACCCGCGCACGGGCGAGGGCGTGATCGAGCCCGGCGATTTCACGGTCGACGAGAAGCAGCACCAGGTCTACCTGACGGAGGCCGGTCACGAGCGCGCCGAGGAGTTGCTGAGCGCCGCCGGGCTTCTGGTGGAGGGTGCGAGCCTCTACGACGCGGCCAACATCACGCTCATGCACCACGTCTACGCAGGGCTGCGGGCGCATAACCTGTACCACCGCGACCAGCACTACGTGGTGCAAAGCGGTGAGGTGATCATCGTCGATGAGTTCACCGGGCGTCTGATGACGGGTCGGCGCTGGAGCGACGGCCTGCACCAGGCGGTGGAGGCCAAGGAGCGCGTGGCGATCCAGGCCGAGAACCAGACGATGGCCTCGGTCACGTTCCAGAACTACTTCCGCCTGTACCCCAAGCTAGCCGGCATGACGGGCACCGCCGACACCGAGGCCTACGAGTTCCAGGAGATCTACGGCCTGGAGACCGTGGTGGTGCCGCCCAACAAGCCCACCGTCCGCCGCGACGAGCTCGATCTCATCTACAAGACCACGCCCGAGAAGTACGCCGCCGTGATCGCCGACATCCGCGATTGCCACGAGCGCGGGCAGCCGGTGCTGGTGGGCACGACCTCCATCGAGAACTCCGAGCTCGTCTCGGGGCTGCTGGCCAAGGAGTCGCTGCCGCACCAGGTGCTCAACGCCAAGCAGCACGCCAAGGAGGCCGAGATCGTCGCCCAGGCGGGACGCCCGGGGATGATCACGATCGCCACCAACATGGCCGGGCGCGGCACCGACATCGTGTTGGGCGGCAGCGTCGAGAAGCAGATCCAGCTCCTGGAGGCCGATCCGGCCCTGGCCGAGGAGGAGAGGCAGTCGCGCGCGGCGACGCTGCGCGACGAATGGCAGGGCCTGCACGATCAGGTGGTGACACTTGGCGGCTTGCGCATCATCGCCACCGAGCGCCACGAGAGCCGGCGCATCGACAACCAGCTGCGCGGGCGCTCAGGCCGCCAGGGTGACCCGGGCTCTAGCCGCTTCTACCTCAGCCTGGAAGATCCGCTGATGCGCATCTTCGCCGGCGACCGCGTGCGCGCGATCATGGACCGGCTGAAGATGCCCGAAGGCGAGGCGATCGAGGCGGGCCTGGTCTCGCGCAGCATCGAGGGCGCGCAGCGCAAGGTCGAGGCGCGCAACTTCGACATCCGCAAGCAGCTGCTCGAGTACGACGACGTCTCCAACGACCAGCGCAAGGTCATCTACCAGCAGCGCAACGAGATCCTGGAGGTGCCGTCCCTGACGGACCGCATCACCAACCTGCGCCACAGCGCGCTCACCGACGTCGTGCGCGGCTTCGTGCCGCTGGAAAGCGTCGAGGAGCAGTGGGACCTGGACGCCCTGGAGAAGGTGCTGCGCGAGGAGTGGCAACTCGAGGTGGCGCTTCGCAGCTTCGTCGAGGGCAGCGAGGCCGTGACGGACGACGACGTGCTGCAAAAGGTGCTTGCCGCCGGCGACGAGCTCTTCCAGGGCAAGCTCGAGGTGGTGGGCGTGGAGCAGTTCACGCCCTTCATGCGCATGGTGCTGCTGCAGTCCATGGACACGCACTGGCGCGAGCACCTGGCGGCACTGGACTATCTGCGCCAGGGCATCCACCTGCGCGGATACGCACAGAAGAACCCGAAGCAGGAGTACAAGCGCGAGGCCTTCGAGCTCTTCGGCCAGCTGATCGACACGGTGAAGCTCGACGTCACGCGGCTGCTGCTGACGGTCCGCATCCAGACCCAGGAGCAGGTGGCCCAGGCTGCCCAGGCCATCGAGGAGCAGGCCACCCAGGTGAGCAACGTCACGTACACGCACCCCAACGAGGATGGCAGCGTGAGCCAGGAGGCCGACCCGGCCACCGCGCAGCCTGCCATGCCGCGCGTGGGCCGCAACGACCCCTGCCCCTGCGGCAGTGGCCGCAAGTACAAGGCCTGTCACGGCAAGCTCGCCTGAGCCGCGGCCGCTGGCGGTCTATCCCGGAGAGCATCGCGATGCCCGTGCTGTACACCCCGACTCCGCCCGAGCGGCTGCACGCCGTGCCGGGCCTGCGAATCGGCACCGCGATGGCCGGCGTGCGCAAGGCCAACCGGCGTGACCTGGTCGTCTTCGAGCTGTGCGAGGGCTCGGCGGTGGCGGGAGTCTTCACGACCAACCGCTTCTGCGCTGCGCCCGTGCAGGTGTGTCGTGAGCATCTGGCCGGCGGCGCACCGATTCGCGCACTCGTGGTCAACACCGGCAATGCCAACGCCGGCACCGGAGCCGACGGCCTGTCGCGCGCGCGTCGCACCTGCGAGGCGCTGGCCCGCCACATGGGCCTGGAGCCCCGGCAGGTGCTGCCCTTTTCCACCGGCGTGATCATGGAGACGCTGCCGGTGGAGCGCATCGAGGCCGGGCTGCCGGCGGCCATCGCCAGCCTGGAGAGCCACCACTGGCAGCAGGCCGCCGAGGGCATCATGACCACCGACACCGTGCCCAAGGCGGCAAGCGTCCAGGTGGGCATTGGCGGGCGCATGGTCACCGTCACCGGCATCTCCAAGGGCGCGGGCATGATCCGCCCGAACATGGCGACGATGCTGGGCTTCATCGCCACCGACGCCGTGATCGAGCCAGCGCTGCTCGCTCCGCTCGTGCGCGAGGCGGCCGACGAGAGCTTCAACCGCATCACCATCGACGGCGACACCTCCACCAACGATTCCTTCGTGCTGATGGCCACGCAGCGTGCAGGCCATGGGCCCATCACCGCGCTCGAGTCGCCCGAGGGGCGGGCGCTGAAGGAGGCGGTCTTCGAGGTGGCGCGGCAGCTCGCGCATGCAATCGTGCGCGACGGCGAGGGCGCAACGAAGTTCATCACCGTGCGCGTGGAAGGCGGCCGCGACGAGGCCGAATGCAAGCGCGTGGCCTACGCCATCTCGCACTCACCGCTCGTCAAGACGGCCTTCTTTGCCAGCGACCCCAACCTCGGCCGCATCCTGGCGGCGGTGGGCTATGCCGGCATCGACGACCTCGACCAGGGCCTGATCGACCTGTTCCTCGACGACGTGCACGTCGCGCGGCAGGGCGCTCGCCACCCCGAGTACCGCGAGGAAGATGGCAAACGCGTGATGAAGCAGCCGGAGATCACCGTGCGCGTGCACCTGCACCGCGGCCAGGCGTCCACGAGCGTGTGGACCTGCGATCTCTCGCACGACTACGTGAGCATCAACGCCGACTATCGCAGCTGAGGCGCGGCGGGGTCTGCGGCGACAGCGGCAACGAAGGGAACCGAAGGCGCGGATGACGGGTCCGATCCGACAGTTTGTGGCTGCGCTCGTCGCGCGCACCGCCCTCGACCCCGAGGACCTGCTGCGCAACCCCGGCTACCGCCGGCTCTTCACGTCGATCCTCGTGAGCGCCGTCGGCGCGCAGGTGAGCATGCTCGCGCTGCCGCTGACGGCGGCCGTGCTGCTGAACGCCACCCCCACGCAGATGGGTCTGCTCACCGCTTGCGAGCTCGCCCCCTTCGTGCTGCTGTCGCTGCCCTCCGGGGTCTGGCTGGACCGCGTGCGCAAGCTGCCGGTGTACATCGTGGGCGAGCTGATGCTCGCGCTGATCCTGGCCACCGTGCCGCTGGCCGCCTGGCTGGGGTGGCTGGCGATGCCGTGGATGTATGCGGTGGGCTTCGTGCTCGGCTGCGTGCACGTGGTGGCGGGCTCGGCCGCGCAGATCGTGCTCACGCAGGTGGTGCCGCGGGAGCGGCTGGTGGAGGCGCACGCGAAGAACGCAATCGCCAGCTCAGGCGCGGACGTGGCGGGCCCGGGCTTCGCGGGAGCCCTGATCAAGGCCGTGGGTGCGCCGGCCGCGCTGCTGGCCACCGCGTCGCTGATCGTGCTCTCGGTGGCGGTGCTCAAGGGGCTGAAGGTGCACGAGGTGGTGCGCCGCGACGCTCGCGCCGGTTTTCTCGTCGAGCTCAAGGCGGGGCTGCGCTTCGTGCGCGAGACGCCGCTGCTGGTGGCCATGGCGATGACGGTGGGGCTGTGGCAGATGGCCCACTACGCAGCTGTGGTGGTGCAGATCCTGTACGCCACGCGCACGCTCGGGCTGAGCGAGCAGGACGTCGGGCTGAGCTTCATCGGTTTGGGTGCGGGCACCGTGCTGGGCAGCGTGTTCGGGCGTCGCATCTCCGAGCGAATCGGCCCGGGGCCCTGCATGCTGCTGGGCATGGCCGTATCCGGTCTGGGGTGGCTGGCCTGCGCCGTGGTGCCCGCAGGCGGCCTGGGTGTGGCCGTGTTCGCGGCGATGCTGCTGTGCTTCGGCCTGGGTGCGGTGCTGCTGTTCATCAATTTCCTGGCCCTTCGCCAGGCGGTCACCCCCGAGCCGATGCTCGGGCGCATGACGAGCTCGATGCGCTGGCTCACGCTGCTGCCGGCCGGCCCTGGCGCCCTCATCGGGGGATGGCTGGGCGAACACGTGGGCCTGCGCGCGTCGCTGGGCTTCGCTGGCACCGTGGCGCTGGTGCTTGCTCTGGTGGCCTGGCGGCTGCCGCTGTTTCGCGAACTGCGCGAGCTTCCGCAGTTGGCGGACCCGACCGCCAGCTTCGGTGCCGAGGCGAGCGTCTCGGCCGTGGTGCCCTGAGCGGGGCTCCCCCGGCCGGCAGCGTCTCGAGCTCTGACCCCGTCAGCCCGCCGCGTCAGCGACCGGGCCGCTCGAAGGATCGAAGAAGTCGACCGCGTCGGTGACGATGCCGTCGACGCCGCAGCCCGCCATGCGCGCGGCGTTGACACGGTCGTTGACGGTGTAGACGAGCGCGAGCCGGCCCTGGCCGTGCAACCGCGCCACGAGCTCCGCGCTCATCAGCTTGTGGTTCGTGATCACGGCCACGCAGCCCAGCGCATCGGCCGAGTGCTCCCAGCCGTCCCACAGCGTGTCCAGCAGCAGGCCGCGCGGCACCTGCGGCGCGGTCTGGCGCGCACCCTGCAGCGCGTCGGGGCGAAAGGAGGTGAAGACCGGCAGCGTCGGAGCCCCCTCCCACAGGCGCAGCACCTCACGCCCGAGGGCCTGGCCGGTGGCAATCTCCTGTCCGGGCGTGGGCTTGATCTCGATGTCCAGGGCATGGTTGCCACGCCGCACGAAGGCGGCGATGGCCTCGAAGCCGGGGATGGGCTCGCCGGCGTAGGTGGCGCTGTGCCAGCTGCCGGCATCCATGCGCGAGAGCTCGCTCCAGCTGCGCTCGCCCGCCAGGCCTCGCGCGGCCGTGGTGCGCTCCAGTGTGGCGTCGTGCAGCAGGAAGGGCACGCCGTCGGCGCTGAGCTTGACGTCGCACTCGAAGGCGCGGTAACCGTGGCCCGCGCCGACGCGAAAGGCCGCCAGCGTGTTCTCCGGCGCGAGCTTGCCCGCGCCCCGGTGGGCGATCCAGTAGGGCAGGGGCCAGGCTGGCTCAGCCACGGCCGGGCTCCAGGCGCTGGCCGCCGCTGGGGTCGAACCAGTGCAGGTGCCGGGCCTGGATCGACACGCGCAGCTGCGTCCCCGGCGCGGGCGCGGGCAGCGTGCCGTCCATGCGCAGGGTGAAGGCCGCGCTGGCCAGCTGACCGTAGACCAGCCGCTCGGCGCCCAGGGTCTCCACGACATCCACGTGGAAGGGCCAGGTACCGTGGGGGTCGATGGCCACATGTTCCGGGCGTGCCCCGAGAAGCAGCGCGCCGGCGCGGGGCGCCGGTGTGGGCAGCGGGAGCACGTGGCCCCCGACATCGAATCCGTCGGCCACGGCGCTGCCAGACACCAGGTTCATCGGCGGCGCACCGATGAAGCTGGCCACGAAGGTCGTCGCCGGGCGTCCGTAGACCTCCTCGGGCGTGCCCATCTGCTCGATGCGCCCGGCGTTCATCACGATCATGCGCTGCGCCAGCGTCATGGCCTCGACCTGGTCGTGGGTGACGAAAAGGGAGGTGACGCCGAGCTCGCGGTGCAGCTTCTGGATCTCCAGGCGCGTCTGTGCGCGCAGCTTGGCGTCAAGGTTGGACAGCGGCTCGTCGAAGAGGAACACCTGCGGCTGGCGCACGATGGCCCGGCCCATCGCCACGCGCTGGCGCTGGCCCCCGGAGAGCTGGCGCGGCTTGCGATCCAGAAGCTCGCCGAGCTCGAGGATCTTCGCGGCCTTGTACACGCGCGCGTCGATCTCGGCCTTGGGCACCTTCTTGATCTTCAGCCCGTAGGCCATGTTGTCGTACACGCTCATGTGCGGGTAGAGCGCGTAGTTCTGGAACACCATCGCGATGTCGCGCTCGGCGGGCTCGAGCTCATTGACGACGCGCCCGCCGATGTCGATCTCGCCGCCGGTGATCTCCTCCAGGCCCGCCACCATGCGCAGCAGCGTGCTCTTGCCGCAGCCCGAGGGGCCGACGATGACGATGAACTCGCCGTCGGAGATCTCGGCGTCCACGCCATGGATCACCTTGTTGGCCCTCGGGCCGGCGCCGTAGGTCTTCTCGACCCGGCGCAACGCAATGGCACCCATCGTCTATTTCTCGCTGTCAACCAGGCCCTTGACGAACCACTTCTGCATGAGGATGACCACCAGCGCCGGCGGGATCATCGCCAGGATCGCGGTGGCCATGACGGCGTTCCACTCGGTGGCGGCGTCGCCCCCGGAGATCATGCGCCGGATGCCCATCACCACGGGGTACATGTCCTCGCGCGTGGTCACGAGCAGCGGCCACAGGTACTGGTTCCAGCCGTAGATGAACTGGATCACGAAGATCGCGGCGATCGAGGTGCGCGACAAGGGAATCAGCACGTCCTTGAAGAAGCGCAGCGGCCCGGCGCCGTCGATGCGCGCGGCCTCCACAAGCTCGTCGGGCACCGTGAGGAAGAACTGCCGGAACAGGAACGTGGCGGTGGCCGAGGCGATGAGCGGCACCGTGAGGCCCGCGTAGGTGTCGAGCATGCCGAGGTCGGAGATCACCTTGTAGGTGGGGACGATGCGCACCTCCACCGGCAACATGAGCGTGACGAAGATCATCCAGAAGATGAAGGTGCGCCCGGGGAAACGGAAGTACACGACGGCGAAGGCCGACAGCAGCGAGATCGCGATCTTGCCCAGCGCGATCACGAGCGCGCTAACGAGGCTGTTGATCATCATCGGCGCCACCGGTGCGATGCGGGAGCCGCCGGTCGTCTGGCCGCCGAACAGGGCCAGGCGGTAGCTCTCCACGAGGTTGTCGCCCGGGATGAGGGACATCGGCACGTTCTGCACGATCTGCTCGGCCGTCTGCGTGCTCGCCACGAAGGTGAGGTAGACGGGGAAGGCAACGATGAGCACCCCGAGCACGAGCACGAGGTGCGACAGCACGGTGGCGGCGGGGCGGCGCTCGATCATGGTCAGTAGTTGACGCGCCGCTCGACGTAGCGGAACTGGATCACGGTCAGGCCGATGACGATGGCCATCAGCACCACGCTCTGCGCGGCCGAGCCGCCCAGGTCCATCGCCTTGAAGCCGTCGAAGTAGACCTTGTAGACAAGGATGGACGTCTCCTTGCCCGGGCCGCCGGAGGTGGCGGCGTCGACGATGGCGAAGGTGTCGAAGAAGGCGTAGACGATGTTGATGACGAGCAGGAAGAAGGTGGTGGGCGTGAGCAGCGGGAACTGCACCGTCCAGAAGCGGCGCCAGGGACCGGCGCCGTCGATGGCGGCGGCTTCCACCAGGCTCTTGGGGATCGACTGCAGGCCGGCCAGGAAGAACAGGAAGTTGTAGGAGATCTGCTTCCACACGGCCGCCAGCACGATGAGGATCATCGCGTCGGTGCCGTCGAGCAGGTGGTTCCAGTCGACGCCCATGGCGCGCAGTGCGTAGCTCACGACCCCGATGGAAGGTGCGAACATGAACAGCCACAGCACCCCGGCCACGGCCGGCGCAACTGCGTAGGGCCAGATGAGCAGCGTCTTGTAGGCCGATGCGCCACGCACCACGCGGTCGGCCATCACCGCCAGCAGCAGCGACACCGACAGGCCGATCGAGGCCACGAGCACCGAGAAGACGGCGGTGGTCTTGAACGAGGCAAGGTAGGTCTCGTCGGCAAAGAGGTTCCTGAAATTCTCCAGGCCGACGAACTCGCTGCTCGTGCCGAAGGCATCCTCGCGCAGCAGGCTTTGCAGCAGCGCCTGCCCGGCCGGCCAGAAGAAGAAGATCGTGACGATGACGAGCTGCGGCGCCACCAGCAACCAGGGCAGCCACCAGCTCTTGAAACGGACGCGCTTTTCGACGGCCAAGGTCGGACCTGTCAGCAAAAGGATTCAGGCGGCCCCGGCTTCCGACCTCGCCGGGGGGACGCGGCGCCGCGGCGGGTGCCGCAGCGCCGGCGCGGGCGGGCTCAGCTCTTGTTGGCCTTCTCGAACTTCTCGAGTTCGACGTCGCCGCGCTTCTTGATCGCCTCCAGGCCTTCCTGGGCGCTCTTCTTGCCAGCCCAGACCTGCTCGAGCTCCTCGTCGGCGATGGTGCGGATCTGCACGAAGTTGCCCAGGCGGATGCCGCGCGACTTGTCGGTGGTCTTGCGGATCATCTGCGTGACCGAGACATCGGTGCCGGGGTTCTTCTTGTAGAAGCCGCTGTCCTCCGTGATCTTGAAGGCCGCCGAGGTGATGGGCAGGTAGCCGGTGTCCTGGTGGCTCTTGGCCTGCACCTGCGGGTCCGACAGGTAGCGGTAGAACGCGGCGATGCCCTTGTACTCCTCGGGCTTCTTGCCACTCATGGCCCACAGGCTCGCGCCGCCGATCACGGTGTTCTGGGGCGCGCCCGTGACGTCCGGGTAGTAGGGCAGGGCGCCGATGCCACCCTTGAACCTGGCGTTGCGCTGCACCGCGCCATACAGCGCCGAGGAGCCCGTGACCATCGCGCACTCGCCGCTGATGTAGGTGGCGTCAGCCGAGTTGTTGCGGCCCTTGTAGACGAACAGGCCCTGCTTGGACATGTTGGCCAGGTTCTCGATGTGGCGCACATGCAGCGGGGTGGTGATGGCCAGCCGCGTGTCCAGGCCGTTGAAGCCGTTCCTCTTGGTGGCGAACTCCACGTTATGCCAGGCCGAGAAGCTCTCGAGCTGGGTCCAGCTCTGCCAGCTCGTGGTGAAGGGGCACTTGTGGCCGCTGGCCTTGAGCTTGGCGGCGGCCAGCGCCACCTCGGGCCACGTCTTGGGCGGGCTCTCGGGATCCAGGCCCGCGGCGCGGAAGGCGTCCTTGTTGTAGTGGAAGACGGTGGTGGAGCTGTTGAAGGGCAGGCTCAGCATCTGGCCGTTGGGGGCCGTGTAGTAGCCCGCCACCGCCGGGACGTAGACCGAGGAGTCGAACTTGACGCCGGCCGTCTTCATGACCTGGTCCACCGGCACGATGGCACCCTTGCTGGCCATCATGCTGGCCGTGCCCACCTCGAAGACCTGCAGGATGTGCGGCGCGTTGCCGGCGCGGAAGGCGGCGATGGCCGCGGCGAAGGACTCGGGGTAGGTGCCCTTGAACACCGGCACGACCTTGTATTCCTTCTGGCTGTCGTTGAAGCCCTTGGCCAGGCCGCCGAGCCACTCGCCGAGCTGCCCACTCATCGAGTGCCACCACTGGATCTCGACCTGGGCGTGGGCGGGCAGGGCGGCTGCCATGCCGGCGGCCAGCGCGAGGGATGCAAGCTTGAATCTCATGTGTGCTCCGACTGTTGTGATGACGACCCGCCAGCGTGGGGCGGATCCGTGAAACTTTTATTTCTCCCACGAAAGCCACCCGCCCCGCAACGGGGATTACCCGTCGCGAGCCGCGCGCGTCCGACCGGCGGCAGGCGGGCACCCGTGGCGCCAGGAAGGATTGTTGCACTGCGGTAAAGTCCGAGGCTGTCCGGCACGCGAGGGCCATCCTGCCCGCGCCGGGCGCTCCCCGTCATGAACGCACCCCATCCGCTGAGCGCGGCCCCCGGGACGGTCCAGACCGAGCCCGATGCCCCGCGGCTGCGCGAGATTCCCTACAACTACACCTCGTTCTCGGATCGCGAGATCGTGATTCGGCTCCTGGGTGGGCGCGCGTGGGAGCTGCTGCAGCAGCTGCGCGGCGAGCGCCGCACGGGGCGTTCAGCGCGCATGCTCTACGAGGTGCTGGGCGACATCTGGGTGGTGCAGCGCAACCCCTACCTCGAGGAGGACCTGCTCCTCAACCCGAAGCGGCGCCAGATGCTCATCGACGCGCTGCAGCACCGGCTGCGGGAGGTGCAAAAGCGCCGCACGCCCGACGCCGACGCGCAGCGCGACGCGCTCGTGGCCGAGCTGCTGCGGGCCGCGCAGGGTGCCGTGGAGAGCTTTGCCGGGCATTTCCGCGCCGTGGGCGAGCTTCGCCGCGCAGCGCGACGCGTCCTCGGACGCCACACGGCGCGAGACAACCTCAAGTTCGACGGGCTGAGCCGGGTCTCGCACGTGACCGACGCCACCGACTGGCGCGTCGAGTACCCCTTCGTCGTGCTCACCCCCGACAGCGAGGCAGAGATGGCCGGCCTCGTTCAGGGCTGCATCGAGCTGGGCCTGACGATCATCCCGCGCGGCGGCGGCACCGGCTACACCGGCGGCGCGGTGCCGCTGACCTGGAAGAGCGCGGTCATCAACACCGAGAAGCTCGAGGCGATGAGCGAGGTGGAGATGGTCCGGCTGCCCGGGCTCGACCGGCCGGTGGCCACCGTCCACAGCGAAGCCGGTGTCGTCACGCAGCGCGTGGCCGATGCGGCCGAACGCGCCGGCTACGTCTTCGCGGTGGACCCGACCTCGGCCGAGGCGAGCTGCGTGGGCGGCAACGTCGCGATGAACGCGGGGGGCAAGAAGGCGGTGCTGTGGGGCACGGCGCTGGACAACCTCGCGAGCTGGAAGATGGTCACGCCCGAGGCGAAGTGGCTGGAGGTGGTGCGCCTGCAGCACAACCTGGGCAAGATCCACGACGTGGAGGTGGCCAGCTTCGAGCTGCGCCACTACGACGCCAGCGGCAAGCGTCTGGAGCGCACCGAGCGGCTGGACATCCCCGGTCGGGCTTTTCGCAAGGCGGGTCTGGGCAAGGACGTCACAGACAAGTTCCTGGCCGGGCTGCCTGGCATCCAGAAGGAAGGCTGCGACGGCATCATCACGAGCGCGCGCTGGGTCGTGCACCGCATGCCGGCGCACGTGCGCACCGTGTGCCTGGAGTTCTTCGGCCCGCCGCGCCAGGCGGTGCCGAGCATCGTCGAGATCAAGGACTACCTGCAGGGTCTGTCGCGCGGGCAGGCCGATGCCGACCACGGCCACGCCTCGCCCGTGCTGCTGGCGGGCCTGGAGCACCTGGACGACCGCTACCTCAAGGCGGTGGGCTACACCACCAAGAGCAAGCGCGTGGCCGGCACCGGGCGCGGCGGGCTGCCCAAGATGGTGCTCGTGGGCGACATCGTGGGCGACGACGCCGATGCGGTGGCACGCGCCACGAGCGAGGTGGTGCGCATCGCCAACAGCCGCGGTGGCGAGGGCTTCGTGGCCGTGAGCGCGGATGCGCGGCGCAAGTTCTGGCTCGACCGCAAGCGCACGGCGGCCATCGCGCGCCACACCAACGCCTTCAAGATCAACGAGGACGTGGTGATCCCGCTGGAGCGGCTGGGCGAGTACACCGAGGGCATCGAGCGCATCAACGTGGAGTTGTCGCTGCGCAACAAGCTCGAGCTGGTCGATGCGCTGCGGGGTCTCCTGGAAGGCGGATCGCTGCCGCTGGGGCGCGGCGACGACGCCGGCGAGATTGCGGGCGCGGAGCTGCTGGAGGACCGTGTGCAGCAGGCGCTCGCGCGGCTGCGCGAGGTGCGCACGCTCTGGACGCACTGGCTCGAACAGCTCGACGTGGTGCAGCCCGAGGGCGTGCCCGGAGCGGGCGAGACCTGCTTTGCGATGCTCCAGGACGGGCGCTGGCGCGCGAGCTGGAAGACCCAGGTGCTCGAGCCGCTGCAGCAGCTCTTTGCCGGTGCGGCGCTGGCCCCGATCGTGCAGGAGTGCGGTCGCATCCATGCCCGCGTGCTCAAGGGGCGCGTGTGGGTGGCCCTGCACATGCATGCGGGTGACGGCAACGTGCACACGAACATCCCCGTCAACAGCGACAACTACGCGATGCTGCAGACCGCGCACGAGGCGGTGGCACGCATCATGGCGCTGGCACGGCGCCTGGGCGGGGTGATCAGCGGCGAGCACGGCATCGGCATCACCAAGCTCGAGTTCCTCACCGACGAGGAGCTCGCGCCCTTTGCCGCCTACAAGGCGCGCATCGATCCCGAGGGGCGCTTCAACCGAGGCAAGCTGTTGCGCGGCGGCTCGGTCCCGGCGTCGGCCCGCCAGGAAGCGCCTGTGCTGGCGGCCGACCTCAGCGCCGCCTACACGCCGAGCTTCGGCCTGATGGGCCACGAGTCGCTCATCATGCAGCGCAGCGAGATCGGGGCCATCTCCGACAGCATCAAGGACTGCCTGCGCTGCGGCAAGTGCAAGCCGGTGTGCGCCACCCACGTGCCGCGCGCCAACCTGCTGTACAGCCCGCGCAACAAGATCCTGGCCACCTCCTTGCTGATCGAGGCCTTCCTCTACGAGGAGCAGACGCGCCGCGGCATCAGCGTGCAGCACTGGGAGGACTTCGAGGACGTGGCCGACCACTGCACGGTGTGCCACAAGTGCGAGTCGCCCTGCCCGGTGAAGATCGACTTCGGCGACGTGACGATGAACATGCGCAACCTGCTGCGCCAGATGGGCAGGAAGAGCTGGCGCCCGGGCAACGCGGCAGCGATGGCCTTCCTGAACGCGACGAACCCGCAGACCATCAAGGCGATGCGCGCGGCCATGGTGGGCGTGGGCTTCAAGGCGCAGCGCCTGCTCAACGACCTGCTCAAGCCCGCCGCGCGCCGCCAGACGGCCGCGCCGCCCGCGACCATCGGGGCGGCGCCGGTGCGCGAGCAGGTGATCCACTTCATCAACAAGAAGATGCCCGGCGGGCTGCCCAAGAAGACGGCGCGCGCGCTGCTCGACATCGAGGATCGCGACTACGTCCCGATCATCCGCAACCCGCGCACGACTTCGCCCGACGCCGAGGCCGTCTTCTACTTCCCGGGCTGCGGCAGCGAGCGCCTGTTCAGCCAGGTGGGCCTGGCCACGCAGGCGATGCTGTGGCATGCGGGCGTGCAGACGGTGCTCCCTCCGGGGTACCTGTGCTGCGGCTACCCCCAGCGCGGCTCGGGCCAGTTCGACCGGGCCGACAAGGTCATCACCGACAACCGGGTGCTCTTTCACCGTGTGGCCAACACGCTGAACT
>JBIIED010000263.1:0-4845 GCA_044237995.1 Rubrivivax sp. | reverse complement strand
TGCTGCGCCAGCTGACGCGGCTGGTGGACGGCACTTTGCGTTCGCTGTGGCACGGCCACGCGCTGCCGCCGGGCAGTGCCCTCGTGGCAGTGGGCGGCTATGGCCGAGGCGAGCTCTTCCCCCACTCGGATGTCGACGTGCTCGTGCTGCTGCCCGATGGCGCGGACACCGAGGCCGTGGGAAGCTTCATCACCGCCTGCTGGGACACCGGCCTGGAGATCGGCTCCTCGGTGCGCACCGTCGAGGAGTGCGTGGCCGAGGCGCGGCGCGATGTGACCGTGCAGACCGCCCTGCTGGAGAGCCGGCGCATCACTGGCAGCCGGGTGCTCTTCGAGCGCTTCGAGGGCGCCACCCGGGCCGCGCTGGAGCCAGCCTCGTTCCTGCGCGCCAAGACGCTGGAGATGCAGCAGCGGCACGTGCGCCACGACGGCACGCCCTACGCCCTGGAGCCCAATTGCAAGGAGAGCCCGGGTGGCCTGCGTGACCTGCAGGTGCTGATCTGGATCGCGCGCGCAGCGGGCCTGGGACGAACGTGGAACGAGCTTGCCGCCAAGGGCCTGCTCACGGCCTTCGAGGTGCGCCAGCTGCGCCGCCACGAGGGCACCCTCAAGCTCATCCGGGCCCGGCTGCACGCACTGGCTGGCCGGCGCGAGGACCGGCTGGTGTTCGACCTGCAGACCGCCGTGGCAGAGAGCTTCGGCCTGGCGGCCACGCGGGCGCAGCGCTCCTCGGAGCGGCTCATGCACCGCTACTACTGGGCGGCCAAGGCAGTGGCCCAGCTCAACCAGATCCTGCTCCTCAACATGGAGGAGCGCATCGTCGGCTCGGAGGCCGCGCCGATGCGCCCGATCGACGAACGCTTCCTGGACCGTGGCGGGCTGCTGGAAGTCGCGCACGACCGCCTGTACATCGAGGATCCGCAAGCCATCCTGCTGACCTTCCTCGTCTTCCAGCGCGCACCCGGCATCACGGGCCTGTCGGCGCGCACGCTGCGCGCGCTGTATAACGCACGCGGCCTGATGGACGCGCGCTTTCGCAGCGACCCGCGCAACCGCCGCACCTTCATGGCGATGCTGCGCTCTCCGGCGGGCATCACGCACGTGTTCCGCCTGATGAACGAGACCTCCGTGCTCGGGCGCTACCTGTG
Organism: Rubrivivax sp.; assembly: GCA_044237995.1. Lineage (GTDB taxonomy): Bacteria > Pseudomonadota > Gammaproteobacteria > Burkholderiales > Burkholderiaceae_C > Rubrivivax. Next base: position 3,698 of record JBIIED010000263.1, on the reverse strand, counting down.
GGTGTTCCGGCGCATCGTCGGGCGCATGCAGCACGACCTCTTTCACGTGTACACGGTGGACCAGCACATCCTCATGGTGCTGCGCAACGTGCGTCGCTTCTTCATTCCCGAGCACGCCCACGAGTACACCTTCTGCAGCCAGCTGGCCGCCAACTGGGACGAGCCGATGGTGCTGTACGTGGCGGCCCTGTTCCACGACGTGGCCAAGGGGCGCGGCGGCGACCACTCCGACCTGGGCGCACACGAGGTGCGCCGCTTCTGCCGCGCCCACGGCATCGCGCGCGAGTCGGCCGGGCTGATCGAGTTCCTCGTCCAGAACCACCTGACGATGAGCCGCATCGCGCAGAAGGAGGACCTGAGCGACCCCGACGTGATCCTCGCCTTCGCCCGCCTGGTGGGGCACGAGCGGCGGCTCACGGCTTTGTACCTGCTGACCGTGGCCGACATCCGCGGCACCAGCCCCAAGGTGTGGAACGCCTGGAAGGGCAAGCTGCTGGAGGATCTGTACCGGCTGACGCTGCGCGCGCTGGGCGGGGCGCGGCCGAACCTGGACGCCGATATCGAGGCGCGCAAGCAGGAGGCGCGGCAGCTGCTGGCGCTGCACTCGGCGCTGCCGGGCACGGAGGTGCCGCTGTGGCAGGCGGTGGACCTGGGCTACTTCGCGCGCCACGACGCAGCCGAGATCGCCTGGCACGCGCGCGTGCTGTGGCGCCACCTTTCCAGCCAGGCACCCGTGGTCCAGGCACGCCCTTCCCCGGCGGGCGAGGGCCTGCAGGTGCTCGTCTGGTGCCCGGACCAGCCCGACCTCTTCGCACGCATCTGCGGCTACTTCGATTCCGCCGGCTTCAGCATCCAGGACGCGAAGGTGCACACGACCCGCACCGGCTACGCGCTGGACACCTTCCAGATCGTCAGCGTGGCCTCTGCCACGAGCGCGGCCGAGTACCGCTCGATGATCTCGCTGGTGGAGTCGCAGGCCTCGGCGGCCCTCGCGTCACCAGGTCCGCTGCCCGAGCCGCTGCAAAGCAGGCGCTCGCGACGCGTGCGCTCCTTCCCGATGACGCCCCGCGTGTCGCTGCAGCCCGACGAGCGTGGGCAGCGCTGGCTGCTCAGCGTCAGCGCGAGCGACCGCTCGGGCCTGCTGTATGCGATCGCGCTTGTGCTGGCCCGCCACCACGTGAACCTGCAGCTGGCCAAGATCAGCACGCTGGGCGAGCGGGTGGAGGACACCTTCCTCGTCCACGGGCCGGAGCTGCAGCTGTCCAAGGCGCAGCTGCAGATCGAGTCCGAGCTGCTCGACGCCCTGGCCTGAGCGCCGACCCATGGCAAGCGTGCGGCTGCGCCGGATCGGCATCGACGAGGCGCTCGAACGCCTGCCGGGCTTCGACGCCGTGATCGACGCGCGCAGCCCCTCGGAGCACGCGCTCGACCACCTGCCGGCAGCGCTCAACTGGCCCGTGCTCGACGACGAGGAGCGCCGCATCGTGGGCACCGAGTACACGCAGCTGTCGGCCTTCGAGGCGCGCAAGCGCGGCGCCGTCATGGCCGCGCGCAACATCGCCCGGCACCTGGAGCGCGACGGGCCTGCGCTCGCCCCAGGCTGGAAGCCGCTGGTCTACTGCTGGCGTGGCGGCCAGCGCTCGGGCTCGCTCGCCCTCGTGCTGGCCCAGGTCGGCTTCGAGGTGGATGTGCTCGAAGGCGGCTACCGGGCCTTCCGGCGCCGCGTGCTGGCCGACCTCGAGGACGCTGGCGCAGGGCTGGACTTTCGTGTGCTGTGCGGCCGAACCGGCACCGGCAAGAGCCGCCTGCTGCAGGCCCTGGCCCGGCACGGCGCCCAAGTGCTCGACCTCGAGAGCCTGGCCGAGCACCGCGGCTCGGTGCTCGGCGCGGTGCCCGATCGCCCGCAGCCCTCGCAGAAAACCTTCGAGACACGGCTGTGGCAGGCCTTGCGCGGTTTCACGCCCACTCGCCCGGTCTTCGTGGAGAGCGAGAGCCGCACCATCGGGCGAGCGCGCCTGCCCGAGGCGCTGCTGCAACGCATGCGCAGCGCGCCCTGCCTGCGCCTGGAGATGGGGCTGGCGGCGCGCGTGGCGCTGCTGCGCGAGGACTACGCGCACTTCGTCACCGACACGGCCGCCCTGTGCGCCAGGCTGGACACGCTGCGCGAGGCACGCGGCCACGAGGGCGTGAACGGCTGGCAGGCGCTGGCCCGCGCCGGGCACATCGACGAGCTCGTCGCGGCCTTGCTCGAGACCCACTACGACCCGGTCTACCTGCGCTCCATGGCGCGCAACTACGCCTGCTTCACTCAAGCGCACGAGGTGCGGCTCGATGACGGCTCCGAGGATTCGTTGGCGTGCGCCGCCGCAACCGTCGTCGAACTGTCCTGCATCAAGCCCGGCGCACAGGAGCCCGCCTAGACTCGGCCGCATGGCCCTGATCGACCTGCGGCGCGCCGCACGGGAGTCGCAGCAGTTCGGCGCGCGCGAGGTGGCTGCCCTGCAGCCGCTGCGCTGGCTGGCACGCGGTTGGCGCGACCTGCTCGCCTGCCCCGTTCCCGGCCTCGTGCATGGCGCGGCGATCGCCGCCTTCGGCGCATTGCTCCTGGTGCTCGCGCGCGACCGATTCTGGCTCCTGTCGGGCGCCTTCTCGGGCTTCCTGATCGTCGCGCCGATCCTGGCCACGGGCCTGTACCGTGTGAGCCGCGAGCTCGAGCACGGCCGGCGCACGACCCTGCGCGAGGCCCTTGCGGTCTGGGCCCCGCACGACGGGCGGCTCATCGTGTTCGGGATGCTGCTGGGCTTTGCCGGCACGGGATGGGTGATGACGTCCGCCTCGCTCGTCACGGGCTTTACGAGCCTGCCCGTCACGCGCCCGCTCGAGTTCATCCGCCATGTGGTGCTGGACGACTCGTCGTGGCTGTTCCCCGCGTGGCTGGCCCTTGGCGGGGTGCTTGCGGCACCGGTCTTCGCCTCCAGTGTCGTGGCGCTGCCGCTGCTGCTGGATTCCCGCAGCGGCGTGCTCGGGGCCGTGCTCACGAGCTGGCGCGTGGTGCTGCTCAACCCGGTGCCGCTGGCGCTGTGGGCGGCGCTGCTGCTGGCGCTCACGCTCGCGGCCATGGCCTGCGCACTCGTGGGGCTGGTGGTGGTGGTGCCGTGGCTGGCTCACGCGAGCTGGCACGCCTACCGCGACCTCGTGGAACGCCGGGCCGGCTCAGGGCCCGGTTGAGACGCCGACGATGTGGGGTTACAGCGAGGAGCAGATCGCCCAGTTCGGGCTGACCTTCGGGGTCGGCGCGTTCATGCTGTACATGGTGTTCATCATCTTCCAGCTGGCGCGCGAGTCCAAGGCGGGGCGGTTCGGCACCTTCGTGCTGTTCCTCGCGCTCGGCTTCGGCCTCGTGGGCTTTGCGGCCAAGGGCATCGTCAAGCTCTTCATTGGCGGCGAGGGCTGAAAAACCTAAACACGCCCCACGGGCTCGCAGAGCTCGCCCGGTTCGACAGGCGCAGAACAGTCCGCAGGGACTGTCCTGCGTCCAGTCTCACCCCATGTGCAGGCCGCCGTTGCAGGAGAAGTCGGCGCCGGTGGTGAAGCCCGAGTCGTCGCCCGCGAGCCAGCCGACGATCGAGCCGATCTCCTCGGGCGTGCCCAGGCGCTTGACGGGGATCGTGGCGACGATCTTCTCCAGCACCTCGGGC
>JBIIED010000035.1:0-17033 GCA_044237995.1 Rubrivivax sp. | reverse complement strand
TGGGCCACGTCCACCGCGGCAGGTGCCGGAGCGCGCTGCGGCCGTTCGGTCGGCAGGTACAGGCCGAGTGTCCGGTTGGCGGGCAGGAGCCGTTCAGCGGCAACGCGCTGGAGCTCGGCCAGCTTGAGGTCGCGCACCCGGTCGCGCAGCAGGAAGACGAGCCGCCAGTCACCCAGCGCCACCCACTCCGACAAACCCGTCCCGATCTGCTCCGGGTCGTTGAAGACCTGCTCCCAGCTCTTGAGCCAGCGCAGGCGCGCGCGATCGAGCTCTTCCTGCGTCAGCGGCTCGGCCGCGACCGCCTCGAGGGTGGCCAGCAGGGCCGCACGGCTGGCCGCCACGTCCTGGCCAGGGGCGAGCTCGGCGCCGAAGGCGATCAGGCCCGGGTCGTGAAGCGCTGGCGTCCAGCCCCATGTGGAGGCCGCCAGGCCCTTCTCGGTGAGGCGCTTGTGCAGCCGGCCAGCCGGTGCCTCCCCCATGATCAGGGCGAGCAACTCGGCGGCTGCCTGGTCGGGGTGGGCACCCGGCACCGTGTGGTACGTGACCATCATCTGGGGCGTGCCGCCCACGCGCCGCAAGGTGATCTCGCGCTCGCCGTCCTGCACCGCGTCCAGCGTGTAGAGCCGCGGCAGCTCGGCCGTCGGACGGGCGATGCGCCCGAAGTGTTCCTGCACCAGAGCGAGCACGCGCGCAGGCTCGAAGCGCCCGGAGACGATCAGCGTCGAGTTGTCCGGGCGGTACCACGTGCGGTAGAACGCCTGCAGCCGGCCGATGTCCACGCCTTCCACGTCGGTGCGGGCACCGATCGTGGACTTGCCGTAGTTGTGCCACTGGTACATCGTGGCCAGCGTCTTCTGGAAGAGGATGGAGCCGGGGTTGTTCTCCCCCATCTCCATCTCGTTGCGCACCACCGTCATCTCGGGGTCGAGATCCTTCTTCGCGATAAAGCTGTTGACGAGCGCGTCGCCCAGCCAGTCGATCAGCCAGGCCAGGTTCTCGTCGCTGGCTGCAAAACTGGCAAAGTAGTTGGTGCGGTCGAGCCAGGTCGAGCCGTTGGAGCGCAGCCCCCGGCGCGTGAACTCGGCCCAGGCATTGGGGTGACGCGTCGAGCCCTTGAAGATCAGGTGCTCGAGCAGGTGGGCCATCCCGGTCTCGCCATAGTTTTCGTGGCGGTTGCCCACGCGCACCGTGAGGTTCACGGTGGTGGTGGGCTTGGAGTCGTCGGGCGCGAGGAGCAACTGCAGCCCGTTGGGCAGCCGGTACTCGGTGATGCCTTCGACGGCGCGCACCGGCGCCAGAGGGCCCGGGGCAAGGGTGGCTGGAGCGCCGGGAGCGCCAGGAGCCCTTGCAGCACTCGGGGCGGCAGCCTGCGCCCAGGCGGAGGAATCCGCCAAGCCCACCATCAGGGCCGAGCAAAGGGCAAGGAGCGTGAAGCTGGCCGGACGCAGGATCTGCATGGTGGTGGACCGTATGGCAATCGATCGGGGATGTTAGGGGCAGCGCGATCGCCCTGCAGAGGGTGCGCCTGCCCGGCTCCTGCACACCGATGTGTCGCGTCCGCAGGATGGCGTCACCCATCCCTCGGGTACACAACCGGTGCCGTGGCCTGCCCGGAGGGACTCGAACCCCCGACCTGCTGCTTAGAAGGCAGCTGCTCTATCCAGTTGAGCTACGGGCAGGTGGGCCGCCCCAGAGCCAGGCGCGAGATGGTCGGGGTGAGATGATTCGAACATCCGACCCACTGCTCCCAAAGCAGTTGCGCTACCAGGCTGCGCTACACCCCGACGTGCGGGCATTGTAGAACCCGACCGGGGCACGCCGAGCGAGGCATCCAGCCGACTGCCCCGCGGGCTGTCGGGCCTGCAAGCCCACGGACTCATCCGGAGGTGCTGTCGGGCGTGATATCGGGGGTGATGTGGGGCGCGGGAAGCAACAGTTGCTCGCGCACCGCAATGCACTGGCGTATGTGCTGCTCGCAGACGAACTTCAACGCCGAGAAGGTGAGCGCTGCCGACACGGCCTGCCCGGCCAGCGGCACGAACTTGGCGGCCTGCTGCGTGGTCAGCCGCACCCCCACGAGCTTGAGCAGCGTGAGGACGAGCTGGCGCGTGACGACCTTGCCCACGAGCATCCCGCCGGCGGCCGTGACGGCCTTGTAGACGACGATTCGACGCTCTGGCGCCAGGCGCTCGATCTGCGCCGGGCTCAGCCCGAAGGCCTCGTTGATCTCGGGCAGCAGCTTCACGAGCACGCCCACGTCCGTGAGCCAGTCCAGGCCCGGGATCGGCACCATCGCCACACCGGCTGCCAGCAGCGAGCGGCGCGTCACGAGGCGCCGGCAACGCTCGGCTGTCGCCTCGATCTGCGGATCGGTCGAGTGCGCACGCATCCCCTGCACGCTCTCGCCGGCGCGGCGCACCCCGGCGCGCAGACGGCGGGCGATCCCTGCTGCGTTCACCGCCGCCTCAAATGGAGCCCGAGGCGCCGCCCAGGCGTGCCTGGGCAGCCGTCCGGATCGCGCCGAGCGTGGTCCGCGACGTGATGACGTCGGTGGGGAGCTTGAGGTGGATGAGCGTCGGCTCGCCACTGGCCAGCGCGCGGGCGAAGGCGGGCTCGAAGCCGGCGGTGTGCTCCACCGTTTCGCCCTGCCACCCGTAGGCCCGGGCCAGTGCGGCGAAATCGGGGTTGCGCAGGTCGCTGCCGCTCACACGCCCGGGGTACTCGCGCTCCTGGTGCATGCGGATCGTGCCGTAGGAGCCGTTGTCCACGACGATGCTCACCAGGCGCCGCGCACCATAGGTGGCCGCGGTGGCAAGTTCCTGGCCGTTCATGAGGAAGTCGCCGTCGCCGGCCACGTTGACCACGGTGCGGCCAGGCTGCAGGAGTGCGGCCGCCACCGCGGCGGGCAGGCCGTAGCCCATCGCACCGACCGTGCAGGCCAGTTGCGTGCGACCGTGGTGCTGCCGGCCGGGGTACTGCACATAGCGGTGGAGCCAGCCGCTGAAGTTGCCTGCGCCGTTGGTGTAGACGGTGTCCGCGGGTGCGAGCCGCTGCACCGTCTTCATCACCACGGCCAGGTCCATCGGCTCCACCGGGGAAGCCTCGAGGTTGGACAAATAGTCGGCATGCGCCGCCTCGGCCCAGCCTCGCCAGGCCACGGCCGGTGGTGCGGCCAGCGACTCCAGCGCCTTGCCCGCGCCGGCCATGCCGGCCTGCAGCATCAAGTCGGCGGCGTAGACGCGCCCGAGCTCCTCTGGGCCTGGGTGCACGTGCACGAGGCGCTGCACCGGGCGCGGGGCCTGCAGCAGCGTGTAGCCGCCAGTGGTCATCTCGCCCAGGCGCACCCCCACGGCCAGCACGAGGTCGGCCTCGCGGATGCGCTGCGCGAGCCGCGGCGCGATGCCGATGCCGACATCCCCGGCGTAGAGCGGGTGGCGGTTGTCGAAGGTGTCCTGGAACCGAAATCCGCAGCCCACCGGCAGGCTCCAGTTTTCGGCAAAGCGCTGCAGGGCCTGCACCGACTCGTCCGTCCAGCCGCTGCCACCCACGATCATGAACGGGCGCTGCGCCTGGACCAGCATCGCACGCAGGTCACGCAGCGCGCCGGGTGCCGACCAGGCAAGTGCCGGCTCCACGCGGGGCAGCACCGGGGCGTCGGTGGCCGTGGTGAGCATGTCTTCGGGCAGCACGAGCACCACCGGGCCCGGGCGCCCCTGCAGGGCCGTGTGGAAGGCACGCGCCACGTACTCCGGCAGCCGGTCGGCGCGCTCGACCTCGGCCACCCACTTGGCCATCCCCAGTGTGCCGGGGCCGAACATGTGGCGGTAGTCCACCTCCTGGAAGGCCTCGCGGTCGCGCTGGTCGCTGGCCACCTGGCCGATGAAGAGCACCATCGGGGTGGAGTCCTGGAAGGCCGTGTGCAGGCCGATGGCGGCGTTGCTGGCCCCCGGGCCGCGGGTCACGAAGCACACACCCGGGCGGCCGGTCAGCTTGCCCTGTGCCTCGGCCATGAAGGCCGCCCCGCCCTCCTGGCGGCAGGCAATGAAGCGTATGCGGTCGCGATGTTCGTGCAGACCGTCGAGCACGGCGAGATAGCTCTCACCGGGTACGCCAAAGCACGTGTCGACGCCCTGTGCAACGAGCGCCTCGACGAGGACGTGGCCGGCAGGCCGGCTGGAGGGGGTGGGGCTGGATGGATTCATCGAACGTGTGCAGCAGGCGGGCTGGTAGGTGCGGGTGGCGCCACTCAGGCCGGAGCGACCCGTGCGCGCAGGTGCGGGCCGATGAGCAGCGCCGCAGCGACGGCGGCCACCAGGGCGGCCGCGGCCCCGAAGAACACACCTTGCGGAAAGCCGTGGTCCATGAAGAGGCCGAACACCGGTGCGCCGATGGCAAATCCGGTGTCCAGCCCCGAATAGACGGTGCCGTAGACCCGGCCGGTGGCGCCGGGCGGCGAGGCACGCTTGATCATCAGGTCGCGAGAGGGTCCGGCCAGCCCGCTGCCCAGCCCCGCCAGCGCCACGCAGGCCAGGGCCACCATGCCCGGAACGGCGCCGGAGCCTGCCAGCACCAGCAGCAGCGCAGACGCCGTGACACCCAGGCTCACCGTGCGCTCGACATCGGGGAACCGCGGCACGAGGAATCCACCCAGCACCATGCCGGCGGAGGCCACGAGCATGTAGACCGTGACGACCAGCACCGTGGTCGACAGCGGCAGCCCGTACATCTGGCCCAGCGCGGGGCTTGCAAAGCTCTGCACCGCCGCCAGCGCAGCCGTGGAGAAGAGGAAGAAACTGAAGCACAGCCAGATTTCGGGCAGCCTCAGGAACGCGAAGGAGGCTCCAGCCTCTTCCTGTCGGATGGAAGGGGTGGAAGGGACCGAAGAGGCGGAACCCGCCGCCGGGGCAGTCTCGCCAGCGGAAGCCCCGGCAAGCCGCGGCGCCTGGCGGGCTCCACGATCGTCGATGGCGTCGCGGTGCACCAGCAGGAACACCAGCACCGTTGCAGCCACGAGGGCCATGCCCACGTAGGCGAGCCGCCAGGAGCCGGTGAGCTCGCTCAGGCCCACCAGGAACAGCGGCGCAGCCGCCCAGCCGAGGTTGCCCGTGATGCCGTGCACGGAGAAGGCGTGGCCGATGCGCGACGGCGACACGCGCCGGTTGAGGATGGTGAAGTCGGCCGGGTGGAAGGGGGCGTTGCCGAGCCCGGCGAGCAGCGAGGCCAGCGCCAGGCCGGCATAGCCCTGTGCGCTGGCCGCCGCCAGCGCCGCGAGCACGAAGCATCCGAGCGCAGCCAGCAGCACCGGGCGCGCGCCCACTCTGTCCACCAGGAAACCCGCCAGGGCCTGCCCGATTCCGGAGACGACGAAGAAGAGCGTGACCAGCCAGCCCAGTTCGGCATAGCCGAGCTGAAACTCGGCGATGAAGGCCGGGAACAGCGGCGGCAGCAGCAGGTGGAAGAAGTGCGAGGTGCCGTGCGCGAGACCGACGAGCCCGATCGTGCGCGCATCGTCTCGCAGCGGGGCAGGCGCCAGGTTCCCGGGAACGGCCAGAGGAGTCGTCACCCGCGAATCGTACCCCGTCCTCGGCTAGCATTCGCGTTTTCCCGGACTCCCGAACCCGGCTCGCCGAGCCGCGCCACCGCCCCGTCCCGATGACCGAAGTCACCATCGAGTACACCCGCCCCGATGCCCAGGGCACGAGCTGCACCGCGCAGGCCTGGGCCCGGGTGCCTGCCGTATTGCCTCGGCGCGAGCGCGAGGCCCTGACAGCACGTGCGGCGGAGTTGCTTCGCGCGCGCGGGGCCGTGCTGGTGGCCCACTACTACGTCGACGGCGACCTCCAGGACCTCGCCCTGGCCACCGGTGGGTGCGTCGCCGACTCGCTCGAGATGGCTCGCTTCGGCCGCACCCACGCCGCGCAGACCCTGGTGGTGGCCGGCGTGCGCTTCATGGGCGAGACGGCCAAGATCCTGTCGCCCGCCAAGCGCGTGCTGATGCCCGATCTGGAAGCCACCTGCTCGCTCGACCTGGGCTGCCCGCCAGAGGCGTTCAGCGCCTTCTGCGATGCGCACCCGGACCGGCAGGTCGTCGTCTACGCCAACACCAGCGCCGCCGTGAAGGCCCGTGCCGACTGGATGGTGACGAGCTCCTGCGCCTTGGGCATCGTGCGCCACCTGCACGAGCAGGGCCAGCGGATCCTGTGGGCGCCGGATCGCCACCTCGGCCGCTGGATCCGCGAACAGACGGGCGCGGACATGGTGCTGTGGGATGGCGCGTGCATCGTGCACGACGAGTTCAAGGGCACCGAGCTCGAGGCGCTGCGCCGCGAGCATCCCCAGGCGCAGGTGCTGGTTCACCCGGAGTCGCCCGCCAGCGTCGTGGCGCAGGCCGACGTTGTCGGCTCGACCTCGCAGCTCCTGCGCGCGGTGGTGGAAGGCAGCGCCGGCACCTACATCGTGGCCACTGACAACGGCCTGCTGCACCGCATGCGACAGCTCGCGCCGGGCAAGACGCTGCTGGAGGCGCCCACCGCCGGCCAGGGGGCCACCTGCAAGAGCTGCGCGCACTGCCCCTGGATGGCGATGAACGCGCTGCAGGGCGTGGTCGACTGCCTGGAGCGGGGCACGGGCGAGATCTTCGTGGAAGAAGCCGTGCGCGCCCGGGCGGCAGGTTGCATCGAACGCATGCTCGACTTCACGGCACGCCACCCGCAGGCGCTGGCAAGCGCCCCTTCAGGCTTCGTGCGCGATCTCGGCGCCGTCTGACCGCCTCGACCCGCCGCCCCACATGAACGCCGCCTCCTTCGCCAGCCACGACGAGACCCTCGAGGAGGCTTGCGCCCGCAACGTGCGCGACGCACTGGCCGAGGACATCGGCCGCGCCGACTGGACGAGCCTGCTCGTGCCGCAAGAGCGCCGCGTGCGTGCGCGCGTCGTGGTACGCGAGCCTGCGGTGCTGTGCGGGCGCGCCTGGTTCGACGCGTGCCTGCTGGCCCTGGATGCGCAGGCCCGCATCGACTGGGCCTTCACCGACGGCCAGGACATGGCTGCGGGCGCCGTCGTCTGCGAGATCGAGGCGCAGGCGCGGGCGCTGCTGTCGGCGGAGCGCCCGGCGCTGAACTTCCTGCAGTTGCTGTCGGCCACGGCCACCGTCACGCGCGCCCACGTGCGGGGCATCGAAGGAGCCTCCCCGAATCCGCGTGGCTGCGCCGTGCTCGACACCCGCAAGACCGTGCCCGGGCTGCGCCAGGCGCAGAAGTACGCGGTGCGCACCGGGGGCGGACGCAACCAGCGCCTGGCACTGTGGCACGGCATCCTCATCAAGGAAAACCACATCGCCGCAGCCGGAGGCATCGCGGCGGTGCTTGCTCAGGCCCGCGCCCTTCAGGCCGGAGTCGACATCCAGATCGAGGTGGAGAGCCTGGCGCAGCTGGAAGAAGCGCTGCAGTGTGGCGCCACCAGCATCCTCCTGGACAACTTCACGCTGGCGCAGATGCGCCAGGCGGTGGCGGTCTGCGCCGGGCGGGCGCTGCTGGAGGCCTCGGGCGGCGTGGCGCTCGAGCAGCTGCGCGAGATCGCCGCCACGGGCGTGGACCGCGTGTCCATCGGGCGCCTGACCAAGGACGTGCGCGCCGTCGACTACTCGCTTCGGGTACTCGACTGAGGGGGGGACCCGCCCTGAACGGGGGGTCGCATCGTGACAAGGTTCGCAGCTACGATGCCCGTCATGCAGCGTGCATTGTCACTCCCTGAATCGCAGAGCCCCGACGTGTCCCTGGACTTCGGCTCGGTGCGAAACCACCACGAGCGGGCCGTGTTCAGGGCCGTGCTCGAGGCATCCGGCCACTTCCCCGGCATCGCGAGCCGCCAGGAGCTCCTGGTGGACGTGGCCTGCGTGGCGCTCAATCGGCTGTCGCCGCGCTACATCCGCAACGAGTCGATCTTCGCCTACCACGTGGGCGAGCATGAGCGGGCCGATTCCGAGATCGCCATCTCGGAGGCCGTGGAGTACGCCTTCGGCTTCGTGCAGGCCCGCACCGCCATGCGCGCGCGCGGCTGAGCCGCGCCAAGCCCGAGCCCGCCACCTGCGCGGCACGGGCCCGTCTGCCCCCTACCCCAGTGAACGCCCGGGCACCCGGTGCTCGGCGCTGCGCGCCGGGCGTGTCAGGACGGTCGGGAAGCTCACCGGCAGCGTGTGCGGGAAGTCGCGGCTGAAGTGCAGCCCCCGGCTCTCGTGGCGCATCAGCGCCGAGCGCACGATGAGTTCGGCGCAGTCCACCAGGTTGCGCAGCTCCAGCAGGTCCCGCGTGACGCGAAAGTTGGCGTAGTAGTCGTCGATCTCGCCGCGCAGCAGCTCGATGCGGTGCAGCGCGCGCTCCAGGCGACGCGTCGTGCGCACGATGCCCACGTAGTTCCACATCAGCAGGCGCAGCTCGTCCCAGTTGTGGGCGATCACGACCTGCTCGTCGGCGTCGTGCACCAGGCTCTCGTCCCAGGGCGGCAGCACGGGCGGCGTGGCCGGCACATCGCCCTGCACGCGGCTCGCGCAGGTGCGCCCGAGCACCACGCACTCCAAGAGCGAGTTGCTCGCCAGCCGGTTGGCCCCATGCAGCCCGGTGTAGGTGGCCTCACCCACGGCGTACAGGCCCGGCAGGTCGGTGCGCCCTTCGAGGTCGGTCACCACGCCGCCGCAGGTGTAGTGGGCCGCCGGAACCACCGGAATGGGCGCGCGCGCAATGTCGATGCCCAGGGCCGCGCAGCGTGCGTGAACCGTCGGGAAGCGCTCGCGCAGGAAGGCCTCTCCCAGGTGGGTGGCGTCGAGCCACACGTGGTCGACGCCCAGGCGCTTCATCTCGAAGTCGATGGCGCGCGCGACGATGTCGCGCGGGGCCAGTTCGGCGCGAGGATCGTGCCGGGGCATGAAGCGCGCAGCCTCGCCCGTGACGCCGGGCAGCAGCAACCGGCCGCCCTCGCCGCGCAGCGCCTCGGTGATGAGGAAGCTGCGGTCCTGCGGGTGGTACAGGCAAGTGGGATGGAACTGGATGAACTCCATGTTGGCCACGCGGCAGCCGGCGCGCCAGGCCATCGCGATGCCGTCGCCCGTGGCCGTGTCCGGGTTCGTGGTGTAGCGGTAGACCTTCCCCGCCCCGCCCGTGGCCAGCACCACGGCCGAGGCCGGCAGCGTGTGCACGCAGGCCTGGTCGATGTCGAGCGCGTACACGCCGTGGCAGCGTGGTTCACCGCCCTGGCGCAGGTGGCGCGTCGTGACCAGGTCCACCGCCATCCAGCGCTCGCGCAGCCGGATGTGCGGATGCGCCCGGGCCTGCTCGAGCAGCACCTCGTGGATGGCGCGCCCGGTGCTGTCGGCCACGTGGGCGATGCGGCGCACCGTGTGCCCGCCCTCGCGCGTGAGGTGCAGCCCCAGGGGTCCGTCCGGGTCGGCCGAGAAGGGCACGCCCCGCTCCACCAGCCAGGCCACGGCCTGCGCGCTGTGCTCGGCGATGAAGCGCGCCGCGTGCTCGTCGACGATGCCCGCGCCCGCATCCTGCGTGTCGCGCACATGCGAATCGACGCTGTCGTCGGCACCCAGCACGCCCACGATGCCGCCCTGGGCCCAGGCCGTGGCGGCCTCGTCCAGGCCGCGCTTGGCCAGTACCGTGACCTCGGCGCTCGCCGCCAGGTTCAGCGCCACCGTCAGGCCGGCCAGGCCCGCGCCGACGACAACGATGTGAGGACGTTGTGGGTGCTGCATCGGCTCATTCTAGGGAGCGCGGCGGGCCCCTTCCCCCACCCCCGCGCGCTCGGCTGCATCAATGCAGGTTGCGCTCGAACCGGAACTCGCCGCCCGACACCTCCACCGGGATCACGTCCTTGGGCCCGAAGCGGCCCTGCAGGATCAGCCGCGCCACCGGGTTCTCGATGCGCTGCTGGATCGCACGCTTGAGCGGCCGCGCCCCGAAGACCGGATCGAAGCCGACCTTGGCAAGCTCGGCCACCGCCGCCGGCGACACCTCGAGCTTCATCTGCATCTTCTCGATGCGCTGCTCGAGCGCACGGAGCTGGATGCGGGCGATGTTCTCGATGTGCGTGGCGTCCAGGGCGTGGAACACCACGGTCTCGTCGATGCGGTTGAGGAACTCCGGGCGGAAGTGCTGCTTGACCTCGGCCCACACGGCCTCGCGGATGAGCGCCTCATCCTGGCCGGACATCTGCATGATCAGGTGCGAGCCGAGGTTGCTCGTCATGACGATCACGGCGTTCTTGAAGTCCACCGTGCGGCCCTGGCCATCGGTGAGCCGCCCGTCGTCGAGCACCTGCAGGAGCACGTTGAAGACATCCGGGTGCGCCTTCTCCACCTCGTCGAGCAGGATCACGCTGTAGGGCTTGCGCCGCACGGCTTCGGTGAGCGTACCGCCCTCCTCGTAGCCCACATAGCCCGGGGGCGCGCCGATGAGCCGGCTCACGGAGTGCTTCTCCATGAACTCGCTCATATCGATGCGCACCATGTGATCCTCGCTGTCAAAGAGGAAGCCCGCCAGCGCCTTGCACAGCTCCGTCTTGCCCACGCCCGTGGGGCCGAGAAAGAGAAAGGAGCCCAGCGGCCGGTTCGGGTCGGACAGGCCCGCGCGCGAGCGCCGGATGGCGTCGGACACCGCGAGGATGGCGGCGTCCTGCCCCACCACACGCTCGTGCAGCCGTGCCTCCATCTGCAGCAGCTTGTCGCGCTCGCCCTGCATGAGCTTGGAGACGGGAATCCCGGTGGCGCGCGCAACGACCTCGGCGATCTCCTCGGCCCCCACCATGGTGCGCAGCAGCTGCGGCACGCCGCCCTCCTTCGCCCCCGCAGCCTTGCCCGTCTCCTTGGCCTGCGCCTCCTTGAGCCGCTTCTCGAGCTCGGGCAGCCGCCCGTACTGCAGCTCGGCCACCTTGTTGAAGTCGCCCTTGCGCTTGAGCTCCTCGATCTGGAACTTGATGCGGTCGATCTCCTCCTTGACCTGCGCCGAGCCCTGCGCCACGGCCTTCTCGGCCTTCCAGAGCTCCTCCAGATTGGCGTACTCGCGCTCGAGCCGGGCGATCTCCTCCTCGATCAGCGCAAAGCGCCGCTGCGAGGCCTCGTCGCCCTCCTTGCGCACCGCCTCGCGCTCGATCTTGAGCTGGATGAGGCGACGGTCGAGCTTGTCCATCGCCTCGGGCTTGGAGTCGATCTCGATCTTGATCTTGGCCGCGGCCTCGTCGATGAGGTCGATCGCCTTGTCCGGAAGGAAACGGTCGGTGATGTAGCGGTGGCTGAGCTCGGCCGCGGCCACGATGGCCGGATCGGTGATCTCCACGCCGTGGTGCACCTCGTACTTCTCCTGCAGCCCGCGCAGGATGGCGATGGTGGCCTCCACGCTGGGCTCGTCCACCAGCACCTTCTGGAAGCGGCGCTCGAGCGCGGCGTCCTTCTCGACGTACTTGCGGTACTCGTCGAGCGTGGTGGCGCCGATGCAGTGCAGCTCGCCGCGGGCCAGCGCGGGCTTGAGCATGTTGCCCGCATCCATTGCGCCCTCTGCCTTGCCCGCGCCCACCATCGTGTGCAGCTCGTCGATGAAGAGGATGATGCGCCCCTCGTCGGCCGCCACCTCCTTGAGCACGGCCTTGAGCCGCTCCTCGAACTCGCCGCGGTACTTGGCGCCGGCCAGCAGGCCGGCCATGTCGAGCACGAGCACGCGCTTGTCGCGCAGCGAGTCGGGCACCTCGCCGTTGACGATGCGCTGCGCCAGGCCCTCGACGATGGCGGTCTTGCCCACGCCGGGCTCGCCGATGAGCACGGGGTTGTTCTTGCTGCGCCGCTGCAGCACCTGGATCGCGCGGCGGATCTCATCGTCGCGGCCGATGACGGGGTCGAGCTTGCCCTGGCGCGCGCGCTCGGTGAGGTCGAGCGTGTACTTCTTCAGCGCCTCGCGCTGGCCCTCGGCCTCGGCGGAGTCCACCGTGGCCCCGCCGCGCACGGCGGCGATGGCGCCCTCCAGTGCCTTGCGCGTCAGGCCGTGGCCGCGCACAGCGCCGCCCAGGTCGGTCTTGGCGTCAGCCAGCGCCAGCAGGAACATCTCGCTGGCCACGTAAGCGTCGCCGCGACGCGTGGCCTCCTTCTCGGCGGCCTGCAGCAGCTGGACGAGGTCACGCGAGCCCTGCGGGCCGCTGCCGCCCTCCACGCTCGGCAGCGCGCCCACGGCAGTGTCCATGGCCGTCTTGAGGGCAGCCGTGTTGGCCCCCGCACGGTCCAGCAGCGCCTTGGGCCCGTCGGGCTGCTGCAGCATGGCCAGCAGCAGGTGCGCCGGCTCCACGTAGGGGTTGTCGCGCGCCACCGCGAGCGAGCTGGCTTCGTTCAGGGCCTGCTGGAAGGCCGTTGTGAGCTTGTCGAGACGCATCGGGAAGTCCTCCGAACCTCTCCGGCACGTCGGGGTGACCGGCCGGTTTTCAAGGCTGATCCCGATCAACGTGACTGCAGAAGGACGGCCAGCTCCGGCTTGCGCACCTTTCCGAGCGCCGTCTTGGGCAGGCTCTCCAGGAACACGATTCGCTTGGGGTGCTTGTAGCGCGCCAGCCGCCCCTCGAGCGCGTGGCGCACATCAGCCTCCTGCAGGTCTGCGCCAGCCTCGCGCACGGCAGCCAGCACCACGATCTCGCCCCAGAGGGGGTCGGGCAGGCCGACGACCGCGAACTCGCGCAGCCCAGGCAGCGCGGCCACGAGGTTCTCGATCTCCGCCGGGTAGATGTTCTCCCCGCCGGAGATGATCATCTCCTTGAGCCGCCCCACCACCTCGTAGCGGCCCTGCGCATCGCGCCGGCCGAGATCGCCCGAGCGGAACCACCCTTCCCGGAAGGACGGGTGACCAGGCTCTCGGTGGTAGCCGCGCATCACGTTGTCGCCGGCCACCACGATCTCGCCGACCTGGCCATCGGGCACCTCGGCACCTTCACCGTCAAGCAGCCGCACACGAACCCCAGGCGCGGCGCGCCCGACCTTGCCCACGTGCGCCATGGCCTCGAATGGAGGCAGCACGAGAGAGACCGGGCCCGTCTCGGTGGAGCCGTAGACCTGCACCACCGGGACCCCGCGCGCGTGGAAGGCCTCGATCAGCGCCGGCGGCACGATCGCGGAGCCGGCCGACACGAAGGCCAGCGAGGTCAGGTCGGTTTGCGCCCATTCGGGATGGTCGATCAGCGCACGCATCGTGGCCGGCACGAGCAGGCTGGTCGTGGGACGCCAGGCCTGCACATCGCGAAGCCAGGCTCCGGGGTCGAAGCGCGGATGCAGGCGAACCCGCCCTCCCGCTGCGAGAGTGGGCAGCACCTGGATGCACAGCCCGCCCGCGTGGAACATGGGCAGCACGCCCAGCGTGCGGGTGGCGGGGCCCAGGCCCTGGGTCTGGATGGCGGCACGGGCGTTGGCCGCCATCCCGGTGCGCGTGTGGATCGCCCCTTTGGGCGCCCCTGTGGTGCCGGAGGTGTAGACCAGAAGCAGGTCGCCGACCGCATGGCCCGGCGCCAGGGGGAGGCTTCCGCGCAGGCGGGCCACCGTCTCGTGCGCCAGTGCCTCGAAGTGGCCGTCGTGCAGCAGGTGCTGCAATCCGGCGTGATCGGCGATGGCGGCCAGCTCGTCGGCGGACAGCCGCCAGTTCAGCGGCACGAATCGCGCGTTCAGCCTTTCGCAGGCGCGCAGCAGGCCCAGGGTGGCCAGGCCGTTGAGCGCGAGCCATCCGATGGACTCGCCCGGGCCGGCCCCCATCTCGCAAAGCCGCTCGAACTGGAGCTCGGCCTCGCGCTCGACCTCCTGTGCCCCGATGTCGCCGATGTGGGGTCCGGGTGCGGGACCACTCAAGGATCAGTCCTCCAGCGCCTCGCCCAGCGACCGGTAGCTCCCGCCGTGATAGACGAGCGGCTCGCGAGCATCCTCGCGTACGTGAAGGACTCGACCGATGAAGAGCATGTGGTCGCCGGCCTCCTGCAACGCCTGCTGGCTGCACTCGAACTGCGCCACGCTGCCCGCAAGCACGGGCACGCCGCCTGCGCCCTCGGACCACTCGCCAAGCGCGAACTTGTCGGCACCCGATCGGGAGAAGTGCCGCGACAGCGCGAGCTGATCCCGGCCCAGCACGTTCACCGCGAAATGCGAAGCGGCGGCGAAGGCCTGCAGGCTCGGGCTCCTGAGCCGCAACGACCACAGGATCAGCGGCGGCTCCAGCGACAGCGCGTTGAAGGAGTTGGCCGTCAAGCCCACGCGCTGGCCATCGCGGTCCAGGCAGGTGACGATCGTCACGCCGGTGGCGAAGCGGCCCAGCGCCTGGCGCAGATGATGCGGATCGGACACCATGCCATCAGCCCCGCGCATTGCCCGCGTCGATGCCCCAGCGACGCAGGGCCTCGTCATCGGCCACTCGGGCGTCGACCCAGCGCTCGCCCTGCGCCGTCGTCTCCTTCTTCCAGAAGGGGGCCTGCGTCTTGAGGTAGTCCATCAGGAACTCGCAGGCCCGAAAGGCCTCGCCCCGGTGTGCCGAAGCGACAGCCACGAGCACGATCTGCTCCATCGGCGCGAGCCGGCCCACGCGGTGCACGATGCGCGCGCCCAGGATGTCGAAGCGCCGGAGTGCGTCGTCGATCATCGCCTCGAGCGCAGCCTCCGTCATGCCCGGGTAGTGCTCGAGCTCCAGCGCGCGGATGCCGTGCAGCTCCGCGTGGCGGTCGCGCACCGTGCCCGTGAAGGTAGCCACCGCACCCACGCGCGGATCCGCATGACGCAGCGCGGCCACCTCTGCCGAGAGGTCGAAGTCCTCATGCTGGATGGAGACACGTGCAGCCACGGGCGCCTGCCTCATCCGCCCGTGACAGGCGGAAAGAAAGCCACCTCGGCCGCCTCGGCGAGTGTCTCGGCCTCGCTGCACATGCGCTGGTTGAGCGCGCAGCGCACGGCCCGCCCGGGGGCCAGGACCTCTGCGTAGGCGTCGCCACGCGCCACGAGCGCCGCTCGCAGCGCGCCTACCGAGGACCCTTCGGCGAGCTCCACCAGCTCCTCGGCGCCCAGCCGCTCCCGCAGCGAGGCGAAGTACCGCACCCGCACCTTCATTGCCCGATCATCTCCTGAAGCCAGCGCACCTGCACGGTGTCACCGCGGGCGATCGACTGCCCGGGCGGGTTGTCCACCAGACCCTCGGCCCAGACGGTGGAGGTCAGCACACCCGAACTCTGGTTCGGGTACAGATCGAGCCCACCCGTGGCGTTCGTGCGCACGCGCAGGAACTCGCGCCGCCGGTCCGGCCGCGGCCAGTCGAAGTCGGCACGCATGGCCACGGGCGGCGGGCCTGCGGGCGGCATGCCCTGCAGGGCGCGCAGCAGCGGAGACACGGCCACGAGAAAAGTCACGAAGCTCGAAACCGGGTTGCCGGGCAACCCGACGAAGAGCGCCTCCCCCCCGGCGCCGCGCCGGACCGCGCCGAAGGCCAGCGGCTTGCCCGGCTTGATGGCCACCTGCCAGAGGTCCAGCCGGCCTTCGGCCTGCATGGCCGGGCGCAGGTGGTCTTCCTCGCCCACCGACACGCCGCCGGAGGTGAGGATCAGGTCGTGCTCGGCCGCCGCCCGGCGCAGCGCCTCGCGCGTGGCCTCCAGCCGGTCGGGCACGATGCCCAGGTCGCTCACCTCGCAGCCGGCCGCCTGCAACAGCCCGCGCAGGGTGTAGCGGTTGGAGTTGTAGATCGCGCCGGGCCTGAGCGGCTCGCCCGGCATCGCCAGCTCGTCGCCGGTGGAGAAGACGGCCACGCGCGGGCGCCGCCGCACGCTCAGCGTGGCGCATCCCACCGCGGCCGCCAGGCCGAGCGCCTGCGGCGTGAGCCGCGCGCCGGTGGCCAGCACCCGCGCCCCGAGCGCGATGTCCTCGCCGCGTCTGCGGATCCACTGCCCGCGCTGGGGCACCGTGTCCACTCGCACCGCGCCACCCTCGAGCAGCGTGCACTGCTCCTGCATCACGATGGCGTCAGCGCCTTCGGGAACCTGCGCCCCCGTGAAGATGCGCGCTGCCGTGCCCGCCTGAAGAGCCGGGCCGACAACGCCTGCGGGCAGGCGCTGCGACACCGGCAAGGCGGTGCCGGCCTGCGGCACGTCGGCGGCGCGAACGGCGTAGCCATCCATCGAGCTGTTGTCGGCCGGGGGCACGTCCAGCGGGGCGAGCACGTCCTGGGCCAGCACGCGGTGCAGCGCATCGAAGGTCGAAACCTCTTCGGTCTCGGGCAGCCGGTGTGCGGCGGCCGTGGTCACCAGCCGCTCGAGCGCCTGCTCGAGCGTGAGCATGGGCGCGGGAGAAGAACTAGCCATGGGTTTGGATGTAGTCCTTCACGGCCTGCACGTCCACCGGCATCACGGTGAAGCGGCGCGGCCGTTGCTCGAGGTCGGCCAGTGCGGCCGGCCGCTCGGGCTCGAGCCCAAGCGCCTCGCGCAGCGTCTGCGCGAACTTCGCCGGCAGCGCCGTCTCGAGCACGATCATGGGCACGCCAGGCAGCAGGTGCTCGCGCGCCACCTTCAGGCCGTCGGCCGTGTGCGTGTCCACCATGATGCCGCAGCGTGCCCAGGTCTCGCGGATCGTCGCCAGGCGGTCGGCATGCGTGCTGCGTCCGGAGGTGAAGCCAAAGCCGGCCACGCGCCCGAACTCGGCCGGATCCAGCACAAAGCCGCCCCGATGCGCCAGGCCGGGCCCGAAGAGATCGGCCGTGCGCGCGGCATCACGCCCGAGCAGATCGAAGACGAAGCGCTCGAAGTTGCTCGCCTTGCTGATGTCCATCGAGGGGCTGGAGGTCTCCACCGTCTGCGCGCCGGTGCGCACGCGGTAGGCACCGGTGCGGAAGAACTCGTCGAGCACGTCGTTCTCGTTGGTGCTCACCACGAGCTGCTCGATGGGCAGCCCCATCATCCGCGCCACGTGGCCGGCGCAGACGTTGCCGAAGTTGCCCGAGGGCACGGCAAAGCTCACGCGCTGGGTGTTGGCGGACGTGGCCTGGAAGTAG
>JBIIED010000034.1:0-17042 GCA_044237995.1 Rubrivivax sp. | reverse complement strand
CCGGAGCCGATGCGATCCAGCTCATGACGGTGCACGCAGCCAAGGGGCTCGAGTTCGACGCCGTCTTCATCACGGGGCTGGAGGAAGGGCTCTTCCCGCACGAGAACTCGCTGTCGGACGCCGACGGGCTGGAGGAGGAGCGCCGGCTGCTGTATGTCGCGATCACGCGGGCGCGCACGCGGCTGTACCTGAGCTTCAGCCAGACGCGCATGCTCCACGGGCAGACCCGCTACAACGTGCGCAGCCGCTTCTTCGACGAACTGCCCGACGAGGCGCTCAAGTGGCTCAGCCCGCGCCATGCGGGCTTCGGCTCGGGCTACGCGCGCGACTATCAGGCTGCCTGGGCGCGCGGCAGCGGGCTGCACTCGATCGTCGGGGCCGGGCGTGTGGAGCCTGGCGCGGCATCGGCAGGCACGCCCCGCATGGATGCTCCGCGTGCCACCGGGGCTCCCGGCGCTTCTCCCTGGCGACCCGGGCAGGGCGTGTTCCACAACAAGTTCGGCGAAGGCGTGATCGTCACGCTCGAGGGCGCCGGCGAGGACGCGCGCGCGCAGGTCAACTTCGGCCGCCATGGCGTGAAGTGGCTCGCGCTCGCGGTGGCGCGGCTCACGCCGCTGCCCTGAGCCGCGCCCTCAGGGCGCGGGCGATTCGCGCGTGCCGCCGAAGCTGCCCACGTAGGTGAAGAGCAGCGATACGTAGAAGATCGTCGACAGGATCAGCCCGCCCGGCAGCGCCACGAGCCCCATCAGCCGAGCCTGCCCGAGCAGGCCCAGCAGCAGCGACGTGACGGCACCGAAGGCCATGATCAGGCCCGTCCAGGTGAGGACATAGACGACGAAGGCGCCCTTGCAGCGCCACACGGCCAGTGTGCTCGAGAAGAGTGCCTGTGCCGCTCCCTGGCCGCCCCAGTGCACGAGCGCCGGTGCGTGCCAGAAGAGCACCCCCAGCAGCGTGATCATGGCCACGCGCAGCGCCATCGCCCACTGGAGGCTGGGCTCGGCGAGGATCGCCTGCACCTCCTTGGAGCGGCCGCCCTGGGCAAGCAGACGCTGCAGCTGCTCGAAGGCGCCGCCGTCCATCGTGTCGGCCAGCAGGCTGACCAGGAAAGCCCCCAGCGCATACAGGCCGCACAGCACCAGCAGCGCGCGACGGCGGCCGGCTTCGCCCCGCAGCGGGCTGAAGAACTGCCCGATGTGGATCGGCCCGCCGTGAAGCGCCGACTCGGCTGCCACCATGAAGCCCAGCGACAGCAGCGGCAGCGCCGCCAGCAGCACGAGCGGGCCCAGCAGCGGCACGAGCGAGCTCACGAGCATGGCCAGCAGGAACCCGGCGAAGAGCGAGCTGAAGGCCAGCGGATGGCGCCCGAAGAGGCGAAACCCGTCACGAACCCAGTGTGCACCGTGCAGGGCGGGGACGGTCTTGAGCGAAAGGGCCATGGGCGTGGCGGGAAAGGCGTGGCAGGAGGCGTGGCGGGAGGGCGCAGCTCAAAGCGGCGGATGCCACGGATTGTCGATCCGATCGCGCAGCACCCGCTCGAAATGCACGGGATCCTTGGGCTGGAGCAGGGCTGCCTCGCGCGGCAGGTGCCAGTCCCACAGGCGCGACAGCCAGAAGCGCAGCGCCGCCGCGCGCAGCAGGGCCGGCATCAGCCGTGCCTCCACGCCTTCCAGCGGACGCTGCGCGTGGTAGGCACGCAGGAAGGGGTCGGCCAGCGCTGGATCGAGCCGGCCGCTGGCGTGGTCGATGCACCAGTCGTTCAGGCACACCGCCACGTCGAAGAGCAAGGAGTCGGTGCCGGCGAAGTAGAAGTCGAAGAAGCCGCACAGCCGGTCCTCGCCGGAGGTGTCGTCGAACATCGCGTTGTCGCGAAAGAGATCGGCATGCACCGGGCCGCGCGGCAGCGACTGGCCCGCAGCGCTGTGGTGCAGCGAGCGCTGGAAGGCAAGTTCATCGCGCAGGAGCACGGCCTGGGCCGGGCTGACGTGCGGCAGTACCGCCGGCAGCACCTCCTCCCACCAGGCCAGGCCGCGCAGGTGCGGCTGGTGCAGCGCAAAGTCGGCCCCGGCGCGGTGCATGCGCGCGAGCATTGCGCCCACCTGCTCGACCTGCCGGGGCCCGGGCGCGAGCCGGTGGCTGCCGGGCAGCCGCGTCACGACCGCCGCCGGCTTGCCGGCCACCGAGTGAACGAGCTGGCCGTCGGGGCCGGGCTGGGGAGCGGGGACGGGAATGCCGCGACGCGCGAGGTGGCGCATCAGCTCCAGGTAGTACGGCAGCTGCTCGCGCGACAGGCGCTCGAAGAGGGTCAGCACCCACTGCCCGGCGGGCGTGGTGGCGTAGTAGTTGGTGTTCTCGATGCCCGAGCGGATGCCCCGCAGCTCGGTGAGCTCGCCCAGGCCAAGCCCGCGAAACAGCGCATCCGCCTCGTCGAAGGCGACCTCGGTGTAGACCGCCACGAGCCTAGAAGTTGAGCACGCGCCACTGGCTCGTGCCCGGCGCGAGCCGGCCACGCTGCGAGGGGTCGATCGCGCCGCTGGCCGGCGCGATCTCGTAGGGCCGCACGCCCGGCAGCTTGGGCTGGACCGTGATCTGGCGGCTCTCACCGCGCACCCGCAGTTCCTGCACGCGCACGTGCTCGTCCTCCGCGACGTGCCAGGCGGCCAGAGGCTCGCTGCGCGAGCGGTCGGCGGGCGGGGCCGCGGGGGTGGCCGGTGCAGCCGCCTGTTGGGTGGCGCCGGCCTGCACCAGGCTGGTTGCCGGCGCGGCCTGTGCCAGAGCGCTGGCCGCAGCGGCCAGGGCCAGGGGTAGGCAAAGGGACCGAGCCAGCGCCGAGGCCAGCGTCCGGGCCCGGGTGATCTCGCGAACGCGGCGCAGGGTCATCGCGGCATTCTATGCGGCGCACAATGTGCGCATGCCCGAACGCCCCACCCTCCTGCTCGTCGACGGCTCGAGCTACCTGTACCGCGCCTACCACGCGATGCCCGACCTTCGGTCGCCCGACGGCTTCCCCACGGGTGCCATCCACGGCATGGTGGCGATGCTGCGCCGGCTGCGCGAGGACATCCCGGCCGAGCACGCGGCCTGCGTCTTCGACGCCAAGGGCGACACCTTCCGCCACGAGATCTACCCCGACTACAAGGGCCATCGCCCGCCGATGCCCGAGGACCTGGCGCGCCAGGTCGAGCCGATCCACGAGGTGGTGCGGCTGCTGGGCTGGCCGGTGCTGGAGGTGCCGCTGGTGGAGGCCGACGACGTCATCGGCACGCTGGCCCGGCAGGGCGAGGCCAGCGGGCACCAGGTGGTGGTGTCCACCGGCGACAAGGACCTCGCGCAGCTCGTCACGGGGCACGTCCGCCTGATCAACACGATGTCCGGCGAGACCCTCGACGAGGCTGGGGTGCAGGCCAAGTTCGGCGTGCCTGCGCGTCTCATCGTCGACTACCTCGCGCTCGTGGGCGACACGGTGGACAACGTGCCCGGGGTGGACAAGGTGGGCCCCAAGACGGCGGCGAAGTGGTTGTCGGAGCACGGCTCGCTCGATGGCGTGATGGCGGCTGCGGCCGGCATGACGGGCGCCACCGGCGAGAACCTGCGCCGGGCCCTGGACTGGCTGCCCACGGGCCGTCGACTCGTCACGGTCCAGACCGACTGCGACCTGTCGGCCTGCCTGCCCGGATGGCCCGGGCTCGAGACCCTGGCGCTGCAGCCGGTGCAGGCGCAGGCGCTGCTGGCGTTCTACGCGCGCCACGGCTTTCGCAGCTGGCGCCGCGAGCTCGAGGAGCGGGGCGTGGCGATGGCGCCCGGGGCGGCCACCGCGCCGCGCGCGGGCGAAGCCGATGCCGGCCTGGCGGGCTCGACCGGCTCCCCACACACCCCGGCTGCGGGAGGCCAGGCGTTGCAAGCCGCGCCTGAGGGCGATCCGCCTCCCGCGGGGGGCGGCGTCCCCCTGGCGCGGGAGTACGAGACGGTCGTCACGATGGAGCGGCTGCAGGCCTGGCTCGAGAAACTGCGCGCCGCGCCCCTCACGGCCTTCGACACCGAGACCGATTCGCTGGACCCGATGCGCGCGCGCCTGGTGGGCCTGAGCTTCGCGGTTGAGCCCGGGCGCGCGGCCTATGTGCCGCTGGCACACACGGGGCCCGACGCGCCCGAGCAGCTGCCGCTGCAGCAGGTGCTCGACTGCCTGCAGACGTGGCTGGAGGACCCCGCAGCCCTCAAGCTTGCTCAGCACGCCAAGTACGACGTGCACGTGCTGGCCAACCACGGCATCACCGTGCGAGGGCTGGCGCACGACACGCTGCTGGAGAGTTACGTGCTCGAGGCGCACAAGCCGCACGGCCTGGAGAGCCTGGCCGAGCGCCATCTGGGCCGCCGCGGCCTGAGCTACGAGGAGCTGTGCGGCAAGGGCGCGAGCCAGATTCCCTTCGCGCAGGTGGACGTGGCGCGCGCCACCGAGTACTCGGGCGAGGACAGCGAGATGGCGCTGCAGGTGCACCAGACCCTGTGGCCCCGGCTGCAGGCCGAACCCGGGCTGAGGCGCGTCTATGAGGAGATCGAGCTGCCGGTGAGCGCCGTGCTCGGGCGCATCGAGCGCCGCGGCGTGCTCATCGATCCGGCGCGGCTGGCGCGCCAGAGCCACGAGCTGGCCGAGCGCATGCTGGCACTGGAGCAGCAGGCCTACGAGATCGCCGGCCAGCGCTTCAACATCGGCAGCCCCAAGCAGATCGGCGAGATCCTCTTCGGGCGGCTCGGGCTGCCGGTGAAGAAGAAGACGGCCACCGGTGCGCCGAGCACCGACGAGGAGGTGCTGCAGGAGCTGGCGCAGGACTACCCGCTGCCGGCGCGCATCCTCGAGTACCGCGGGCTGGCCAAGCTCAAGAGCACCTATACCGACAAGCTCCCGCTGATGGTCAACCCGGCCACCGGGCGCGTGCACACGAACTACGCGCAGGCGGTGGCGATCACCGGGCGCCTGGCGAGCAACGAGCCCAACCTGCAGAACATTCCCATCCGCACCGCCGAGGGCAGGCGCGTGCGCGAGGCCTTCGTGGCGCCGCCGGGGCACCGCATCGTGAGCGCCGACTACTCGCAGATCGAGCTGCGCATCATGGCCCACATCAGTGGGGACCCCGGCATGACGCGCGCCTTTGCCGAGGGGCAGGACATCCACCGCGCGACCGCCGCCGAGATCTTCGGCCTGGCCGCGGCCGAAGTCTCGGCCGAGCAGCGCCGCTACGCCAAGACGATCAACTTCGGCCTCATCTACGGCATGGGCGCCTTCGGCCTGTCGCAGGCCCTGGGCATCGAGCAAAAGGCCGCGCGCGACTACATCGACCGCTACTTCGCGCGCTTTGCCGGCGTGCGCAGCTACATGGAGGAGACCAAGGCGCGCGCGGCCGAGCTCGGCTACGTGGAGACGCTCTTCGGCCGGCGCATCGTGCTGCCGGAGATCCGCGGCGGCAACGGCCCGCGGCGCAGCGCGGCCGAGCGCCAGGCCATCAACGCGCCGATGCAGGGCACGGCCGCAGACCTCATCAAGCTGGCGATGCTTGCCGTGCAGCGCGCGCTGGATGCGCAGGGCCGGCGCACGGCGATGATCATGCAGGTGCACGACGAGCTCGTCTTCGAGGCGCCCGAAGACGAGGTGGACTGGGTGCGACAGGAGGTGCCGCGCCTGATGGCAGGCGTGGCTGAGCTGTCGGTGCCGCTGCTGGCCGAGGTGGGCGTGGGTCTCAACTGGGACGAAGCGCACTGAGCCGCCCGGCTGCCACTAGACTGCGAGGCCTCGCCTTTCGAAGGACTGCCATGACCACGCTTGCCGAATTCGACTCCCTCGTTGCGCCGGGCGGCCTCGACCGCCGGTCCTTCTCCCGCGCCGCCCTGGGCGTGGGCTTTGCCGCCGCGGCGCTGCCGGTGTGCGCGCAGACGGCCATCAAGACCGACCGCAGCGGTCTCGTGGCCGGCGAGGTCACGATCGACTCGGGCGGCTTCAAGATGCCGGCCTACCGCGCCGTGCAGGCTGGGCGCACGAACGCGCCAGTGGTGCTCGTGGTCAGCGAGATCTTCGGCGTGCACGAGTACATCGCCGACGTGGCCGCGCGTTTCGCACGCGCCGGCTACTTCGCCATCGCCCCGGAGCTCTTTGCGCGCCAGGGCGACCCGTCGAGCTACGGCGAGATGGCCAAGCTCATCGCCGAGGTCGTGAACAAGACTCCCGACGCCGACGTGATGAAGGATCTGGACGCCTGCACGGCCTGGGCGCGCACGCAGGGCGCCGACACCGGCAAGCTCGGCGTGACGGGCTTTTGCTGGGGCGGGCGCATCACGTGGCTCTATTCGGCGCACAACCCGGGCGTCAAGGCGGGCGTGGCCTGGTACGGGCGGCTGAACTCGCCCGCACCCACGCCGCTGCAGCCGCGCCATCCGGTCGACGTCGCGGGGGAGCTCAAGGCCCCGGTGCTCGGGCTGTACGGCGAGGCCGACACCGGCATCCCGCTCACGGCCGTGGACGCGATGAAGAAGGCGCTGGCTGGCGGCAGCCCCGCGGCGCGGCGCAGCGACTTCGTGCTCTACCGTGAGGCCCCGCACGCCTTCCACGCGGACTACCGCCCGAGCTTCCGCAAAGAAGCGGCCGAGGATGGCTGGAAGCGCTGCCTGGAGTGGTTTCGCACGCACGGCGTGGCATGACGCTTGCCTGGATCGTGCTCGCCACCGTGGCGGGCGGGCTGCTGTCGGTCACGATCGCCGCCTCGCTGACGGTGGCGCTGCTCGGGCGCATCGTGCGCGGCATGGTGAGCCTGTCGGCCGGCGTGCTGCTGGGCACGGCCCTGCTGCACGTGCTGCCCGAGGCCTTCGAGAGCTCGGCCGGCGCGCGCGAGCTCTTCCTGACCCTGCTGGCCGGGCTGCTCTTCTTCTGGCTGCTCGAGAAGGCCGAGCTCTATCGCCATGTCCACCACCACGAGGGCGACGGGCACCACCACCACCATCATTTCGACGCGGAGCAGGCCGGGCGCGGCGGCTACAGCGTGCTCGTGGGCGACAGCATCCACAACTTCTGCGACGGCGTGATCATCGCCGCGGCCTTCCTGGCCGACGTGAAGCTCGGATTCGTCACGGCGCTGGCCATCGTCGCGCACGAGATCCCGCAGGAGGTGGGCGACTACATCGTGCTGATCAACGCCGGCTTCAGCCGCGCACGGGCGCTGCTCTTCAACGCCCTGTCGGGGCTGGCTGCGGTGCTCGGCGGCGTCTTCGGCTACTTCGTCGTCGGCCCCTGGGAGGAGCTCTTCCCCTACCTGCTGGTGGTGGCCTCGAGCAGCTTCATCTACGTGGCGGTGGCCGATCTGCTGCCGCAGCTGCAGCAGCGGCTGAGCCTGCGCGACACCGCGGTGCAGGTGGGCTGGCTTGCGGCCGGCCTGGTGATCGTGGTGGGCGTCACGGGGATGCTGCACGCGCATGCCCACTGACGGCAGCCCAGAGCTGCCGTCCCGTCCGCCTCAGCGGACGACGAGCACCGGCAGCCCCGAGTGGGTGAGCACCTTCTGCGTCTCGCTGCCCAGCAGCAGCGCGTTGAGCCCACGCCGCCCGTGCGAGGCCATCACGATCAGGTCGGCCGATTCGCTGCGCGCGTAGTCGAGGATCGCCTCCCACGGGTGCAGCGCCTCCACCGTGTGGCCCTTGCAGGCGATCCCGGCGGCCTTGGCCGATTCCATCACGGCCTGCACGCGCGAGTTGGCCAGCCGCTCCTGCGCGTCGAAGAACTCCTGCGGCGGCACGGGCTGCATCTCCGACAGCGCGCTGTACGGGAAGGGCTCCTTCACGCTGATGGCGCGCAGTTCGGCCCCGCACAGCCGGGCCAGGGACATGGCCGTCTCGACGGCCTTCTTCGACAGGTCGGACCCGTCGGTGGGAACTAGGATGCGTTGGTACATGGACCCTCCTGCAGGCAAGCCGCCCGGGGCGCGCGGTTCGCGCCCTGGCGTGGACGACTTGCCGGAATCCAGTGTCCAGGGGGAGCCAGGCCCGGGGCTTGACGCCAGTCAACCGCGCGCGATCGGCCTGGCTGGATCTGCACACCACTCGCTCCACGAGCCCGGGTAGAGCGTGGAGATGCCCAGGCCCGCATGGGCCATCGCCAGCAGGTTGTGGCAGGCCGTGACCCCCGAGCCGCACTGCTGCACCACGCCCTCGGCCGAGGCCAGCCCGAGGGCGGCGAACTCCGCGCGCAGGGCCTGGGCAGGCTTGAAGCGGCCATCGGGCTGCAGGTTGTCCTTGAAGAAGCGGTTGCGGGCGCCTGGGATGTGCCCGGCCACGGGGTCCAGCGGCTCGACTTCGCCGCGGTAGCGCTCGCCGGTGCGCGCATCGAGGATCGTCCGCGAGCCCAGCCCGGCGAGCAGGGTCGCCGCATCGATCGCGGGCAGCCTTCCCGCAGCCGGGGCCGTGTAGGGTGGCAGCACGGGCCCGGTGGGGGGCTCCTGGGTGAGCGTGCCCCCGGCGGCGCGCCAGGCCTGGATTCCCCCATCGAGCACCGCCACGTCGTCGTGGCCGAGCCATTGCAGCAGCCACCACGCGCGTGCCGCATAGGGTGAGCCGTCGCCGTCCAGGCACACCACCTGCACGCCCGGCGCGATGCCCAGGCGCCCGGCCAGCGCGGCCAGCGCCTCGCGCGCGGGCAGCGGGTGGCGCCCGGTGAAGCCTGGCGAGCGCGGGCCGGCGGATGCCTTCGGGCTGGAGAGGTCGCGGTCGAGGTGCACGTACCAGGCGCCGGGCAGGTGGCCGGCCTGCCAGGCGCGCTCGCCCTTGTCGGGATCGGTCAGGTCGAAGCTGCAGTCCAGCAGCACGCAGCGCTGGCCGCCGGCCATCAGGGCTCGCAACTGCTCCACGCTCACGAGCGTGCGAAAGGGCGGGCTGCCGTGGCCGTCTGCATCGGCTCCGGGCACCGCCTGCCCATTGGGCGGGGGGGAGGGGGCCGGGTCGGAAGGGGTCATGTCGGGCTCCTGGGCGGGTGTGGCGGGATCGGCGAGGCCGAGGCGTCGGGCACCGGTGCGCGACGCATGGCAGCGGCCACGCCGGCTGCGGCGATGAGGATCATGCCCCCCACCGCCAGCGGTGTCACGGCGTCGTCGAACCAGGCCACGCCCAGCAGGAAGGAGAAGGCAATGCCGCTGTACTGCAGCGTCGCGTTCACCAGCGGCCGGCCAATGGCAAAGGCCCGCGTCATCATCCACTGGGCGAACGTGGCCAGCACCCCGATCATGAGCAGCGCCAGCGCCTGCATCGGCCCGGGCATCCGGAAGCCGCCAGTGGCCAGCGTCATCGCCGCGCCCATGACCACGCCGAAGGCGCTGAAGTAGAAGACCACCCGTTCCTCGGGCTCTCCGGCGCGGGCGATGTCGATGATCTGGAGGTAGGCCAGTGCCGCCAGCGCACCGGAGGTCAGCCCGACCAGGCCGTAGAGCCACTGGTCGGCGTGGATCGTGGGCTGAAGCACCGCCGCCACCCCGAGGAAGCCGGCCGCCACGGCCGCCAGGAGCACCATGTCGGGGCGACGCTCGCGGCGGCGTCGCCGCAGCAGCCACCCGACGGTGCAGACCTGCAGCGCGATCCACAGCGAGGACGTGGCGTTGAGCGTCATGGCCGTGGCCAGCGGCAGACCGCCCATCGACCAGAACCAGCACATGAGCGCGCATACCCCGGCCAGGCAGCGCCGGAAGTGCAGGCCCGGCACCGTCGTGCGCAGCGACATGCCCGACCAGCGCGCCCACGCAGCCATCGCCAGCAGCCCGACGACCGAGCGGTAGAACACCATCTCGCCGGCGCTGTGCCGGTCAGAAAGCGCCTTCACCAACGCGCCCACCACCGCGAACAGCGCGCACGAGGCGATCAGCAGCCACGCCGAGGTCCATGGCCCCGACGGCAACGCGGGCGAAGCACGCGAAGCGCGCGTGATCTTCAAGCCAGGTCGTCCTGCATCCGGCCTCAGGCCAGGTCGTCGCGCATCTGGCGGCGGTACCACTCGTGGAAGTGCTGCATGCCGTCTTCCATCGGGCTCTGGTACGGGCCGGCCTCGTCGTCACCGCGCAGCATCAGCGCCCGGCGGCCGGCGTCCATGCGCAGCGCGATCTCGTCGTCCTCCACCATCGTCTCGGCGTAGGCCTGCTGCTGCGCGGCGATGAACTCCGGCTCGAAGGCGACGATCTCCTCGGGGTAGAAGTACTCCACCAGGTTGACCGTGCGCTGCGGGCCCGCCGGGAACAGCGACGAGACGACGAGCACGTGCGGGTACCACTCGACCATCACGGTCGGGTACAGCGTGAGCCAGATCGCCCCGTGTGCCGGCGGCTTGCCTTCGCGAAAGCGCAGCACCGCCTCGTGCCAGCGTTCATAGGTCTTCGAGCCCGGCCGCGCCAGGGCGTTGCGCACGCCCACGGTCTGCACCGAGTGGTGGGTGTCGAACTCCCAGCTCAGGTCGTCGCACTCGACGAACTGGCCCAGCCCGGGATGGAAGGGACCGACGTGGTAGTCCTCGAGATAGACCTCGATGAAGGTCTTCCAGTTGTACGCGCAGTCGTGCACCACCGCGGAGTGGAACTGGTAGCCGCTGAAGTCGAGATCGGCCGCCGTGGCGAGCTGGGCCAGTTCGGTGGCCACGTGGCGCTTGCCCGGCCCGTTCTCGAACACCAGCCCGTTCCACGCCTGCACCGGGAAGTTGCGCAGGTTCAGGCAGGGGTCCTGGGCGAAGTGCGGAGCGCCCACGAGCTCGCCGTGCGTGTCGTACGTCCAGCGGTGCAGCGGGCACACGATGTGCTTGCCCGTGTTTCCGCGCCCGCGCAGCATCACGGCCTGGCGGTGGCGGCACACATTGGAGACGAGTTCCACCCCGCGCGGCGTGTGTACCAGCGCGCGACCGTCGGCTTCCTGGAGAAGGGCCTGATAGTCACCCACCTGCGGCACCGAAAGCACATGCCCCAGGTAGCGCGGGAAGGCCTGGAAGATGCGTGTCTGTTCGTGTTCGAACAGCCTCGCGTCGAAGTAGCTGGATACCGGAAGTTGCGAGCGGCTACGCTCGAGGGCCTGGAGACTGACGCTCAGATCGGACATGATCCACGGAAGCTCCACGAGGGCGGGCCTCAAAACCGACCGGCGGCTGGGCCCGGGGTTCGGGCGACAGACGTTCCGGACGGAACCGCGAAGGGCCGGCTGCAGGGGGAGTCAGCAGGCCGGGGCGGGATTGTACTGAGGGCTGTCCGGACCTGCCGGCTCGAAGCACTTGGCCCTGTCCGAACCCGGTTCGGCAGGGTCCCGGCGCCGTGCGCGGGCAGGCTTAGAATTCGGCTTTTCATCTCCTGAAACGACGAGACGTGAGCGTTTCGAACGGTGTCAACGTGGCGGGCGCGGCTCCCGAGCCGGGTCGGATGCGGCTTGAGCGGTTGCAGCCCTGGAGCTCCGCGTGACCCCACAGGCCTTCGACGGCTGGATGAACCGGCGCCTGGATGAAGTCGAGCGCGCCTTGCAGGCCTGGGTGCCGGCGGACGCACCGGCCGGCCTGGGCGAGGCGATGCGCTACGGCGTGCTCGACGGGGGCAAGCGGCTGCGCCCGCTGCTGGTGATGGCGGCCTGCGAGGCGGTGGGCGGGCACGCCGAGGCGGCGCTGCGGGCGTCCGTGGCAGCCGAACTGATTCACGCCTACTCGCTCGTGCACGACGACATGCCCTGCATGGACAACGACGTGCTGCGCCGCGGCAAGCCCACCGTGCACGTGCGCTACGGCGAGGCGCAGGCGATGCTCGCGGGCGACGCGATGCAGGCGCTGGCTTTCGAGGTGCTCACACCGGAATCCGGTGTGCCGGACCTTCTGCAGGCGCGGCTGTGCTCGCTGCTGGCGCGCGCCGCCGGGCACGCCGGCATGGCCGGTGGCCAGGCCATCGACCTCGCCAGCGTGGGCCTGCCGCTGACCGAGGAGCAACTGCGCGACATGCACCGTCGCAAGACCGGCGCACTGTTGCGCGGCAGCGTCATCATGGGGGCCTGCTGCGGCGAGCCGGGCGCCCAGGCGCGCGCGGCCCTGGAGGCCTACGGTGAGGCCATCGGCCTGGCCTTCCAGGTGATCGACGACGTGCTCGACTGCACCCAGGCCTCCGACAAGCTCGGCAAGACGGCGGGCAAGGACCTGCACAGCAACAAGCCCACCTACGTCACCGTGATGGGCGTGGACGAGGCGCGCCGCCATGCCTTCGGGCTGCGCGACCAGGCGCAGCAGGCGCTGGCCCGCAGCGGGCTGGCCGACACGGCGGCGCTGTCTGTCCTGGCCGACCGGGTCGTGGAGCGGGATAATTGACGAACATGACTGCCAGCACCCTCCTCGACCGCATCGACACGCCGGCCGACCTGCGCAAGCTCTCGCGTGCCCAGCTCAAGACGCTTGCCGTGGAGCTGCGCCAGCGCGTGGTGGACATCGTGAGCCAGACCGGGGGCCACTTCGGCAGCAACCTGGGCACGGTGGAGCTCACGATCGCGCTGCACTACGTGTTCGACACCCCGAATGACCGGATCGTCTGGGACGTCGGCCACCAGACCTACCCGCACAAGATCCTCACCGGCCGGCGCGACCGCATGCACACGCTGCGCCAGCTCGGCGGCATCGGCGGCTTCCCGCGCCGCGACGAGAGCGAGTACGACACCTTCGGCACCGCGCACTCGAGCACTTCGATCTCCGCGGCGCTGGGCATGTCCATCGGGGCCCGCCTGAAGGGCGAGACGCGCAAGGCTGTGGCCGTCATCGGTGACGGGGCCATGACCGCCGGCATGGCCTTCGAGGCCATGAACAACGCCAACGTGGCCGATGCCGGCCAGCCGGCGGACATGCTGGTGGTGC
Organism: Rubrivivax sp.; assembly: GCA_044237995.1. Lineage (GTDB taxonomy): Bacteria > Pseudomonadota > Gammaproteobacteria > Burkholderiales > Burkholderiaceae_C > Rubrivivax. Next base: position 4,171 of record JBIIED010000034.1, on the reverse strand, counting down.
TCAACGACAACGACATGTCGATCAGCCCGCCAGTGGGCGCGCTCAACAACTACCTGGCGCGCCTGATGAGCGGCAAGTTCTACGCCGCGGCCCGCGAGGGCGCCAAGACCGTGCTGCGCGGGGCGCCGCCGCTGTTCGAGTTCGCGCGGCGCTTCGAGGAGCATGCCAAGGGCATGGTCGTGCCGGGCACGATCTTCGAGGAGTTCGGCTTCAACTACGTCGGCCCGATCGACGGGCACGACCTCGACGCGCTCATTCCGACGCTGGAGAACCTGCGCGACAAGAAGGGCCCGCAGTTCCTGCACATCGTCACCAAGAAGGGCTACGGCTACGAGCCGGCCGAGGCCGATCCGGTCAAGTACCACGCGGCCTCGGGCAAGTTCGATCCGAAGCAGGGGTTCCCCAAGAGCGCGCCGGGCAAGCCCACCTTCACGCAGGTGTTCGGGCAGTGGCTGTGCGACATGGCGCAGGTCGATGCACGCCTGGTGGGCATCACGCCGGCCATGCGCGAGGGCTCGGGAATGGTGGAGTTCCACAAGCGCTTCCCCAAGCGCTACCACGACGTGGGCATCGCCGAGCAGCACGCCGTCACCTTCGCCGCGGGTCTGGCCTGCGAGGGCCTCAAGCCGGTGGTGGCGATCTACAGCACCTTCCTGCAGCGCGGCTACGACCAGCTCATCCACGACGTGGCGATCCAGAACCTGCCGGTGGTCTTCGCGCTCGACCGCGGCGGCGTCGTCGGGGCCGACGGTGCGACGCACTGTGGCGCCTTCGACATCCCCTACATCCGCTGCATCCCCAACATGAGCCTGATCGCGCCCTCAGACGAGGAGCAGTGCCGACGGGCCTTGACCACCGCCTTCCGCCAGGACCATCCGGTGGCCGTGCGCTACCCGCGCGGCGCGGGGGTGGGCGTGCCGGTGTCCGACACGCTCGAGGAGCTGCCCTGGGGCCAGGGCGAGGTGCGCCGGCGCGGCACGCGGCTGGCCATCCTGGCCTTTGGCACGCTGCTGCACCCGGCGCTGGCCGCCGCCGACAAGCTCGACGCGACGGTGGCCGACATGAAGTTCATCAAGCCCCTGGATACCGCCCTCGTGCTCGAGTTGGCCCGCACCCACGAGGCGCTCGTCACGATCGAGGAGGGCGCGACGATGGGCGGCGCCGGCAGCGCCGTGGGCGAGGCGCTGGCTGCCGCTGGCCTGAGCGTGCCGCTGCTGCAGATGGGCCTGCCCGACCGTTTCCTCGAGCACGGCGACCCCGGCAAGCTCCTGGCCCAGTGCGGCCTGGACGCCACCGGGATCGAGCGCGCCGTGCTCGAGCGCTTCGGCAGCCCGCTTGCGCTCGTGCGCCCGGCCGTCAACGGCTAGCGGCCCGAGCCCGACCCCAGTGTCCTGCCGATGAACAAGCCCGCGGATATCGTGCACATCCCCGACACGCAAAGCGCGCCGGACGGCCGACGCCTGGCCATCCAGCGCGTGGGCGTCAAGGATCTGCGCTATCCCCTGCGCGTGGCGGTGGGGGCAGAGGCGCAGTCCACGGCGGCCAGCTGGACGCTCGACGTCGCGCTGCCGGCCCAGCGCAAGGGCACGCACATGTCGCGCTTCGTGGCGTGGCTGGAGGGCATCGCCGCGCTGGAGGCGCCGCTGGACGGCGCCAGCCTGGCCGTCCAGCACGAGCGCATGCTCGAGCTGCTGGATGCGCACGAGGGCCGCGTGGAGGCTGCCTTCACCTTCTTCGTGCGCAAGCGCGCGCCGGTGTCGGGGCTGTCGAGCCTGCTGGACTACCAGGGACGCTGGGTGGTGGAGACCCGCGCGGGCACGCGGCTGCTGTGGATGGAGGTGGCGGTGCCGGTGAAGAGCCTGTGCCCCTGCTCCAAGGAGATCTCCGACTACGGCGCGCACAACCAGCGCTCTTGCGTGACGCTGCGCGTGCAGCCCCTGCAGCCGCTGGGCTGGCACGAGCTCGTGCGCTTCGCCGAGGACAGCGCCTCCAGCGAGATCTGGCCGATGCTCAAGCGCCCCGACGAGAAGTGGGTCACCGAGCGCGCCTACGACAACCCGAAGTTCGTCGAGGATCTCGTGCGCGACGTCGCACTGCGCCTGGAGGCCGATGGCCGCGTGGGCCGCTACGTGGTGGATGTCGAGAACTTCGAGTCCATCCACAACCACTCGGCCTTCGCGCGCATCGAGCGCGCGTGAGCGAGCCGCCCCGGCTCGACGACGCGCAGGCCGCGCGCAGCGCCGGCGCCGCCTGGCTGTCGGTGGCGCTGATGGACTCGCGCAACCGCACGCTGCGCTGGCTGGGCCTGTTCGAGTCCGCCGGCAAGTTGCACGAGCCGCCCCCCGACGCCCTGCCGGGCCTGGCCGAGCCCTGGCGCTCGATCGGGCGCGCGGCCTGGTTCCAGGAACACTGGGTGGCGCGCCATGTGCAGCGCGCGCGTGGCGCAGCCGGCAACGCCTCGGCGCCGCGCCTGCCCTCGGTGGAGCCGCAGGCCGATGCGTGGTTTGCCCCGCCGCCCGCCCGGGGGGCGCCCGCAGCGGCGTCTCCTGCGCGCGAGCAGCCTGGCGAAGCAAGCCTGCACGGTGAGGGCACTGCGGTGGCGTCGGCCGGGATGCTGCGCGGCTACCTGGCCCAGACGCTGGAGACCACGCTGGAGCTGCTCGAGGTGGCCGAGCCCACCGACGCAGGGTTGTACGTGTTCCGGCTGGCCTTGCGGCACGAGGACCGGCTGAGCGAGCGGCTTGCCGCCACGGCCCAGTGGCTGGGCGTGCCGCCCTCGCCCGGCGAAGGCCTGGGCGGGCCTGCGCCGGGGCGGCCTGGGCGCGAGCCGCTGTGGATACCGGCGCGACGCTTGCGGCCCGGCGCCGCGCCTGGCACCACGGGCCTGGTGCCGCTGGCCGAGATGGGCGGGCAGGAGGAGCCCGTGCCCGAGTTCGAGATCGACGCGCATGCCGTGAGCTGGGCGCGCTTCGTGCCCTTTGCCGAGGACGGCGGCTACGACGACCCGCGCTGGTGGAGCCAGGAGGGCTGGGCCTGGTTGCAGGCCACCGGCCGGCGCGCGCCCCGGGGCGTGGAGCAGTGGCGAGGAGGCGTGGTGCTCGAGCGTTTCGGGCAGTTGGTGCGCGCCGACGCGGCGCAGGCGGCGGCCCACGTGGCCTTTCACGAGGCGCAGGCCTGGTGCCGCTGGGCCGGGCGGCGCCTGCCCACCGAAATCGAGTGGGAGCTGGCGGCGGCCAGCGCCGGCTCACGCGGCTTCACCTGGGGCGACGTACGGGAGTGGGCGGCGGGCCGGGCACGGCTGTGGCCCGGCACGGCAGGGGTGCGGATGGCGGGCTTTCGTGCGCCCGATCCGGCGCACGGCCTGCGCGTGCTGCGCGGTGCGTCGTCGTGGACGGCCCCGCGCGATCGTCAGCCACTGGCGCGCGTCTTCATCGATCCCGGGCGCGACGAGCTCTTCTGCGGCTTTCGCTCCTGTGGCGAATGACGCGCCGGGGCCGCCAGGCTTGCGCCGACACAACGCCGATCAGGGTAAGCCCGCGTCTGCAGGCACCCGCCGGCCCGTGAAGATTGGCGGGTACCGCCGCCCGCCACGGGTGGTGGCGTCATTGCCTGGCATCCAAGGAGACTGATGTGAGCGTTTCCCTGTCCCTCACCGTCAACGGCCGCGCCGTCTCGGTGAATGTCGATCCCCGGATGCTGCTCGTGCAGCTGATCCGCGAGCAGTTGCAGCTCACCGGCACCCACGTGGGGTGCGACACCGCCCAGTGCGGTGCCTGCACCGTGCACCTCAACGGCCGGGCCGTGAAGGCCTGCTCGATGCTGGCCGTGCAGGCGCAGGGCGCAGACATCACGACCATCGAGGGCCTGGCCCCCGCCGGCGAACTGCACCCGATGCAGGCTGCCTTCCGCGAGTGCCACGGCCTGCAGTGCGGCTTCTGCACCCCGGGCATGGTGATGTCGGCGGTGCAGCTGCTTGCTGACAACCCCGGCGCCAGCGAGAACCAGATCCGTGAAGGCCTGGAGGGCAACATCTGCCGCTGCACCGGGTACCACAACATCGTGCGCTCGATCCAGCTTTGCCAGAGCGGCAAGGTCGGCGCCGCGGCCTGACCCACGCACAGGAGTTCGTCATGACCGACATGTCCAATTCGCCCATCGGCAAGCCGATGCA
>JBIIED010000033.1:0-17236 GCA_044237995.1 Rubrivivax sp. | reverse complement strand
GCGAGCCCGAGGCCAGCACCACGGCACCGATCAGGCCCAGCACCATCAGCGAGAAGTACTCGGCGGGGCCAAACTTGAAGGCCAGCTCGGTCAGCGGCGGCGCGAACGCGGCCACGATCAGCGTGGCCACCGAGCCGGCGAAGAACGAGCCCAGGCCCGCCGCTGCGAGCGCCGCTCCCGCACGCCCGGCACGCGCCATCTTGTAGCCGTCGATGGCCGTCACCACCGAGCTCGATTCACCCGGCACGTTGATCAGGATGGCGGTGGTCGAGCCGCCGTACTGCGCACCGTAGTAGATGCCCGCCAGCATGATCAGCGCCGGTGTTGCATCCAGCGCGTAGATCGAGGGCAGCAGCATCGCGATCGTGGCCACCGGCCCGAGGCCGGGCAGCACGCCGATGAGCGTACCGAGCATGGCGCCGAAGAAGGCGTAGAGCAGGTTTTGCAGCGTGAAGGCCACGCTGAAGCCGAGCGCCAGGTTGTTCAGCAGTTCCATCGCGCGCCCCTTACCTCGAGGCCAGACCGAAGATGGTCGGCCACAGCGGGATCGTCAATCCGAGCCCCTTGATGAAGATGCCCCAGGACCCGACGGTGAGGATGACCGCCGTGAGCGCAACCTCCACGGGATGGAACTCGTCGCCGGCCAGACTCGCCATCACCACCAGCAACGGCAGGGCGATGAACATCCCCAGCTTGGGAAGAGCCAGGCCAAAGACGACCAGGCTCAGCGTGATCACGATGATCGGCCGCCAGGCGAACTTCTCGATCGGGTCGCCATCGGGCGTGTCCACGGTCAGGGACTTCAGCAGCACGACAGCGCCCAGGATCGACAGCAGGACACCCAGGCCGAAGGGGAAGTAGCCCGGGCCCGGGCGCGCAGCCGAGCCGAAGTTGTAGGCCGTTGCGCCCCAGGCGAACGCAATGCCTGCGACGATGAACATGAGACCGGACCAGAAGTCCTTCTGACTCTTGAGCTTCAAGCGGCGCACTCCTCGTAAGACAACGCACTCCCCGACGCATTCTAGGCAGGACCATACCCCGCACGGCAGGGTTCGACACCGCGCAAACCCTAATGCCCCGGCGTGTTGGCCAGCACTTCCTCGACCGTCGTGAGGCCCTCGGCCACCTTCATGAGCCCGGCCACGCGCAAAGGATGCATGCCCTCCTTGACGGCCACGCGCCGCAGCGCCCCCGCGTCCAGCCCCGGGTGCACGCGCTCGCGCGCGGCGTCGCTCATCACGAGCAGCTCGTACAGGCCCACTCGCCCGCGAAAGCCGGTGTGGCGGCACTCCAGGCAACCCACCGGCCTGCAGGGGCGCACGCCCCCGCCCAGGCGCCAAGGGCTCACCAGCGCTTCCAGGTCGGCGCGGGCGGTCTGCTCGTCGCGCACCTTGCAGGCCGGGCACAGCGTGCGCACGAGGCGCTGCGCCAGCACCCCGCTGACGGTGGCGGCGATGAGGTAGGTGGGCACGCCCAGGTCGGCCAGGCGTGTGACGGCACTGGCCGCATCGTTCGTGTGCAGGGTGCTGAAGACAAGGTGGCCGGTGAGGGCGGCCTGAATGGCCATCTCCGCGGTGGGCAGGTCGCGGATCTCTCCGACCATGATCACATCGGGGTCCTGGCGCATCAGCGCGCGCAGGCCCTCGGCAAAGCCCAGCTCCACTGCCGGCTGCACCTGGGTCTGGTTGAAGGCGGGCTCGATCATCTCGATCGGGTCCTCGATCGTCGTCACGTTCACGGCCTCGGTGGCCAGCGTGCGCAGCGTCGCGTACAGCGTCGTCGTCTTGCCGCTGCCCGTGGGGCCGGTGACGAGCACGATGCCGTGCGGCCGCGCGATGAGCGCCTCCCAGCGCTGCGCGTCGTGGCTGCCGAAGCCCAGGCCGGCCAGCGGCTTGACCGCCGTGTCGGGGTCGAAGATGCGCATCACCATCTTCTCGCCAAAGGCGGTGGGCAGCGTCGACAGCCGCATCTCCACCTCTCCGCCGGCGCCCTCGGAGCCCTCGGCCCGGCGCGTCTTGATGCGGCCGTCGAGCGGGCGCCGGCGCTCCACCACGTCCATGCGGCCGAGCAGCTTGATGCGCGCGATCATCGCCCCGAGCACCTGCAGGGGCAGCTGGTAGACCGTGTGCAGCACGCCATCGATGCGAAAGCGGATGGCGCCGAACTCGCGCCGCGGCTCGAGGTGGATGTCGCTTGCGCGCTGCTCGAAGGCGTACTGCCACAGCCACTCCACGACCTGCACCACGCCCTGGTCGTTGGCGTCGAGCTGGCCCTTGGAGCGGCCGAGCTCGACGATCTGCTCGAAGTTCGGCGCGACCGCCGCCTCCCCGGCCTTGTGCGCGTTGCGCACGCTGCGGGCAAGGGTGTAGAACTCGGTCGTGTAGCGCAGGAGCTCCTGCGGGTTGGCCACCACGAGGCGCACGCGCCGGCGCGTGTGGCTCTCGATCTCGGCCACCCAGTCCGCGTCGAGTGGCTCGGCCGTGGCAATCACCACTTCGGCCACGCCCACCTGCACCGGCAGCGCACGCCGGCTCTCGGCGTACTTCACGCTCATCACGTCGGCCACGCGGCCGACATCCACGCGCAGCGGATCGATGCGCAGGTAGCCCAGGCCGCAGCGCCGGGCCAGCCACTCGGTGAGCGCCTCCACGTCCAGCGCCTGGCCGGTGCCCGCGTTCAGCAGGCCGGCACTGCCCAGCCGCACGAGCGGGTGCTGGGAAGACTGACCGGCACCGAAGCGCTGCTCGATCCGGGCGGCATCGGCCGGGCTGACAAGACCATCGGCCGCCAGACAGCCCAGCAAGGCGCGCCAGTCGAGCCGGCCCTTGGGCAGACGCGCGGACTGGGGCGGCAGGGTGGGATTCATCGCGGGCGCAGGTGTGGGAGCGGGCACGCAGGCGGTCTCGTGAAGGGGCGGACTCGGTGCCCGGACTCAGGCCTGCTCCGCTCCGGCCTGCCAGGGCCGGACCATGCGCAGCCACTTGCGCGCCGGCAGCCCGAGCTTGCCGAAACGGTCCTCGATGGTAGCCGCACGGGCTGCCAGCTCGCCCCGCTCGGGCGGGGCCGCGTCACGAGCAGCCACCACCACCGTGTTGCCCTCGCGGGTGGCGCGCAGCGACCACACCTGTCCAGGCCCGAAGGCAGCAGCGATGCGCGCGGCGCTGCGTGCGAAGCTCGCCTGGCGGCCAAAGAGGTTCACCGCCATCACGCCACCGGGCTCGAGCAGCGCGCGGCAGCGGCGGTAGAACGCCTCGTCGTCCAGCACGGGCGCAGCGGCCTCGTGGTCGTACAGATCGACATGCAGCAGCCGCACCGATGCGGCGTAGCCGCGCGGCGGCCGGGCCACCCACAGCGCGGCATCGCCGCACACCACCTGCAGGCCCGGGCCGTCGGCTGGCAGGCGCAGACGCGCCCGGCAGGCCAGGATCACCTGCGGGTTGAGCTCGATGGCGGTCGTGTCCATGCCGAGCTCGGCGTGGGTGAAGCGCGTGAGGGTGGCCGCGCCCAGGCCGAGCTGCACCGCCCGGCCCTGGGCAAGATCCTCCTGGGGCAGCCACAGCAGCGCCGCGAGCATGCGCTGCACGTAGTCGAGCTCGATGGCGCGCGGGCGGGCGATCCGCATCGCCCCCTGCACCCAGGGCGTGCCCAGGTGCAGATAGCGCACGCCCTCGTGCTCCGAGAGGGTCACCTCGGGCAGCGCAGGCGCGCCCTTGCCTGCGCCCTTCACCGGCCTGCCCTCTCGAGGTTGGCGGGCTGGCCGGGCGAGCCCGCCTGCGCCAGGAGCGCACCCAGCCTGGGCAGCGCTGCGCACGCGTTGGCCGTCGTCCGGGCTGCCGTCTGCTCGAGGCTCCAGCCACGCAACCCGGCCAGCGTCTGCGCGATGCGCGGCAGCTCGGCCGGCTCGTTGCGGCCGTGGCCGTGGCCGGCCTTGCGCTCGGCCGCTGTGCGGTAGAGCCATGTGGGCGGGATGTCCGGCGCATCGGTCTCCAGCACGAGCGCGGTGTCGGGCACCGTGGCGGCCAGGCGCCGGATCTGCAGGGCGCGCTCGTGCGTCATCGCTCCCCCGAAGCCCAGCGCAAAGCCCAGCCGCACGAAAGCCAGTGCCTGCTCGGCGCTGCCATTGAAGGCGTGCGCCAGGCCCCCCGCAACAGGCTCGCGGCGCAACCCCGCCAGCAGCGCATCGGCCGAGCGGCGCACGTGCAGCAGCACAGGCAGCGCGAAGCGCCGCGCCAGCGCCAGCTGCGCTTCGTAGAAGTGGCGCTGCCGCGTGCGCGCGGCCTCGTCCTGCAACCCCGCCACGAGGTGGTCCAGGCCGATCTCGCCCACCGCCACGAGCCGCGGATCGTCGATGGCTCGCTCGAGCGCGCCCTGGAGCTGCTGCAGGTCGGCATCGGTGGCCGATTCGGTGCAAAGGGGGTGGATGCCCAGCGCGTAGCACGCACCGATGCGGTGCGCCAGGGCGCGCACGGCCTCGAAGTCAGCCGCCCGCACCGCCGGCAGCACCAGCAAGGTGACGCCGGCCTGCACGGCCCGTGCGCACACCGCCTCGCGATCGGCATCGAACTCGGGGGCGTCCAGGTGGCAGTGGGTGTCGATCCACATGGTTTCGCATCATGCACCGCGGGCGCAGTCGTGATAGGGTTCAGACGACCATGAAGAGAAAGCCGCTGATCAGCCGCTCGACCCGCGTCAGCCGATCGAGCCTCGCCGGGCAGGCTAGCAGCGGCGAGCCCGGCGGCGCTGCGGCTGCCGCGGCGGGGCCAGTGGGCCGCGCTGGCAGCGCTGGCCCGGCACACGGCGTCTTGGCCGGCTCGCCGGCGGCTCGCGCCGCTCCTTCTGCGCCCGCACCCAGGTCGGGCGACTTGCCGCCGCCCACCCGCTGGGGCTCGACCGTGCAGGCGGGGCGTGCCCTTGCGCAGCGCTGGCGCCTGCAGGCCTGGGCACCCTGGGCGGTGGCGGCGGCCTTTGCGCTGCTCGCGCTCACGCTCGCCTCGTCGCACCGCCCACGCCTGATCACGCAGGACGACATCGACGCCGCCGTGCGCGCCTCGCTCGAGAAGGAACCGCTGCCCTCTCCCTATGCCCGTGCAGCGGCGGCCGTGGCCCCCTCGCTCGTGCGCGTGCAGGGCCTGATGGACGAGAACGACGACGGGGAGGAGAACCCGCAGCGCCGCGCGCTCGAGAGGAGCCTCGGCACGGGCGTGGTGATCGTCGACAACGGCACCATCCTCACCAACCTGCACGTGGTGTGGGGCGCACGCAAGATTCGCGTGCTCTTCCACAACGGCCACCGCTCGGAGGCGCAGCTCGTCAACATCTCCCCCGAGAACGACCTGGCCGTGCTCAAGGCGACGAGCCTGCCCGACGACCTGCAGGCCGCCACCATGCGCTCCACCGGCGACCTCCTGCCCGGTGACCAGGTCGTGGCGGTGGGCTTTCCCTTCGGTATCGGCCCGAGCGTCAGCGGCGGCGTGGTCTCGGGCCTCAAGCGCGAGTTCCGCGACCCCGAGGGCAAGAAGCTGCTGACCAACCTGATCCAGTTCGACGCCGCCGCCAACCCCGGCAACTCCGGCGGGCCGCTCGTGACGATGGACGGAAACGTCGTGGGGATCGTCACCGCCATCCTCAACCCGGGCGAGGCGCGCACCTTCATCGGCATCGGATTCGCCGTGCCGATCGAGAACGCCGCCTCGGCCGTCGGCATCCACCCCTTCTGAGCCACCCGGACACCCCCGATGAGCGACACCGACTCCTCCACCGCCGCCCTCATGGAGCGCATCCTCTACGAGGTCAAGCGTGTCGTCGTCGGCCAGGACCGCTTCCTCGAGCGCGTGCTCGTGGCCATGCTCGCGCAGGGCCACCTGCTCGTCGAGGGCGTGCCGGGGCTGGCCAAGACACTGACGGTCAAGACGCTGGCGCGCGCCGTGCGCGGCAGCTTCCGGCGCATCCAGTTCACGCCCGATCTGGTGCCCGCCGACCTCGTGGGCACGCGCATCTACAACCAGAAGACGGGCGAGTTCGGTACCTCGCTCGGGCCGGTGTTCGCCAACCTGCTGCTGGCCGACGAGATCAACCGTGCGCCGGCCAAGGTGCAAAGCGCGCTGCTGGAGGTGATGCAGGAGCGGCAGGTGACGATCGCCGGGCAGTCACACCCCGTGCCCGAGCCCTTCGTCGTGATGGCCACGCAGAACCCGATCGAGACAGAGGGCACCTACCCACTGCCCGAGGCCCAGGTCGACCGCTTCATGATGAAGGTGATCGTCGACTACCCGTCCTCGGCGGAAGAGTTCGTGATCGTGCAGCGCGTGACCGGCCCGGCCGCAACCGTGCAGGCCGTGGCCGACACGCAGCAACTCGCCACGCTGCAGCAGGCCTGCCGCGACGTCTACGTCGACCCCGCCCTCATCAGCCACGCGGTGCGCATCGTCGCGGCCACGCGCGCCCCGGCACGCGAGGGGCTCCCCGAGCTCGCGAAGTACCTCACCTATGGCGCCAGCCCGCGCGCCACGATCTCCCTCATCGAGGGAGCCCGAGCCCTGGCCCTGATGCGCGGGCGGCGCTACGCCCTGACCGAAGACATCACCGACCTCGTGCACGACGTTCTGCGCCACCGCCTGGTGCTGAGCTACGAGGCCCTGGCCGAGGGCGTTGCGGCCGATGGCCTGATCGATTCGATCCTGGCTCGCGTGCCAGGGCCCGAGAGCGTGGCCGAGAGCGAGGCCGCGGCGGCGGCCGCGCAGCCGGCAGCCGCCCCCACGCCTGCTGCACCGGGCGCAGCCCAGGAAGGCTGAGGACGTGCCGGCCAGCGTGCTGCCACCGGCCGCCTCCACCGAGGCGCTGCTGCGCCGCCTGGAGTGGACGGTCATCAAGCGCCTGGACGGCCTGGTGCAAGGCGACTGGCGCACGCTGCGCCGCGGCCACGGCGTGGACCTGGCCGACCTGCGCGAGTACCAGCTGCACGACGACGTGCGCCACATCGACTGGAACGTGACGGCGCGGCTGCAGGTGCCGCACGTGCGCCAGTTCCACGAAGACCGCGACCTCACCTGCTGGTTCCTGCTCGACCTGTCGGGCAGCGTGGACTTCGGCTCGGCCGATGTCACCAAGCTCGCCGTCGCCAGCGGCTTCGTCGCCGCGCTCGCGCGCGTGCTCACGCGGCACGGCAACCGGGTGGGTGCGCTGCTGTACGGCTCGCACGTGGACACAGTGCTGCCCCCCGGCGCATCGCGCCTGCATGTGCTGGAGCTGCTCGCGCGCATGCGCGCCCCGCGCCCGAGAGCGCCCGACGGCACGCGCCGCGGCACGGTGCTGGCCGAGCTGCTGCGTGCAGGGGCGGCGGCCATGCGCCGGCGCAGCCTCGTCTTCGTCGTCTCGGACTTCATCAGCGAGCCGGGCTGGCAGGAGCCGCTGGCGCGCCTGGCGCAGCGGCACGAGGTGGTGGCCGTGCGCGTGTTCGACCCGCTCGAGCACGAGCTTCCCGCCCTGGGCCTGGTGACGGTGGAAGATGCCGAGACCGGCGAGCAGCTCTTCGTCGACGCCAGCGACCCGGCCTTCCGGGCGCGCTACGCCCGCATCGCCGCCGAGCGCGAAGAGGCGCTGCGCGAGGCGCTGGCTCACAGCGGGGCCGACACCCTGGAACTCGCCACCGACGACGACCTGCTCGAGACGCTGCTGCGCGCCACCGCGATGCGGCGCCAGCGCGCCCGGCTGCGCGCACCGGCCCGGCTGCCTGCGGCGCTGCGCCAGGCGGGGGTAGCGTGATGATCGCTTCGACGGGAGGCCGCACATGAGTTTCCAGTGGCCGACGCTGCTGTGGTCGCTGCTGCTGGTGCCGGCACTCGTGGCCCTGTACCTGTGGCTGCTGCGCCGGCGCCGGCGCAGCACGGTGCGCCTGAGCAGCATCGCCGTGGCGCGCGCAGCGCTCGAGCAGGGCCCGGGCTGGCGCCGCCACGTGCCACCGGTGCTGCTGCTGGCTGCGCTCACCGTGCTGCTTGTTGCGCTCGCGCGGCCCATGGCCACCGTGAGCCTGCCCCTGGCCCAGCGCACGATCATGCTGGCGATGGACGTCTCGGGCTCGATGCGTGCATCCGACGTCAAGCCCAACCGCCTCGTGGCCTCCCAGGAGGCGGCCAAGGCCTTCGTGGGCAAGCTCCCGCGCGACGTGAAGGTGGGCATCGTCTCCTTCGCCGGCACGGCCGCCGTGGTGCAGGCCCCCACGACGAGCCGCGAGGACGTGATCGCCGCCATCGACCGCTTCCAGCTCCAGCGCGGCACCGCCACCGGCAGCGGCATCGTGCTGTCGCTGGCCACGCTCTTTCCCGACGACGACATCGAGATCGCCCAGATCACGGGCCAGCGCCCGATGCCCTCGCCGCTTGGCGAGAAGAAGCCGAAGAAGGAGCGCGCGAAGGTCGAGCCCGGCACCTACCGCGCAGGCGCCGTCATCATGCTCACCGACGGCCAGCGCACCACGGGCCCGGACCCGATCGAGGCGGCCAAGATGGCGGCCGAGCGCGGCGTGCGTGTCTACACCGTGGGAGTGGGCACCACGGCCGGCGAGACCATCGGCTTCGAGGGCTGGAGCATGCGCGTGCGCCTGGACGAGGAGACCCTCAAGCAGGTGGCGACGATGACGGTGGCCGAGTACTTCCACGCCGGCACCGCCGACGACCTGATGAAGGTCTACGAGGCGTTGTCGAGCAAGCTCGTGGTGGAGCGCAAGGAGACGGAGGTCACGGCTCTGCTGGCAGCCGTGGCGGCGCTGATGGTGATGCTCGGCGCGGGGCTGTCGATCGCCTGGTTCGGCCGGGTGGTCTGAGGCGTTCGCACGATCTGGCCCGCCAGGGCCGGTGTTTTCGCGGCGCTGCACTTTGCACGTGCCGCGCACACTGATCTCCATCGGACAGCCGTCCGGGTGCGCGGGGCACAGGCCCTGCCGCGGTGCGGCGCCCAGTCGGGAGCGTCACCATGATCGACCAGAGCCAGACCCCGGGCCTGCGGGCCTTCGTCGAAATGTACGCCGCCGACACGCGCGCCGCGCGCGACATCGGGCCGGTGATCGGCGAGCGATACGAGCTGTGCGAGCACCTCGCGCAGGCACTGTCGCGGGAGCTCGCCGGCCTGGGGCACAACATCGGGCTGCCGACCCACCTGGTACGCGAGCGCGTACGCGAAGGGCTGATGCGCCAGGAGGCGATCGTCACCGAGCCCGAGGCCCAGTGGGTCATGGCCCGGCTGGCGGACCTGCTGGACTGGTTCGAGACCCCGTTGCGCTGAGCGCGGGCTCGGCCGCCTCCACGATCATCTGCACCCGCTCGCGCCCGTTCCACTCGTCGCGCGCAAGCCGGTAGGCCAGCCGCACCGTGTCGGGCAGGGGCTCCGTGCGCTGGAACCACACCGCCTCGCGCACGCCGTCGGCCACGCGCACGCGCAGCTTGAGGTGCCGCTCCTTGAGCAGTGTCTGCTGCAGCACCTGCGCCTGATCGCAGAACAGGGGCGCCTCGAAGCCCTGCCCCCAGACCTGCTCGTCGAGCAGCCGCACCGTCTCGGCGTTGAACCACTGCGCGGGCAGCGGCCCGTCGTGGGCCAGGTTGCGCTGCAGGGCCGCGGCATCGAGCCATTCGACGGCCACCGCCTCAAGCGTCTGGCGAAAGGTCTCGAAGGCCCCGGCCTCCAGGGTGGCGCCGGCGGCCATCGCGTGCCCGCCGAAGCGTCGCAGCACGCCGGGTGCGCGCTTGCTCACGAGATCCAGCGCGTCGCGCAGGTGAAAGCCCGGGATCGAGCGGCCGCTTCCCTTGAGCAGCCCGTCGGCGCCGCGCGCGAAGACGAAGGTCGGCCGGTGCAGGCGATCCTTGAGCCGACCGGCGACGATGCCCACCACGCCCTCGTGGAAGCCTTCGTCGAAAAGCGCGAGCGCGGCGGGCACCGCCGCCTCCTGCGCCGCGAGCACGGGCGCGAGCAGCGCCTCGGCCTGCTCGCGCATGCCCGACTCCACCTCGCGGCGCTGGCGGTTGATGGCGTCGAGCTCGCCGGCCAGCTGCGCCGCACGCGCGGCGTCGGCGGCCAGCAGGCACTCGATGCCCACCGTCATGTCCGCCAGCCGCCCCGCAGCGTTGATGCGCGGGCCCAGGGCGAAGCCGAAGTCGAAGGCCGAGGCACGCGCCGGGTCGCGCCCGGCCACGGCAAAGAGCGCGGCCAGTCCCGGCTGCATGCGGCCCTGCCGGATGCGCCGCAGCCCCTGGGCCACGAGGCGGCGGTTGTTCGCATCCAGCTTCACCACGTCGGCCACCGTGCCCAGCGCCACCAGGTCCAGGAGCGCGTCCAGGCGGGGCTGCTGCGCCGCCTCGTACAGGCCGCGCGCGCGCTGCTCGGCGCGCAGCGCAAGCAGCACGTAGAACATCACGCCCACGCCGGCGAGCGACTTGCTTGCAAACCCGTCGCCAGGCTGGTTCGGGTTCACGATCACGTCGGCCTCGGGCAGCTCCACCGTGTCGCCGCGGCGCGCGGGCAGGTGGTGATCGGTGACCAGAACCAGCATCCCCAGCGCACGCGCGTGCGCCACGCCCTCCAGGCTGGCAATGCCGTTGTCCACCGTCACCAGCACCTCGGCGCGCTGCGCACGGGCGAGCTCGACGATGGCCGGCGTGAGCCCGTAGCCGTGCACGCTGCGGTCAGGCACGACGTAGCCGAGCGTGCCCGGGCCTGCCCCGAGCAGCCGCAGCCCACGCAGCGCCACGGCGCATGCGGTGGCGCCGTCACAGTCGTAGTCGGCCACGACGACGATGCGACGCCCGGCGGCCAGCGCGTCGGCCAGCAGCCGGGCCGCCTGCTCGCAGCCGGCAAGCTGAGCCGGCGGCAGCAGCCGGGCCGGCGCGTCGTCCACCTCCTCGGGTGCACGCACGCCGCGCCCGGCCAGCAGCCGGGCCAGCAGCGGGTGCAGACCCGCCTGCTCGAGCGCGAAGCTTGCGCGCGGAGGCACGTCACGCAGCTGCAGGCGAGGTGCGTTCATCGTGTGGCGGCCTGCCGGGCGCGCGGGCGGGCCGTCCTCACAGCCGCTCCAGCATGCGGGCCACCGCGGCGTGCGCGCCGCGCGCGCCGCCCAGGCCCGCGCCCAGCGCGCGCAGCCAGAGCACCAGCGGCTGCGACCTGCCCGGGGCGCGGGGGCGAAGCGTCACCGAGGCGCGCTCGCCGCACAGCGTGAGCGCGGCCGCCTCGCCACGTGCGGCCGCATCCTCCAGCCCGCGCAGGGCCTGCGCATCCAGTTCCTCGAGGGCCCGGCCCCAGGCCGGCGCGTCGGCGGCCAGCGCCGGGGCCCGCAGCCGCTCATCCACCACCAGGCCTTCGGGCCAGCGCGTACCTTCCGCGCGGCCGCAGGCGCTCCACCAGACCGAATTCACGGACAGCTCTCCCCGGGCCTCGCGCTGCTCGTTGAGCGGGTGCCCGTACCACAGCATCTGCGCCTCGCTTTGCAGCCGGCGCAGCAACCGCGCCCGCGGATCGGCCGGCAGCCAGGGATCGACATTGCGGCCGGCCACCCGGTCCACCGAGGCGCCGGGCACCCCTTCGAAACCGGGGTGGCAGGCGAGCCAGCGCGCCGGGGCGGCGTAGTGCACGGTGATGCCCTGCTCCTGCAGGCCGGGCCGCAGCGTCTCCAGGAAGGCGCGCGACTGCGCCTCGTCGAGCTCGAGCGCGGCCGGGTCGGCCATCGACACCTGCTCGGTGCCCAGCCGCCAGTGCGTGGGGCTCAGCCAGGCCCAGGCCTGCCCGGCGCCAGGCAAGCCCAGGCTCGCCGCTTCCACCGCCGCCAGCGGCCAGCAGCCATCATCGGCCTGCAGCCCGAGCGCGCGGCCAAGGGCCCGCTCGTGCGGGGGCGTGAGCGAGGTTTCCTCTGCCGTGTCGGCAGGCTCGGCCAGCCAGCGGGCGATCAGCCCGGTCAGGCGCGGCAGCCGCAGCCCAGGCAGGGCGCTGCGCGCGCCTTCCCAGCCCGCGCCGGCAAATGGAATGATCAGGTGCATCGGGTCCGGATTATCCCGGGCGCCCTCGGGTAGCATCGCGCCCCCATGGACGCCTCGCGCCCGACGCCCCCTGCCCCGTCTTCTTCGTGGCCCTACGAGCTGCAGATCGGCTGGCGCTACACGCGCGCCGGGCGCGGAGGGCGGCGCAACGCCTTCATCTCCTTCATCTCGGGTGTGTCGATCCTGGGCATCGCCCTGGGCGTGGCCGCGCTCATCATCGTGCTGTCGGTGATGAACGGGTTTCAGAAGGAGGTGCGCGACCGCATGCTCGGCGTCATCCCGCACGTGGAGGTCTTCAGCGCCGACGGCCTGGCACTGCCCGACTGGCCCGCGCTGCAGCGTGCCGTGCGTGCCCACCCGCAGGTGCGCGGCGTGGCGCCGGCCATCGCCACGCAGGTGCTGGTGGCGCGCGGCGACACGATGCGCGGCGCGCTCGTGCGCGGCATCGTGCCTGTCGAGGAGGCCACCGTGACGGAGCTGGCCGCGCGGCTGCGCGACACCACGCTCGCGCGGCTGCAGCCCGGTGCCTGGCAGATCGTGCTCGGGGTGGAGCTCGCGCGCGCGCTGGGCGTGCAGACGGGCGACAAGGTCACGCTCGTGACGCCGGGCGGGCAGGTCACGCCGGCGGGCATCGTGCCGCGCCTGAAGTCCTTCACGGTGGCTGGCGTCTTCGAGGCCGGGCACTTCGAGTACGACAGCGCGCTTGCCCTCATCCACCTGGAGGACGCACAGCGCCTCTTGCGCCTGGAAGGTCCGTCCACCGCGCAGCTGCGGCTGGCCGACCTCCACCAGGCGCGTGCGGTGGCCGCCGATCTCGTGGGGACGCTGCCGCCGGGCCTCATGGTGCGCGACTGGACGCGCACCAACCGCACCTGGTACGACGCGGTGCAGATCGAAAAGCGCATGATGGGCATCATCCTCACGCTGATCGTGGCGGTGGCGGCCTTCAACCTCGTGAGCACGCTCGTGATGACCGTCACCGACAAGCAGGCCGACATCGCCATCCTGCGCACCCTGGGCGCCAGCCCACGCTCGATCATGGCGATCTTCGTCGTGCAGGGCGCGCTCGCCGGCATCCTGGGCACGCTCGTAGGCGTGGGCGGGGGGCTGCTCGTGGCCTACCACGTGGACGTGATCGTGCCGGCCATCGAGCAGGCACTGGGCGTGTCGTTCCTGCCCGGGAGCATCTACCTCATCAGCAAGATGCCGAGCCAGCCGCTGGCCTCCGACGTCGTCCCCATCGCGCTGGTGTCACTCGCGCTGGCCTTCGCCGCCACGCTCTATCCGAGTTGGCGCGCCAGCCGCGTGAACCCGGCGCAGGCGCTGCGGCATGAGTGAGGCCACGCAGCACGCGGGGGCCCACGGCGCACCTGCGGCCGTGCTCATGGCCGAGTCGCTGCACAAGCGCTACGTCGAGGGCAGCGGCACGCAGCGCCTGGACGTGCCGGTGCTGCGCGGCGTGAGCCTTCGGATCGAGGCGGGCGAGACACTGGCCGTGGTCGGCCCCTCGGGCGCGGGCAAGAGCACGCTGCTGCACCTGCTGGGCGGGCTGGATGCGCCCACGTCCGGGCGGGTCGAGCTCATGGGACGCGACTTCGCCACGATGAACCCGGCCGAGCAGGGCCGCTGGCGCAACCGCCACCTGGGCTTCGTCTACCAGTTCCACCACCTGCTGCCGGAGTTCAGCGCGCTGGACAACGTGGCCATGCCGCTGCGCATCCGCCGCCAGGGCGTGGCGCAGGCGCAGGCCGCGGCGCGCGAGATGCTCGCGCGCGTGGGCCTGGCCGCGCGCGCCTCCCACGTGCCCGGGCAGCTCTCGGGCGGCGAGCGCCAGCGCGTGGCGCTCGCGCGTGCGCTGGTCACGCAGCCGGCCTGCGTCCTGGCCGACGAGCCCACCGGCAACCTCGACCGGGCGACGGCAGGCGGCGTGTTCGAGCTGATGCTGGAGCTCGCGCGCGAACAGCGCACGGCATTCGTCGTCGTCACGCACGACCCGGCGCTCGCGGCGCGCTGCGGGCGCACGCTCACGCTCGAGCGCTGAGGCGCGCGCGAAGGCCTGGGGCCGCGGCGCCGGGCAGCCGCCGTGCTCAGCCAGGCGACGGATCGACTGCGCGCAGCGCCACGGCCACGTCTTCGGCTGAACCAGGGCGCACCAGGCGTGCGCACTCCACGCCATCGCGCAGGAAGACGAGCGTGGGCCACAGCGTGACCCCGTAGGAGCGCCCCAGTAGCCGTCCGCTGCCGTCTTCCACGCGCATGTGGCGCACCGGGCTTGCGGCGCTGGCGTGCGCCCGCAGCGCCGCCTCCACGATCGGCCGGGCGGCCCGGCAATGGCCGCACCAGCCGGTGCCGAAATCCAGCACCAGCGCCCCCGGGGTGGCATCGACCTGCGCGCGCGTCAGTGTCTCGGGCTGGTACTCGGGTGAGGGTGGGTCGGTATCCATGGCAGGCGAGGTTACCGCGCCTGGGGGCCGCGTTCGTGCGACAGTGCAGCCTTGAGCCCACACGACACCCCCCGCGCCCCCGCTGCAGCCGCTCCTACCGAGGCCACGATCACTCCCGCGCTGCCCCTGCTGGTGGTGTGCCTGGCGGCCTTCAGCAGCCTGGCCTCGATGCGCGCCTGCGACGCCCTGCTGCCCATGCTCGCGGCCGAGTTCGCGACCACGCCCGGCACGGCTGCGCAGACGGTTGCAGCCTTCGCCTTCGCCTACGGCACCGTGCAGTTTCTCGTCGGCCCGCTGGGCGACCGGATGGGGCGGCTGCGGGTGATGGCCGCGGCCTGCGTGGCAGGAGCGCTGGCCAACGTGGCGGTGCTGCTGGCCACGACGCTGGAGGCGATGACCGCTGCGCGCGTGCTCGCCGGCGCGGCCTCGGGCGGCATCGTGCCGATGTCGCTGGCCCTTATTGGCGATGCGGTGGCCTTCGAGCGGCGCCAGCAGACGCTTGCTCGGCTCATGCTCGCCACCCACATGGGGATGATCGCCGGGTTGTGGCTCGGCGGCATGCTGGCCGAGGCGCTGGGCTGGCGCGCTGTCTTCGGGGCGCTTGCCATCGGGTTTGCCGCGGTGGCGGTGCCGCTGCTGCGCCAGGCTTCGCGGCCGCAGGGCGCCCCGCCTGCCCAGTTGCCCGGCAGCCCGGGCGGCGTCCTGGGTGCGCTGGCCGGCTTCGCGGAGGTGCTGCGCGTGCGCTGGGCGCGCTGGATCGTGGTGCTGGTGGGCCTGGAAGGGGCGCTCGTCTTTGCCACGCTTGCCTTCGTGCCCACGTTCCTGCACGACAGCTTCGGGCTCACACTCGGACAGGCCGGCGCGGTGATGGCCCTGTACGCCGCGGCCGGCCTCGTCTACGCGCCACTGGCGGGCCACATGGCGCGGCGCCTGGGCGAGCGCGGCCAGGCCCTAGGGGGCGCCTTTGCCATCGGCGCAGCCGCGGCGCTGCTGGCGGCCAGCCGCAGCTGGTCCTGGGCCGTGCCGGCGTGCCTCCTGGCAGGCTTTGGCTTCTTCATGCTGCACAGCACGCTTCAGCTGCACGCCACGCAGATGGCGCCGCACCGGCGCTCCACCGCGATCGCGCTCTTCGTCATCAGCCTGTTCGGCGGCCAGGCGCTGGGCGTGGCGCTGGCCGCCTGGATCGTGGATCACGGCTCGGTGCGCGCGGTTTTCGTGCTCACGGCCGTGACCGTGCCGCTCATCGGCCTGGCCTTCCGCCACGGCCTGTCCCGGCACGCACGCGCGGCGCTCAGTCCAGGCCGAGCACCGTCGTCTCCTTGACTTCCTCCATCACCACGTAGCTGTGTGACTGGCACGGCACCGGCATCTGGCGCAGGATGTCGCCCAGCAGCCCGCGGTAGTCCTCCATGCCCGACAGCCGCGCCTTGACGAGGTAGTCGAAGCTGCCCGACACGAGGTGGCACTCGAGCACCTCGTCCATGTGCAGCAAGGCACGCTTGACCTGGTCGAAGATCTCCCCGGACTTGGCCGACAGGGTGATCTCCACGAACACGAGCATGCCCCGGTTGACGGTGCGTGGGTCCACACGGGCGTGCCAGCCGGTGATGACGCGGTTGCGCTCGAGCCGGCGCACACGCTCGGCCACAGGCGAGGTGGACAGCCCGATGCGCTCGCCGAGTTCCGTCATCGAGATGCGGCCCTCGCGCTGGAGGATGTCGAGGATGCGGCGGTCCAGACGGTCGAGTTCGGCAGGCACTGTCATGGGAGGGGGTGGGCGGTCAGGCCGCGAGGCTCGGAGCAAAGCTTGCGGCAGGCCCCAGGATTGGCGAACCGCTTACAGTGATTATTCCTTCGTTACGCACAATCTTCAACACATATTGCTGCATTGTCGTCTCTAGACTCTCTTTTCGTCTAACAAGAGAGGATCGAGCCATGAAAGTCGTCGTCCTGGGAAGTGGCGTGATCGGCACCACCACCGCCTACTACCTCGCCCGCGCGGGCGCCGACGTCACGGTGATCGACCGCCAAGCAGGCCCGGCGCTCGAGACAAGCTTTGCCAACGCCGGCCAGGTCTCGCCCGGTTACTCCACGCCGTGGGCGGCTCCGGGCATTCCGCTCAAGGCGCTCAAGTGGCTGTTCCAGCGCCACGCGCCGCTGCGCATACGGCCCGACGGGACGCTCTTCCAGCTGCGCTGGCTCGCGGCCATGCTGCGCCAGTGCAGCCCCGCGCACTACGCCCTCAACAAGGAGCGGCTGATGCGCGTGGCCAACTACAGCCGCGATTGCCTGCGCGAGCTGCGCGCCGAGACCGGCATCGCCTACGAGCAGCGCACGGCCGGCACGCTGCAGCTCTTTCGCAGCCCCGCCCAGCTCGATGCGGTAGGGCGCGACACCGCCGTGCTGCGCGAGCTCGGCGTGCCCCACGAGGTGCTGGACCGCGCGGGCGTGCTGCGCGTCGAACCGGGCCTGGCCGGGGCGCGCGAGCGCTTCGTGGGCGGCCTGCGCCTGCCCGACGACGAGACAGGAGACTGCCATCTCTTCACCACCGCACTCGCGCAGCGGGCGCGAGAGCTGGGCGTGCGCTTTCGCTTCGGCACGCACGTGAGCCGGCTGTGCGTGGAGGCGGGCGAGGTCGTCGGGGTCGAGCTCGAGCCGGTGCAAGCGGGTGCGCCCGGCGAGATGCTGCGCGCCGACCACATCGTGCTGGCGCTGGGCAGCCACTCGCGCGCGCTGCTAGCGCCGCTGGGCCTGGAGCTGCCCGTCTATCCGGTCAAG
>JBIIED010000262.1:0-4926 GCA_044237995.1 Rubrivivax sp. | reverse complement strand
GGTCGCCGCGAAAGCGCGGGTTGCGCTCGAGCACGAGCTGCGAGGCGCGGCGCCAGCTCTTGAGCCGAAAGGGCCCGGTGCCCACCGGGTGGTCGCCGATGTCCTTGGGCCCGTAGTGCTCCACCACCTCGCGCGCCACGGCGCCCGTCAGGCCCGAGTCGGCCAGCAGGTAGACGAAGCGCGGGTTGGGCTCGCCCAGCACCAGCCGAAACGTGTATCGGTCCAGCGCACGCAGCCCCTCGACCTCGGCGTCGTAGTCCAAAGGCCGGCGCGACTTCAACGCCGCAGCGCGCAGCTCCGACAGGCCCAGCAGTTTCGCGTTCTCGAAGAGGTAGAGGTCGCCCGAGTTGTACTGCGGGTCGTAGAAGCGCTTGATCGTGTAGACGTAGTCCTGCGCGACGAGCTCGCGCCGCACGCCCTTGAAGGCGGGGTCGTCGGCAAAGACGATGCCCGGTCGCAGCCGCACCGTGATCGTGCGCCCATCGGACGAGATCTCGGGCAGCGCCTGCGCCGTGCGCGGCACGAGGGCCACCGGCCGCGCAAGGTAGTCGTAGGCCAGGGGGGATTCGAGGATGTTGGCCAGCAGCGTGACCGTGTTGGCGTCGCTGTTGGTCTGCGGCGGATCGAGGATGGTCTCGGCCGACACGAAGGCCAGGCGCAGCACCTTGCGCGCCCCGGGCGAGGCCGGCGATCCCGGCGGCGCGTTCGCACCCGCCTGCGCACCCGCGCCGAGCGCGGCCGTCGCGGCGGCACCCTGCAGCAGGCGGCGGCGCTTCATCACGTGGCGGCGCGCGCGGGCCGGCTACTTCGCCGGCCGGCGGGTGTTGTCGATGTCCACCATGTGCCACCACTCTTGCCAGAAGAGCGGGCGGCGGTAGCCCACGAGCCAGGGATGGACGAGGTCGTTGTTGAAGCGGTGCACCGTGACCTTGTAGGGCATGAAGGCGGTGACGATGAGCTTGGCCTGGCGAAACAGCTCGTCGCGCTCGGGGCCGTCGGGGATGACGTTCATGCGCTGGTAGATGCGGTCGAACTCCGGGTGCTTGAAGCGCGCCAGGTTCTGGCTGCCGGCCTGCGGCCCGTACAGGCGCGCGAGCGAGCTTTGCCCGTCGCTGCCCGCGGCCGAGGAGCCGAGCGTCCACAGCATCAGCTTGCCCGCGCGCGCCGCCTTGAGCTGCTCGGGCCACTTGCCGATGGAGAAGCTCACGCGGATGCCCACGCGCGCCATGTTCGTCTTCCACAGCTCGTCGAACTGGCGGCTCGTCTGGTCGGGCTGCGTGGCCACTTCCAGCACGAGCGGCTTGCCATCGGGCCGCTCGCGCCAGCCGTCGCCGTTGCGGTCCACGTAGCCGTGCAGGTCCAGCAGCGCCTGCGCGCGCGCCGGGTCGTAGTCGCCGTTCTCGCTCTTGAAGGCCGGATCGTAGCCGCTCGTGTGCGGCACCACCATCGACTGCGCCGGCACCGCCTGGCCACGCCGGATCACGCGGATCTCGCGCTCCACGTCCATCGCCAGGCCGATGGCGCGGCGCAGCGCCACCTTCTCCGGCGTGTAGCCCCCCACCACGGGGTCATCCATGTTGAAGTACGTGAAGGCGGAGTCGGGATTGAGCGCGCGGTAGCCCTGGATCCCGGCCTTGGCCAGGTTGGGC
Source organism: Rubrivivax sp. (assembly GCA_044237995.1). Classification (GTDB taxonomy): domain Bacteria; phylum Pseudomonadota; class Gammaproteobacteria; order Burkholderiales; family Burkholderiaceae_C; genus Rubrivivax. The sequence goes on along the minus strand of JBIIED010000262.1, from coordinate 3,277 downwards.
GCCACGCGGCCGTTGGGCATGGCCTGGTTGACGAACTCGCCCGGCACGTTGACGAAGTCGATCTGGGCGTTCAGGAAGGCGAGCCAGCGCGGCTGCGTCTCCTCGATGATCGAGATCTCCACGCGGTCGATCATCGGCAGGCGCCGGCCCTTGAAGCGCGCGAGCAGAGCCTGCCCCTGGGCATCGTCGCTCGCCGGCTCGGCCTCGTAGCGCACGTCGCGGTAGGTCGGGTTGCGCTCCAGCACGATGAGCGAGGAGCGCCGCCACTGCACGAGCCGGAAGGGCCCGGTGCCCACCGGGTGCGCAGGGATCGCATCGCCGTACTTCTCCACCACCTCGCGCGCCACCGCGCCGAAGAGATCGTGCGCCGCCAGGGAGTCGCCAAAACGCGGGCGCGGCTCCTCCAGGCGGAACTGGATCGTGTGGCGGTCCAGCGCCCGGATGCCCTCGATCTCGGTGTCGTAGTCGAAGGGCTTCTTCTCCTTGAGCGCCTTCTCGCGCAAGGCCGCCAGGCCGATGTACTTCTGCTCCAGCACCCCGGCCACCACGGGGCTCTTGTTGGCCGGGTCGGCGAAGCGCTTGAGCGCATACACGAAGTCCTGCGCCGTGACCTCGCGCGGCTGGCCGCCAAAGGCCGGGTCGTCCTGGAAAAGGATGCCCGGGCGGACCTTCACGGTCCAGGTGCGGTAGTCCTCCGAGTGCTCGGGCATCCCCTGGGCGAGGGCCGGCCGGATCTTCACCGGCCGCGCCAGGTGGTCGTAGGTGTACAGGCTCTCGAAGATGTGGGCCGTGACGATGCGCGAGTACAGGTCGACGATGCGCGCCGGATCGAACCCCGTCTCGGCCACCGGAAAGACGTAGCGCAGCACCTTCTTGCCGCCTGCGGTGCCCGCGGCGCCCGCGGCGCCCGCGGCGATCGATTGGGCCAGCACCGGTGCGGCGCCCAGCAGGACCATCGAGGCGGCGGCGCGCGCGGCCTGGCCCGCCAGGGTGCGTCGGGTCAGGGTGCTGCGCTCGGTCATCGCGTCCTCGTCCTGCGTGTGCGCGGGTGGCCCGTTCGGCCGGTTCGGGCCGTTCACGGGGCGTTCATGGGCTGTTCTGCGCCTGCCCGGCGGGGTCCACGTCCACGTACTTCCAGAACAGGCCCCGGAAGTGACCCGAGTGGTAGCCCAGCACCCACGGGTGCACGAGGTCGGTGGCCATGCGGTGGGCGTGGATCTTGTAGGGCATCCACGTCACCATCATCGCGCGCGCCTGCTGCATCAGCGCCAGCCGCTCGGGCCCGTCGGGCAGACGCCGCTGCGCCTCGTAGAGCTGGTTGTAGGCGGGCAGGTCGAAGCGCGCGTGGTTGGACTGGCCCTTGTTGGGCCCGTAGCCCAGGCCGAGGAAGGTGTCGCCGTCGGGCGCGCCGGCGCTCCAGCCCACGCCCCACATCATGAGCTTGCCGGTGCGGCTGGCCTTGAGGTTCTCCGGCCACTTGGCGGTCTTGAACTCGATGCGGATGCGCAGCGCATCCATGTTCTTCTTCCACAGCTCGATGAGCTGGCGGCTTTGCTGGTCGGGCTGCGAGGCGTATTCCAGCACGAGCGGCTTGCCGTCGGGCTGGTCGCGCCAGCCGTCGCCGTTGCGGTCGATGTAGCCGTGCAGGTCCAGCAGCGCCTTGGCACGCGCCGGGTCGTAGGTGCTCATCTCCGACTTGAAGGCCGGCTCGTAGCCGTAGGTCTCCGGGCCGATCGGGCCCTGGCCGGGAATGGCCTGGTTGCGCCGCACGAGGCGGATCTCGCGCTCCAGGTCCACCCCGAGCGAGATCGCGCGGCGCAGCGCCACCTTGTGCGGCTCGTAGCCCCCCACGACGGGGTTTTCCATGCCGAAGTAGCTCACGGCCACGTCCGCGCGCGGGTAGCGCTCCATCTGGATGCCGAGCTTCTTCAGGTTCGGGGCGAGCTGGTTGTTGGGGATGGCCACGCTCGTGAACTCCGCGGGCAGCTGCTCGATGAGGTCCTGCCCGCCGTTGAGGAAGGACAGCCAGCGCGGCTGCGTCTCCTCGATGATGGAGACCTCGATGCGGTCCAGCAGGGGCAGCCGCCTGCCCTTGAAGCGCGCGGCCGTGGCCTGGCGCGCGGCGTCGCCCTCGGGCGGGTTCTCGTCGTAGAGCACCTCGCGGTAGGCGGGGTTGCGCTCCAGCACGATCTTGGAGCTGCGCTTCCACTGCGCGAGCCGGAAGGGCCCCGTGCCCACCGGGTGCTCGCCGATCTTGTCGCCATAGAAGTCCACCACCTCGCGCGCCACGGCACCCAGCACCGCAGCCCCCACGAGGTTTTGCAGGAACCGCGGCTGCGGCTCGGCCAGGCGGATCTGCAAGGTGTAGCGATCCAGCGCCTTCACACCCTCGACCTCGCGGTCGTAGTCGAAGGGCTTCTTGGCGGCGATCAGCTCCTTGCGCAGCTCCGACAGCCCAAGCACCTTGGCCGTCTCGAAGAGGTAGAGCTTGCCGCTCTTCCAGCGCGGGTCGTAGTGACGCTTGAGCGAATACACGTAGTCGGACGCCACGAGCTCGCGCCGCTGGCCCTTGAAGGCCGGATCGTCCTGGAAGTAGATGCCCGGGCGGATGCGGATCGTGAAGGTGCGGAAGTCCTCCGAGATCTCGGGCATCTGGGCCGCGGTGGCCGGGCGCACGCGCACCGGCTTGGCCAGGAACTCGTACTCCAGCGGCCCCTCGAAGATGCCCGCGATCAGCGTGTTGGAGTACAGGTCCGTGACCTGGGCCGGGTCGAAGTTCGTCTCGGCGATCGGAAACGCGTAGCGCAGCGTCTTGGGGGCGCTTGCGGCGCCGGCGGTCTTGGCCGCGGCGGCGGGCCGGGTGGCCGCCGGGGCCGACCCCGGCACGGGCTGGGCAGATGCAGCCGCGCCGGTGCACAGCAGGGCAGCAACCATCAGCCGGGCGGCTTGACGCGTGAACATCATCTCGGGTGGCTCGGAAAAGCCCCGCAGTCTAGCGGCGTGCCGCGCCGCGCCCGCTGAGGTTTTCCCACGCCAGGCCCTGGGCATTGCAAGGCCCCTCGCCAAGCTCGGCCACGGGCAAACGCGGGGGAGCCCCGGGCGGGTGCGGGCCTACACTCGCGCGTCTTCGACCCCCCCAAAGCCTCGCCCACCATGGCCGCTTACATCCTGCGGCGCCTGTGGCAGATGGTGCCGACCCTTCTCGGTGCCGTGCTGCTGGTGTTCTTCCTCTTCAAGTACTTCGGCGGCGACCCGGCGGAGATCCTCGGTGGCCTCA
>JBIIED010000261.1:0-4978 GCA_044237995.1 Rubrivivax sp. | reverse complement strand
CGACGTCCTCTTCTTCGTGGACAACATCTACCGCTACACCCTGGCCGGCACGGAAGTGTCCGCGCTGCTGGGCCGCATGCCCTCTGCGGTGGGCTACCAGCCCACGCTGGCCGAGGAGATGGGCCGTCTGCAAGAGCGCATCACCTCCACCAAGGTCGGCTCGATCACCTCGATCCAGGCCGTGTACGTGCCGGCCGACGACCTGACCGACCCGTCACCGGCCACCACCTTCGCGCACCTGGACGCCACCGTGGTGCTCTCGCGTGACATCGCGGCGCTCGGCATCTACCCCGCGGTGGATCCGCTGGACTCCACCAGCCGCCAGATCGACCCCAACGTCGTGGGCGAGGAGCACTACTCCACCACCCGCGCCGTGCAGGCCACGCTGCAGCGCTACAAGGAACTGCGCGACATCATCGCCATCCTGGGCATGGACGAGCTCTCGCCGGAAGACAAGCTGGCCGTGTCGCGCGCGCGCAAGATCCAGCGCTTCCTGTCGCAGCCCTTCCACGTGGCTGAGGTCTTCACCGGGTCGCCCGGCAAGTACGTGCCGCTGAAGGAAACCATCCGCGGCTTCAAGATGATCGTCGCCGGCGAGTGCGACCATCTGCCCGAGCAGGCCTTCTACATGGTGGGCACGATCGACGAGGCCTTCGAGAAGGCCAAGAAGATCCAGTAACCCACGCCCACGCTCCCGCGCGAAGGAACCCGCATGGCCACCATTCACGTCGACGTCGTCTCGGCCGAGGAGAGCATCTTCTCGGGCGAGGCGAAGTTCGTCGCGCTGCCGGGCGAAAACGGCGAGCTCGGCATCCTGCCGCGCCACACGCCGCTCATCACCCGCATCCGGCCCGGCGCGGTGCGCATCGAGCGCGCCGACAACGGCGAGGAGGAGTTCGTCTTCGTCGCCGGTGGCATCCTCGAGGTGCAACCCGGCACCGTGACCGTGCTGGCCGACACCGCCATCCGCGGCCACGACCTCGACGAGGCCAAGGCCCTCGAAGCCAAGCAGGCTGCCGAGGAGGCGATGAAGAACGCCAAGAGCGACATCGACTTCGCCGCCGCGCAAAGCGAGTTCGCGACGATGGCCGCGCAGATCGCGGCCATCGCCAAGCTGCGCAAGAAGTGAAGCGCGCGCCGCCGGGGACGTCCGGGCGGCCTGAACCGGTCGCGCGCGGGGCGCCCGCGGCGGCCCCTTCCCGCGCATGCACTCGCCCTGTGCGGGCCGCGCCCCTCCTGGGCGCGTGCCTGGCCGCTGCAGCCGCCTGCAGCCGGGCCGACAGCGCCGCACCGGCACCTGCCTGGTCGAGCCTGCCCATGTCCTTCACGCTCGGGGTCGAGCAGATGCGGCTGCCCCGGGGCGAGCGGATGGGGCTCGTGGGCGGCTCGCTGCTCTTCGAGGCCGCCGAGGGCTGCTGGGCAGGGCCTGCCGTCTACGGCTCAGCCACGGGCGAGCGCGCGGGGCTCTTCGTCGGCGGTATCGAGCTGCAGCGCCGTGTGCGCCTGGCCGAGCGGCTGGTGGGTGCGCTGGGGCTGTACGCCGGCGGCGGTGGCGGCGGCGCAGCGCCGGTGGGCGATGGCCTGCTCGTGCGCCCTGCGGCCTCGCTGCTGTGGGACTTCGGCGGCTGGCAGGCGGGTCTCACGCTGTCGGGTGCGCGCTTTGCCGGCACTGGCATGGGCGGCACGCAGCTGGCGCTGCTGATGGCCTGGGACGGGACCTATCGCCACACCGATCCCGCGCAGGCGGGCCGCACGCTCCCGGACGCCCGTGGCAGCGGCCTGGGCTTCCAGCAAGGCCAGCTCAGCCTGGTGAGCTGGCAGCTGCAAGACGGCAGCGGCCGGCGCGTCGGCCTGGCCAGCGCGCGCCTGGTGCGCCCGCTTGCTCGGTCTGGTCTGTCCGGCCCGTCCGGCCTTCTCGGTGCCACCGCGCTGGACGCCGGCTTCGAGATGGGCGCAGCCGCCACCGGCGGCGCAGCCGGCTACATGGAGATCCTGGGCTCGCTGGGTGCCAGCGTGCAGCCGTGGCCGGGTGTGCAGGCCGGCGTGCGCGGTGCGCTTGGCCTGGGCGGAGGCGGCGCACTTGCCTCGGGCGGCGGCGGCCTGGCCAAGGTATCGGCGTATGTGGGCTGGTCGCCGCTGCCGAACTGGACCCTCGGGGCCGAGGCTGGGCTGGTGCGCGGGGCCGGCACGATGCCGCGGGCGCGCAGCCTGCAGCTTTGGTGGGGCCACGACCTGCAGCCGGCGGCCGCCGCCGGTGCGCCGGCGGCGCCGGGCACCGTGGCCGCGCTCGAGTGGACGGCCGGCGTGCAGCGCATGCAGCGCGCCGCGCGCCGCGATGGCCGGCGCGGTCCGGTCGACCTTGTCACCGGCAAGCTCGATCGCAGCCTCGGGCCCTCCCTTTACTTCACCGCGCAGGCCCACAGCGCCTTCGGCGGAGACGCCGGCGCCTACTCCACCGGCCTGCTCGGCCTGGGCTGGGCCACCCCGGCGGCCGATCGCCCCTGGCGCGTGGGCGCGGAAGTGCTCGCTGGCGCCGCCGGCGGCGCCGGGCTTGACACCGGCGGCGGCGCCATCGGGCAGGCGCTGGCCTGGGCGAGCCTGGCTGTCGGCCCGCGCAGCCACGTGCGTGCCGGCTATGGCCGCGTGCGCGCGCTGCAGTCGGCCTCGGGGCTGGACAGCCCGCTGCTCGAGTTGTCCTTCAGCCACCGATTCGGCCTGGGCGCGCCCTGAGCGGCGCCGGGCAGGGCGCTGCGTATCATCCGAAGTGCGTCCGGTGCGGGCGCGCGGCCCGGCGACGCCAAGTCGGGGGCCGGGGTAATCCTTCGCGGAGGCAGCACATGGCACTCATGGACTTCATCAAGAAACAGTTCATCGACGTCATCGAGTGGGTCGAGGAGGGCGACGGCACGCTGGCCTGGCGCTACCCGATCGCCGATCGCGAGATCCAGTACGGTGCCGCGCTGACGGTGCGCGAGACGCAGATGGCCGTCTTCGTCAACGAAGGCAAGGTGGCCGATGTCTTCGGCCCGGGCCTGCACAAGCTCACCACGCAGACGCTGCCGGTGCTCACCTACCTCAAGAACTGGGACAAGCTCTTCCAGAGCCCGTTCAAGAGCGACGTCTACTTCTTCAGCATGCGCCAGCAGCTCGACCAGCGCTGGGGCACGACGCAGCCCGTGTCCATCCGCGACAAGGATTTCGGCGCCGTGCGGCTGCGCGCCTTCGGCAACTACGGCTACCGGGTGGTCGATCCCAAGCTCTTCCACACCGAGGTGTCGGGCACGCGCGAGCGCTACACCGCCGCCGAGCTCGACGGCCAGCTGCGCGCCTTCGTGCTGCAGCACATCAGCGATGCCGTGGCCTCGGCGGGCATCCCGTTCCTGGATCTGGCGGCCAACCAGGTGGAGTTCGCGCGCCAGCTGCGCGAGGCGGTGGCGCCCGAGTTCACGAAGATCGGCCTGGCGCTGGAGGCCGTGACGGTGCAAAGCGTGTCCCTGCCCGAGGAGCTGCAGAAGATCCTCGACCAGCGCATCGGCATGGGCATGGTCGGCTCCGACATGGGCCGCTTCATGCAGTACCAGACCGCCCAGGCCATCCCGAAGATGGCCGAAGGCGGCGGCTCGGGCAGCGGCATCGCGGGCGACGCCATGGGGCTGGGGGCGGGCGTGGCGCTTGGCCAGGTGCTCGCGCAGAACCTCGCGCAGGGCCTGCAAGGCGGCGCAGCGGCTGCTTCGGCGGCGGCCCAGCCCAACGCGGCCACCGCGCCCATCGCACCCGCACCGATGAAGCCCGAGGAGATCATGGCCACGCTCGAGAAGCTCGGCGACCTCAAGGCCAAGGGCATCCTCACCGAGCAGGAGTTCGCCGCCAAGAAGGCCGAGTTGCTGGCCCGGCTCGTCTGAGCACGCCGCGCCGCGCAACGATGGCGAGCCCGCCCAGGTCTTCGCGCGCTTGAACACCCCGGCCACCCCGCAGCGCCGCTGGCGCGCCGCGTGTCCCAACTGCGGCGCGCCAGTGGAGTTCGCCTCGGCCGCGTCGCCGGTGGCGGTGTGCAGCTTTTGCCGCAGCACCCTTGCGCGAGAGGGCGAGGCGCTGCGCCGCATCGGCGTGTCGGCCGAGCTCTTCGACGACCACTCCCCGCTGCAGCTCGGGGCCAGCGGGCGCTGGCAGGGCGTGGGCTTCACGGTGGTCGGACGGGTGCAGATCGGCTACGCGCAAGGGCGCTGGAGCGAGTGGCACGCGCTGTTCGACAACGGGCGCAGCGGCTGGCTGTCGGAGGACAACGGCCGCTACGTAATGGCCTTCGCGCAGGCGGCCGTGCCGCCGCTGCCTGCGCGCGAGCTCTTCGTGCCCGGCGCCTCCATCGTGCTCGATGGGCGCGACTGGCGCGTGGCCTCGGTGGTGGAGGCCCGCGTGGAGGCCGCGCAGGGCGAGCTGCCCTCGGTGCCGCGCCTGGGCGAGGCGCTGCAGGTCGTCGAGCTGCGCAGCCCGAGCGACGAGGTGGGCTCGCTGGAGTTTGCCCCCGGTGCACCCGGTGCATCTGGCTCATCTGGCTCATCTGGCGCACCCGGCCCCTCTGCCAGCTGGTCCATCGGCCGCCCCGCGGCGCTGGCCGAGCTTGCCCTGGCCGGCCTGCGCCAGGAGAGTGACCAGGCCGTGTCCGGCCGCACGCTGGCCTGTCCGTCGTGCGGCAACGCCCTGGAGATCAGGCTCGACAGCACCCGCTCCATCGTCTGCGGCCAGTGCCACGCGGTCGTGGACGTCTCGCAGGGCCTGGGGGGCGACCTCGCCTACTTCGACCAGCAAAACGGCGCGAGCGAAGGCGGCGGCCCGCGCATCCCGATGGGCGCTACCGGGCGGCTGGACCTCGGCGAAGGCCCGCACGACTGGCAGGTGGTGGGCTACGTGGAGCGCTGCACGCAGCCCGAAGACCCTGAGGAGGACGTCTACTTCTGGCGCGAGTACCTGCTCTATACGC
>JBIIED010000032.1:0-17465 GCA_044237995.1 Rubrivivax sp. | reverse complement strand
ATCGAGCATCGGCGCGGCAAACCCAATGGCTCCCGCAAGCCGCGAACGCACGCCAACGAAGCCCAAGCTGCTTCGAGTGGTGCTCGACACCAACGTCGTGCTCTCCGCGCTGGTCTTCAAGGGTGGCATCACGTCCCGATTTCGACGAGCCTGGCAGCAAGGTGAGTTCCAGCCCCTCGTCAGCCGCGACACGGCAGCAGAACTGCTGCGCGTGCTGAACTACCCCAAGTTCAGGCTCTCCGAGCCGGAACAGCAGCAACTGCTCGCCGACTACCTCCCATTCACCCGGAGCGTGAGGGTGGCCGATCCGCCACCAGCGGTCCCGCCGTGCCGCGACGCCGCCGACCTGATCTTCCTGCACCTCGCCCGCGCCGGGAACGCCGCGGTTCTCGTGACGGGAGACCGTGCGCTGCTGGAAATCGGCCGCGTGGGGTCATGTGCGATCCAGACACCCGACGCCTTTCTCGCCAGCGGCGTGCTGCCGCGGGATCTCACGCAAACGTAACCCACCCGCGCCGCTCGGGGTGCTCCAGGTGCGGCAGCGTGTTGTAGGTGACGAGCGTGTGGCGCTTCGTGGTGAAGGCGAACTCGCTCAGCGCGCTGTTGCGCATCCTCAGGTTGAGTTCCACCATCGCCGCCGGCGGCGCACCCAGCACGTGGGCCATGGCGGTGGAGATCGGTCCCCCGCTGGAGACCATCAGCACATCGCCCTCGAACTGAGTGCGCACATGGTCGAGTGCACCGGCCACGCCGTCGAGCCAACCCTTCCAGCTCGGCATGCCGCGCGGCTGGGTGCGGCCTTCCATCCAGGCCGTGAGCGCGAGGCGCAGCGCCCGGAAGTGCGCGCGGTACCCCTCGGGTGTGGACGCCGGCGGCAAGGGCTCGGTCAGCATCGGCAACACGCTTTCGAGCAGCGCCTCGCTGTCGTATTCGTTCAGACCCGGCCACTCCAGCGCCTGCGGCAGGGCAGGCAGCTGCGAGCCGATCGCCTCGAGCGACTGGCGGTGCCGCACCAGCGTGCCGCGCAGCACACCCTCGAAAGCAAGCCCGCGCTCGTGCATCCAGGCCCCGAGCGCTGCGCACTGGCGCGTGCCGAGCTCACTGAGCTGGTCATAGTCGGCCGCGCCGAAGGAGGCCTGGCCATGGCGCACAAGGTAGAGGGTTCCCATGCCGACATTGTGCGCGGGCCGGCCCTTCCGAACGCAGCAGCCGGCGCGGCCGGCGCCCGGCAATGCCCCACGATTCGTCGCACACTTCCACCATGGCCAAGCTCTACTTCCGCTACGCGGCGATGAACGCCGGCAAGTCCACCGCCTTGCTGCAGGCCGCGCACAACTACGAGGAGCGCGGCATGCGCGTGGCGCTCTTCACCGCCGCACTTGACGACCGCGGCGGCACTGGCGTGATCGGCTCGCGCCTGGGCCTGCACCGCAGCGCCGCGGCCTTTGGCCCGGACACCGTCTTCACCCGCGAGGCGCTGCCCGCCGAGCTCGCCTGCCTGCTGATCGACGAGGCCCAGTTCCTCAGCCCCGCACAGGTGCATCAGCTGCACCGCCTGGCCAACCGCGACGGGCTGCCCGTGATCTGCTACGGGCTGCGCAGCGATTTCCAGGGCCGCGGCTTTCCCGGTGCCATCGCACTGCTCACGCTGGCCGACGACATCGAGGAGATGAAGACGATCTGCTCGTGCGGCCGCAAGGCCTCGATGAACATGCGCATCGACGCGCAGGGCCGGCGCGTGCGCGAAGGCGAGCAGGTGCTCATCGGCGGCAACGAGAGCTACCGCGCCGTGTGCCCCGCGTGCTTCTACGCCGAGGAGATCGACGGGCCGCAGAAGGCGCCGGGCCTCTTCGGCTGAGCCAGCCGCTCAGGCAGCCCGGCCCCCGGGCGGGCGCCGCGTCGCGAGCCAGATGCTCGGCAGGATCAGCGCCGCGCCCACCGCGTGGAACCAGCGTGGCGGCTCGCCGAGCACCGCCCAGCCCCCCAGCGCCGCGTACAGCGGCGCGAGGTACATGATGAGCGCGGTGCGCGAGGCACCGAGCTCGCGCTGCAGGTAGCTGTAGGCACCGTAGGAGATCACCCCCGGCAGCAGCGCCGCGAGCACCACGAGGCCGAGGGCGGCCCAGCCCAGCGGCGGCCCGGGCTGCAGCCAGGCCTCCAGAGCCGTGAAGGGCACCAGCACGATCACCCCGCCGGTGGCAATCGCCACGAGCCGCGCCAGCGGCGGCAGCGACGAGGGCCAGTGCTTGAGCAGCACCGAGTAGGCGGCCCAGCACACCGCGGCCACGACGATCCAGCCGTCGCCCACCGTGAAGCGCACCTCCAGCAGCGTGCGCGGCTCGCCCCGAGAGATGACGAAGAGCACGCCTGCCAGCGCCAGCACCACGCCCGCCCACTGCGCGCGCGACATCGGCTCGTGCAGCAGGCGCGAGCCCGCATAGACGATGGCGATGGGCGTGGCCGCGTAGATGAGGGCGATGTTGCTCGAGCTCGTCGTGTGGCCGCCCAGGTAGACGAAGGCACCGCACACCCACATGCCCAGCGCGCCCAGCGCCAGCATCTGCGGCCACTCGCGCCGCACCGCCTCGCGCCCCTCGGCGCGGGCGAGCACGCCCCAGGTGAAGGGCAACAGCAGCGCGATGGCCAGCACCCACCGCCCGAGCGCCAGCAGGTGCGGCCCGATGACGCCCTCGGAGGCGCGTGCGATCAGGTAGTTCGACGACCACAGCGCCGGCACCACCCACAGCAGCATCTCAGCGCGGCCCGCACCCGGGCCTGAACCCGAGCCTGTGCCCGAGCCTGCGCCCGTCACGACTCGACCGCGAAGCTGGCCATCTCCTGGCCCATGCGGATCGATCCACCCGGCGTCCATCCCGGGTTGAAGACGAGCGGCCCGGCCGGAAACAGCAGCACCACGGTGGAGCCCAGCAGGAAGCGCCCCATCTCCTGCCCGCGCGCGAGCTGCACCGGCTGCTCGGCGTAGTCCCAGCTGCGCACGGTGCCCGGCCGCGGCGGGTTCACCAGGCCGTGCCAGGCAGTGGCCATGCTGCCCACGATGGTCGCACCCACGAGCACGAGTACCCACGGGCCCGGCACGGGCGATCCCGGAGCGGCGTCGAACACGCACACCACACGCTCGTTGCGCGCGAAGAGCCCGGGCACGCCGCGCGCGGTGGCAGGGTTCACCGAGTACAGCTCACCCGGCACATGCACCATGCGCAGCAGCCGGCCCGCGCAGGGCATGTGGATGCGGTGGTAGTCCTTCGGGCTCAGGTAGAGCGTGGCGAAGTGGCCCTGGTGGAAGTGGGCGGCCAGCGCGCCATCGCCCCCGAGCAGCGCAGTGGCCGTGTAGTCGTGGCCCTTGGCCTGGAAGATCCGGCCCGACTCGATGCGGCCGAACTGGCTGATCGCGCCGTCCACCGGGCAGATGAGTTCGGAGGCGGCCAGCGGCCGCGCACCCTCGCGCAGCGGCCGCGTGAAGAACTCGTTGAAGGTCGGATAGGCGCCGATGTCGGGTACCGCCGCCTCGGCCATGTTCACGCCGTAGCGGCGCACGAACCAGCCGATGGCCGAGGTGGTCAGCGCGCCGCCGCGCGCCGAGGCGAGCCGGCCCATGAGCGCCGTGAGCGCCTGCTTGGGCAGCGCGTGCTGCAGCAGCACCGCCGCCCGCTCGGACAGCGGCCGCCCTGGGCTTTCCTGCAATGCCATGGCTCCCCCGGCTCGGATGTGACGTTCGGCCGCTTGCCCGGTGCGCTCAGCGCAGCGCGGGAGCGGCCTCGCGTGCGGCCCGCACCATGCCTGCGGCCACGCCGGCGCCGAAGCGCTTGGCCAGCCGCTCGGCCACGTTCTCGCGCGGCGTGTAGTCGACGATGTCCTCGGCCTTCACGACCTCGCGCGCGACGAAGTCGAGGTTGCCGAAGCGGTCGGCCAGACCGAGCTTGACGGCGTCCTCGCCGTTCCAGATGAGCCCCGAGAAAAGCTCGGGCGTCTCCTTGAGCCGCTGGCCGCGGCCATCGCGCACGACCTTGATGAACTGCTGGTGGATCTGCGAGAGCATCTCGCGCGCAAACGCATCGTGCTGAGGGTTCTGCGGGCTGAAGGGGTCGAGCATGCCCTTGTTCACGCCGGCGGTCAGCAGCCGGCGCTCGATGCCGAGCTTTTCCATCGCGCCCACGAACCCGAACCCGTCCATCAGCACGCCCACGCTGCCCACGAGACTGGCCTTGTCGACGAAGATCTCGTCGGTGGCGGCTGCCAGGTAGTAGGCGCCGGAAGCACAGATGTCTTCCACCACCGCGTAGACCTTCTTGCCGTGCAGCGCCTTCAGGCGGCGGATCTCGTCGTGCAGGATGCCCGACTGCACCGGGCTGCCGCCAGGGGAGTTGATGCGCAGCACCACCGCCTGGGCGCCCGAATCCTGGAAGGCCGCCTTCAGCGCACCCAGCAGCACCTCCGCGCTCGCCTCGGTGTCGGCGTCGATCGTGCCGCGCACCTCCACGAGTGCGGTGTGGGGAGTGGAGGTGGCGGAGATGTGCATGCGGCCAGCCCACCACACGCCAAGCACCGTGAGGGCCAGCCCGAGCCACGCCAGCCGGAAGGCCACGCGCCAGCGCCTCTCGGTGCGCCGCTCGCGCAGCAGTTCGACCGCCAGCCGCTCCAGGACGGCCTCGGCGGCGGTGGGCGGCAGCGAGGAGGCCGTGGCGGCTGCAGGTGCGGCAGAGGCAGCCGGTGCCGAAGCGGGTGCGGAAGCGGGTGCCGAAGCGGGTGCGGAAGCGGGTGCGGAAGCGGGAGCAGGTACGGGAGCAGCCGCGGGCGCAGGCCCGGGCGCCTCCGGCCCGCCGAGGCTCGGTTCTTGTCGATCGTCCATCTGGAAGCTTGGGGGATTCAGCCCGCGGGCACGCCGGCCGGCGCAGGTGCGTCGGACCCGTCTTCGAAGGCGGGCCGGATGAACTCGGAAGGATACCAAGCGACCTGCCCGCCCTCTTCGCGCACGCTCAGCGCCGTGAGGCGCCCGCGGCCGCAGGGGCCACCCACGCAGCGCCCGTCGGCCGGCTCATAGGTGGCGCCGTGGATCGAGCAGACGATGAAGCGCTTGTCGCCGTCGAGGAACTGGCCTTCCTGCCAGTCCATCTCGGTGGGCACGTGCACGCAGCGGTTCAGGTAGCCCACCACCGTCGAGTCGAAGCGCAGCACGAAGGCGCGCGCGGGCATGCCCCAGGCCGTCACGTCGAAGACCCACGCCTTGCCGCCCTCCTCCAGCGCCTCGGAGGCGCACAGCACCACGCCCTTCATGCGTGCTCCAGCAGCCAGTCGTGCAACTCGCGCGTGGAGTGCGCCACGAAGACCGGCCCGTGTGCCTCGAAGGCCGCGTGGTCGTGCGCACCGTAGCTCACGCCGAGCCCGGCCACGCCCGCACGCGCGGCCATCTCCAAGTCGTGCGTGGTGTCGCCGATCATCAGCGTGCGCTCGGGGGTCACGCCCAGCTCCGACATCAGCTCCAGCAGCATCTGCGGGTGCGGCTTGGAGGTCGTCTCGTCGGCCGTGCGGGTCGCGTCGAACAGGGCGTCGAGCTGCGTCGTGCCCAGCGCCTCGTCCAGGCCGCGCCGGCTCTTGCCGGTGGCCACCGCGAGCAGGTGGCTGCGCGAGCGCAAGGCATGCAGCATCGGCAGCGTGCCGTCAAAGAGCACCACCTCGTGCTGCGCGGCGAAGTAGTGGTGCCGGTAGGCTTGGGCCAGCTCGGCGTAGCGCTCGGGGGGGAAATCCGGTGCGGCGTGCATGAGCGCGTCACGCAGGCCCAGGCCGATCACGTAGGCGGCCTGCTCGTGCCCGGGCACCGTAGTGCCCACGTCGCGGCAGGCTGCCTGGATGCTGCGCACGATGAGCGCGGTGCTGTCGAAGAGGGTGCCATCCCAATCGAAAGCGATGAGGTCGAAGCGGCGTCGGGTCATGAGGTTCTCGCGGGGGGCGATCATGCCCCAGGCGCAGCCAGCGCATCCACCACCCGCGACAGCGCCTGTGGCAGCGGGGCCTGCAGCTCGAGCACGAACCCGGTGGCGGGATGGGTCACGCGAAGCTGCTGGGCGTGCAGGAACATGCGCGGCAGGCGCACCGGCTGCGCCCCCTTCTGCGCCCAGCCGTCGCGCGCCAGGCGCCGGTTGAGTTCGAAGTCGCCGTACTTGTCGTCGCCCGCGATCGGGTGCCCCGCACCGGCCAGGTGCACCCGGATCTGGTGCGTGCGCCCGGTGCGGATCGTCACGGCCAGCAGCGTGAAGCCGGGCAGCCGCCGCGCCACCTGCACGAGCGTGATCGAGCGCCGCCCCGCCTCGTCGGTGGCGGAGGTCGCGCGCACGCGGCGCTCGCCCTCGGCCGTGAGGTACTTGTGCAGCGGCACGTCGATCACCTTCAGGCTGGCCGGCCAGTCGCCCGCCACCAGCGCGGCATAGGTCTTGCCCACCGCCTTGTCCGGCCCGCGGGCGCGGAACTGGTCCTGCAGTGCCGTGAGCGCGCTGCGCTTCTTGGCCACCAGCAGCACGCCCGAGGTCTCGCGGTCCAGCCGGTGCACCAGCTCCAGGAAGCGCGCCTGCGGCCGCGCCCGGCGCAGCTGCTCGATCACGCCCGAGCTCACCCCGCTGCCGCCGTGCACCGCCACGCCAGCGGGCTTGTCCAGGGCCAGCAGGTGCTCGTCCTCGAAGATCACCGGGAATTCGCGCGCGGGCGCGGCCGCGGCTGCCTCGGGCACTGCGGCGGTGCGCACCGGCGGCACCCGCACCTCGTCGCCCGTGGCCAGCCGTGTGTCAGCGCCGGCCCGGCCCCCGTTGACCCGCACCTCGCCGCTGCGGATCACGCGGTAGACGTGGGTCTTGGGTACGCCCTTGAGCACGCGAAGGAGGAAGTTGTCCAGCCGCTGGCCGGCGCTGTCTTCGTCCACCGCCAGCCGCCGCACGGCTGGAGCTCCCGATCCACCGGCGGGCTGCGCCCGGGTCGATGCGGTAGGGTCGGACGCTGCGGCCGACCCGGCCCGGTCAGCCGAGCTGGCACGCGAGCCGGGCGCACTTCGCGCGCTCGGCCCGCCCCGGGGGCGTATACTCGGGCGCTCCACGTTCCTGCTGCAAGTGCTTGATTCTCCCGGGAGTTTACCCGGGCCTGGCGGTGAGGGCGGGAGCGGCTGGCAAGGGCCCTTCGAAGGGCCGGGCCGGCCGACAAGCGTTGATGCAACGTCCGGGTGCACGCCGAATGGTTCCACGCGCCGAAGCGCGCGGAGGGTTCGCGGGCCCGGGTGGCAGAGACTCGACGGAAGAGAACCGCTCCGCTGAAGGCGGAGCACCGACGAAAGATTCACGGGCACAGCAGCCCGGCCGTATCCGGCCTGCCGCTGTGCCCCGCTGCAAGGGCTTCGGCAGCCTCCCTCCATGATCACCTTCATCCATACACCCTGCCCCGCGAGACCGTCCGGCCAACCGCCGGCCCGGCTGGCGCGGCAGGCAGCCTGTGCGGCGCCCGGCGCCGCAGGGCCGGGTGCAGGCGTGTGGAAGCTGGGTCACCGGGCCCGCGCGCACGCGCCAACGCCGTAGCGCCGAGAGCCCGGCAGACGGCGCGGATTGCTCTGCGCCGACGCCCCGCTCCCGGATGCGGTCCAGGGCGATTCGCTTCATCGGTTCTCCTCGCGCGTCTCGTGCATCGGGACTGCGCTGCCTGCCCGTTGCGGGCCGGCAGCGCGTGGATGCTCGGGCTCAAGCGCCGCATGGCGGCCGACGAGCCCGGGCGCACGAGGAGTGCACGACATGAAGCGCATGCTGATCAACGCCACGCAGCCCGAAGAGCGGCGCCTGGCGATCGTCGACGGGCAGAAGCTGCTCGATTTCGAGACCGAGGTGGAGGGGCGCGAACAGCGCAAGGGCAACATCTACAAGGCCGTGGTCACACGCGTGGAGCCGGCCCTGGAAGCCTGCTTCGTCGACTACGGCGAGGACCGCCACGGCTTCCTGCCCTTCAAGGAAATCTCGCGCAACTACTTCCGCGAGGGGACCGATGCGCGCAGCGCCAAGATCGGCGACGCGATCCGGGAAGGCCAGGAACTGCTGGTGCAGGTCGAGAAGGAAGAGCGCGGCAACAAGGGCGCAGCGCTGACCACCTTCGTGAGCCTGGCCGGACGCTATCTCGTGCTCATGCCCAACAACCCGCGCGGCGGCGGCGTGAGCCGGCGCATCGAGGGCGAGGACCGCGAGGAGCTCAAGGAGAACCTCGAGCAGCTCGACTACCCCAAGGGCATGAGCCTGATCGCGCGCACCGCGGGCATCGGCCGCAGCGCCGCCGAGCTGCAGTGGGACCTCAACTACATGCTCAAGCTGTGGAGCGCCATCGACGAGGCCTCCAAGGCGGGCAAGGGTGCCTTCCTCATCTACCAGGAGAGCTCGCTCGTCATCCGCGCGATCCGCGACTACTTCACCGCCGACATCGGCGAGATCCTGATCGACACGGACGACATCTACGAGCAGGCGCACCAGTTCATGAACCACGTGATGGCCGACATGGGCCACCGCGTGAAGCGCTACCGTGACGACGCCGCGCTGTTCTCGCGCTTCCAGATCGAGCACCAGATCGAGACGGCGCACTCGCGCACCGTGAACCTGCCCTCGGGCGGGGCGATCGTGATCGACCACACCGAAGCCCTGGTGGCGGTGGACGTCAACTCCGCACGCGCCACGCGCGGCGGCGACATCGAGGAAACCGCCACCCGCACGAACCTGGAGGCGGCCGACGAGATCGCGCGCCAGATGCGCCTGCGCGACCTCGGCGGCCTGATCGTCGTCGACTTCATCGACATGGAGGAGAGCAAGAACCGCCGCGAGGTCGAGCAGCGGCTGCGCGACGCGCTGCGCAACGACCGCGCCCGCGTGCAGTTCGGCTCGATCTCCAAGTTCGGCCTGCTCGAGCTCAGCCGCCAGCGCCTGCGCCCGGCGCTGTCCGAGGGCAACCACATCACCTGCCCGCGCTGCAACGGCACGGGCCACATCCGCGACACCGAGAGCTCGGCGCTGCAGATCCTGCGCATCATCCAGGAGGAGGCGCTCAAGGACAACACCGCCGCCGTGCACGTGCAAGTGCCGGTGGAGGTCACGAGCTTCCTGCTCAACGAGAAGCGCGCGGAGATCACGAAGATCGAGCTCAAGCAGCGCGTGACCGTGCTGCTGGTGCCCAACCGGCACCTGGAGACACCCAACTACAAGCTCGAGCGGCTGCGCCACGACGACCCGCGCCTGGACAACTACCGCGCCAGCTACTCGATGATCGAGGAGCCCGAGGACGAAGTCGGCATCACGCGGCGCGAGAAGGCCAAGGCCCGGCAGGAGCCCTTGATCAAGGGCGTGCTGCCCGACCAGCCCGCACCGCCCGCGCCGGCGCCCGCGCCTGCCAGGCCGGCGCCCGTGGCAGCAGCCCCCGTACCGGCCCCTGCACCTGTGCCGGCTGCGGCACCTGCGCAGGCTGCGGCCCCCGCGGCTGCCCCGGCCGACGGCGGCGCCGGCTTCTTCGGGTGGGTGCGCCGCCTGCTGGGCACGCCGCCCGCGAGCCCTGCGCCGGCACCCGCGGCTGCGGCCGCCGCCGGCACCGCCACTACGGGCGAAGCGGGCGTCGCAGCGCCCGCACGCTCGGCTGAAGGTCGTGAAGGCCGTGAAGGTCGAGAGGGTCGCGAAGGCCGTGACGGCCGTCGCGGAGAGCGCGGTGGCCGAGGCGGTCGAGGCTCACGTGAAGGTGGCCGCGAAGGCCGCGAAGGTCGTGAGACCCGCGAAGGTCGTGAGGGCCGCGAAGCCCGAGGTGAGGCCCGTGAAGGCCGTGAGGCCCGGCCTGCCCGCGAAGGCCGCGAAGGCCGCGAAGGAAGCCGCGCCCGCGGTGAACGTTCAGCTGAGCGCACCGCCGAGGGTCGGCCATCGGTCGCGCCGGTCGCACCCGTTGCGCCGGCCGCCTCGGCCCTGGCCGCAGGTGAAGCCGTACCTGCTGAAGTCCTGGCGATGCCCGGCACGGGGCTGCCCGAAGGCGCGCCAGCAGGTGCTGAGGGCGAAGCCGACCGCGAGGGCCGCCGCCGGCGGCGGCGCGGCGGCCGGGGTCGCTCCGATCGCGAGCGGCTCGAGGGCGGTGGCGATGCCGGCGAGACGGCACAGGGCGAAGCGCCCGCAGCCGGTGGCGCCGCGGCCGAGCAGGCCAGCGCCGAAGCGCCAGCCCCCGGCTCGATGCCAGTCGCAGCCCCGGCCGACGAGCGCGCCGAGGCAGGTTCCTCGACCGAGCCGCAAGCCGGTGCGCAGTCGCCTGTGGCGCCCGATTCGGCCGAGTCACCCGAGGCGGGTGCGGCTGCCGAGGGCGCCGAGCGCGAAGGCGGGCGTCGCCGCGGCCGCAGCCGCGACCGCTTCCGGCGCGAGCGCCGGCCCGATGAGGCTGGCGCGGAAGGCGCATCCGCCGACGCCGCCGGCGAATCGCCCGAGGGGCCTGCCCCCGAGGCGGCGCAGGCGTCTGAGCCGGTGGATGCCCAGCCCGCGCCCGTCCCGACCCGCTTCGAGCTCCCGATCGACGAGCTGCAGCGCATCGCCGAGACGGCCGGTCTGCAATGGGTCAACTCCGACCCCGAGAAGATCGCCTCCGTCCAGGCCGCCATCGCAGCCGAGCCGGCGCCCGTGCACGTGCCGCGCGAGCGCAAGCCGCTGGTGGTGGTCGATGAAGGCCCGCTGATCCTCGTCGAGACGCGCAAGGACCTGTCTCAGGTCCAGCTGCCCTTCGAGCGCCAGCAGCCCGGGGCCTGAGCATCCCGGGGGCCGGGCCGTCTTCGGCTCCGCCCCGGGAGCGCCCCTCAGGGCAGCCGTTCCAGCGCGTGCTGGTACGGGCCGTGGTGCATCAGCTCGTCCCAGGCCAGGGGCGGCGTCTGCGGCAGCAGGCGCAGCCGCCGCGCCTCGCTGTCGGGGTCGCGGCTCCAGTGGCCGCGGCGCTCCTCCTCGAGCAGCCCCGCGAGCAGTTCATCGACGTCACGCCCTGCGTCCACCGCGGAGCGGTTGCAGATCGGCACCATGTCGCACCCGGCCGACAGCGCAAGCGCCCCGGCTTCGGCATAGGTCAGCGTTTGGCCGTCCACGCCGCGCGCGCCTTCCATGGTCAGGTCGTCGCTGATGATGGCGCCGCCAAAGCCCAGCTGCCCGCGCAGGATGTCCTTGAGCCAGCGGTCGGAAAAGCCTGCCGGCCGGTGATCCACCTTCGGATAGACCACGTGAGCGGGCATCACCGCAGCCAGGCTCGTGGAGAGCCAGCCGTAGGGCTGCGCATCGTCGGCGAGGATGGCCTTGAGCGAGCGCCGGTCCACCGGCACCGCCACGTGGCTGTCGGCCTTCACGAAGCCGTGCCCCGGGAAGTGCTTGCCGCAGTTGCCCATTCCCGCCAGCAGCAGCCCGTGCATCACGCTCTTGGCCAGCAGGCCCACCACGCGCGGGTCGCGGTGGAAGGCGCGGTCGCCGATCACGCTGCTGCCGCCGTGGTCCAGGTCGAGCACGGGCGTGAGCGTGAGATCCACGCCGCAGGCTCGAAGCTCGGCGCCGAGCACGTAGCCGGCTGCGGTGGCGGCATCGGTGGCGCCCAAGGGGTCGCGCATCCACATCTCGCCCAGGGCACGCATGGGCGGCACGTGCGTGAAGCCGTCGGTGCGAAAGCGCTGCACGCGCCCGCCCTCGTGGTCCACGCAGATGACGATGTCCGGCCGGATCGCCTTGACCTGCGCGCACAGCTCGGTGAGCGTGCGCCGGTCCACCCAGTGGCGGCCAAAGAGGATGAGCCCGCCGGTGAGCGGGTGCTTCAGGCGCCGACGGTCCGCCGCGTCCAGGGTCGGGCCGGCGGTATCGAGGATGACAGGGGCGTGCACGGACATGGTGCGGTCAGTATGCCAGCGCGCGCCTGCCTCATCAGCCCTTCGTCTCCACCACCACGAAGGCCGCCGCATAGTCGGACTCGTCGGTCACGCTCAGGTGCGCATGCAGCCCGCGCTCGTCGAACCACCGCGCGAGCTCACCGTGCAACCGGATGCCGGGCTGGCCGCTGGCGGCCTTCACCACCTCGCAGGCGCGCCAGGTCATCGGCATGCGCATGCCCATGCCGATGGCCTTGGAGAAGGCTTCCTTGGCCGAGAAGCGCGTGGCCAGGTAGCGCAGGCCCCGCGGGCGGTGTGCAGCCAGCCGCTGGCGAAACACCTCGAGCTCGTGTGGCCCGAGCACCTTGATCGCGAAGCGCTCGCCGTGGCGCTCGAAGGCGGCCTCGATGCGTCGCACGTCGCAGATGTCGGTTCCCACCCCGTAGATGCGCCCCACGCCTGCGCGCCTCCCGTGCCCGGCGCTCAGGCGTACGCGCTGCGGATGCAGCGCTGGTAGGCGCGCACCGTCTCGGCCATGCCGAGCTCCAGCGCGTCGGCGGCGATGGCATGCCCGATCGACACCTCGGCCACGCCCGGCACGGCGCGCAGGAAGTCGGCCAGGTTGTCGCGGTTGAGGTCGTGGCCCGCGTTCACGCCCAGGCCCGCCGCATGTGCGGCGCGTGCCGCGGTGGCGTAGCGCTGCAGCTGCGCCTGGCGCCCGGGAGTCGGCCAGTCGCGTGCGTAGGCCTCGGTGTAGAGCTCCACACGGTCGGCGCCGATCTCTCTGGCACGCGCCATCGCCTCGGGCTCGGGGTCCATGAAGAGGCTCACCCGGATGCCTTGCGCCTTGAGCTGCGCGATCAGCGGGCGCAGGCGCTCGCCATCGCGCGCGAGGTCCCAGCCGTGGTCGGAGGTGGCCTGCTCGACGCTGTCGGGCACGAGCGTGGCCTGGTGCGGGCGCGCGGCCAGTGCCAGCTCCATGAGGTTGTGGAACGGGTTGCCCTCGATGTTGTACTCGGCCTGCGGCCAGCGTGCCAGCAGCGCGGCCAGGTCGTGCACATCGTGCGTGCGGATGTGGCGCTCGTCGGGCCGCGGATGCACCGTCAGGCCGTCGGCCCCGGCCTCCAGCGCGATCGTGGCCAGGCGGACCACATCCGGAATGCCCACGGGGCGCGAGTTGCGCAGCAGGGCCACGCGGTTGACGTTGACAGACAGCGCTGTCGGGCTGCCGTGCAGGGGGGCCCCGGGTTCGGGCGCGACAAGCGGGTTCATGGCCGCGAATCTATCAGCCGCCGCAGGCCCTGCATCACATCGCGCGTGCGCCAGGCCGCCCCGGCGGTCTGGGCCTGCAGCTGCGCGCGCATCGCGCTGCGCAGGGCGGCCAGGCCCGGCAGGCAGGCGGCCTGCAGCTGCGCCAGGTCGCCCGCCTGGAGTGCCCGCTGCAAGGCCAGGAGCATCCCACCGGTGAGGCTGCCTGCCTCCTCGCGCGTGGCCATCACACCCGACTCCGGCACCAGCACGTAGTGCTGCAACGCCTGCACGGGCTGCACGGTCAGCGTCACCGTTGCAAGGTCGGGCAGCACCCCCGTCTGGCGCAGCAGCACGAGCTCGAAGGCCCGCAGGGCCGCCTGGGCGTGCAGCTCGTCCGGGCCCGCCAGCGCCGGCAGCGTCGCTGCGTAGGCGTCGAAGATCTCCGGGTGCGGGTCCTCGCGCGGCAGCAGCTTCATCACGAGCTCGTTGCAGTAGTAGGCGCGAAACACCGCCTCGCCCGACCCGGCCCCGAAGGCCGGCAGCCCGCCGGCCCACTCGGCCTGGCGCAGCGTGTGCACCTCCACGCCCTCGCCGGGGCTGCGGGCCAGCGTCAGCACCACGCGCTGAAAGGGCAGCAGCACCGGGCGCAGCTGCGAGTAGGGGCGCCGCGCCCCCTTGGCCGCCACCGCCAGGCGCCCGCGCTCGCGCGTGAGCACGTCCAGGATCAGGCTCGATTCGCTCCAGTCGTAGCGGTGCAGCACGAAGGCCTGCAGCGGCTGCACGGCCCGGCGCACGGACACTGCCTCAGGCCCCGTCGCCGTAGCCGTAGGTGCGCAGGTGGGCGTCGTCGTCGGCCCAGCCGCTGCGCACCTTCACCCACAGCTCGAGAAAGACCTTGCCGTCGAAGAGCCGCTCCAGATCCTGCCGCGCCTGCGTGCCGATGCGCTTGAGCCGCTCGCCACCCTCCCCGATCACGATCCCCTTTTGCGCATCGCGCTCCACGACGATCGTGGCGGCCACGCGCACCATGCGATCGGCCATGCGGCCGGGCTCCTCCTCGAAGCGATCGATGACGACCGTGGAGGTGTAGGGCAGCTCGTCGCCGCACAGGCGAAAGAGCTTCTCGCGGATGATCTCGCCGGCCAGGAAGCGCTCGCTGCGGTCGCTCACCGTGTCTTCCTCGTGCAGCCACTCCTGCTCGGGCAGGTAGGGCTCGACGATCGCCAGCAGCCGCTGCACGTCGGCCTCCTTGCGCGCGGACATCGGCACGTACTGCGCAAAGGCGTGGTGCGCCTGCATCGACTGCAGCCAGGGCAGCAGCTCCTGGCGCCGCCCCACCGCGTCGAGCTTGTTGGCCACGAGGATCACGGGCTTGCCCTCGGGCAACAGCTCCAGCACCTTGGCGTCTTCGGGGCCGAACCGGCCGGCCTCCACGACGAAGAGCACGGCGTCCACGTCCCCGAGGCTGGCGAGCACCGTGCGGTTGAGCGTGCGGTTCAAGGCGGTGGCGTGGCGCGTCTGGAAGCCCGGCGTGTCGACGAACACGAACTGGCTATGCGCGAGTGTGCGGATGCCGGTGATGCGATGCCGAGTGGTCTGGGCACGCCGCGAGGTGATGCTCACCTTCTGGCCCACGAGCGCGTTGAGCAGGGTGCTCTTGCCCACGTTGGGCCGGCCGACGATGGCCACGAGCCCGCAGCGCCGCGGTGCCGTCATGCCGCCTGCTCCCGCACGCGCACGAGGACCTGGCGCGCGGCCTCCTGCTCGGCCGCCCGGCGCGAGCGACCTTGGCCCGCACACGCCAGGCCCAGGGGCACCACCTCGCAGGCCACCTCGAAGGTCTGCTCGTGGGCCTGGCCGGTGGTGGCGACGATCCGGTAGGCCGGCACCGGAAGCCGGCGTGCCTGCAGCCATTCCTGCAATTCGGTCTTGGCGTCCTTGCGGTACTGGCCGATCTCGGAGGCCGCGATCCGGGGCCCGAAGAGGCCTTCGACGACGCCCTGCGCGGCCGCAAAGCCCGCGTCCAGCGTCACCGCGCCGATCAACGCCTCCAGCGAGTCGGCCAGGATCGACGCGCGCTGCGCACCGCCCCCGCGGTGCTCGCCATCGGACATCCGCAGCAGCGCCTGCAGCCCCAGGGCGAGTGCCACCTGGTGCAGGCTGTCCTCGCGCACGAGGTGGGCGCGCATGCGGGTGAGTTCACCCTCGTCGGCCTGCCCGAAGCGGCGCACGAGCAGCACCGAGACGGCCAGGTTCAGCGCGGCGTCGCCGAGGAACTCGAGCCGCTCGTTGTGCGGGCTGCCGAAGGAGCGGTGCGTCAACGCCCGCTGCAGCAGGGCGGCATCGCCGAATCGGTGCCCGAGGCGCTGCTGCAGCGCGTCGAGAGTGGGCTCCATCACGCTCCGTTCGGGGCTCAGTCGCTGCTGGCCTCGTAGCGGATGAGCAGCGACACGGGGCCGGCCAGCCGCAGCTCCTTCTCGTACTTCACGTTGATCAGGACACGCCCGGCCTCCTTGGTCACGGCCAGGTCGTTGCCCGTGATGGACTGGATGGTCGGGTCGGCGTCGCGCTGGCGGTCGAACATGCGCCGGGCGTCTTCCACCGTCGCCGGGTTGGCCTGCGCCACCTTGCGGATCGTGGACTTGACGGCCTGGAACTCCGTGACCGAGGGCACCAACTTCATGACGACGAACACGCCGCCGGCCACCAGCAGCCCGTAGACGAGCAGCCCGGCAAAGGTCAGGCCAGCCTGCTGACGGCGCGAGGCGTGCGGTGCCAGCCGCGCCGCATGGGGCTGGCGCGTCCGTCCGGCCGGGCGGGAGGGGGGTGGGAGGTAGCTGTGCATGGTGAAGTCCAGCGGGAGGGTCTCAGCGGAACGAGCCGATGCGCGAGAAATCTCCGAAGTTCATCCAGATCATGAAGGCCCGGCCCACCAGGTTGCTGTCGGGCACGAAGCCCCAGTAGCGCGAATCCTGTGAATTGTCGCGGTTGTCGCCCATCACGAAGTAGTGGCCGGCGGGCACCTTGCAGCGCACCCCCTCGGCGGTGTAGCGGCAGTTCTCGCTGAAGGGAAAGCTCTTGTCTGAGCCGCCGAGGAAGGAATTGCGCTTGGGATCCACGAGGATGCGGTGGTCCGCCGTCCCGAGCTTCTCCGAGAACTGTGGCGAGTAGCGCAGGCTGTCCTCGTCGTAGTACTCGCCCAGCGACTTCAGCGCCACCGGCTGGCCGTTGACGCTCAGGCGCTGGTTGATCCACTCCACCTCGTCGCCCGGCACGCCCACCACGCGCTTGATGTAGTCCAGCCGCGGATCGGGCGGGTAGCGAAAGACGATCACGTCGCCGCGCTGAGGGTCGTTGTTCGGGATCACCTTCACGTTGGCCACCGGCAGCCGCACGCCGTAGGTGAACTTGTTGACGAGGATGAGGTCGCCCACCAGGAGCGTGGGCACCATCGAGCCCGAGGGGATCTTGAAGGGCTCGAAGAGGAAGGAGCGCAGCACGAACACGGCAGCGATCACCGGGAAGAGCCCGGCCGTCCACTCCACCCACCAGGGCTCCATCAGGAGCTTTTCCCGGGCGGCCTCCAGGCCGCTGTCGCCGCGCACGATGCCCTGGCGCTGCAACTGCTCGCTGCGCGCAGCCTCCTGGCGCTCCACCTCGGCGGCCGCGGCCAGCCGCGCCGGGCGGAAGTGCAGCCGCTCGGCCAGCCAGTAGCCGAAGGTGACGAAGGTCAGCATCATCAGCAGCAGCGAGAAGTTGCCGATCCACCAGCCCACGAACCACCCGCCGCCATAGACGACGAGCGCGCCGATCAGCGCGACGGTGAGGGCGCTCATGGTGTTGCCCATCGCCGCGTCACTCCTCGACCTGCAGGATGGCCAGGAACGCCTCCTGCGGAACCTCGACCGAGCCGATCTGCTTCATGCGCTTCTTGCCTGCCTTCTGTTTCTCCAGCAGCTTGCGCTTGCGAGTGATGTCGCCGCCGTAGCACTTGGCGAGCACGTTCTTGCGCAGCGCCTTGATGTTCTCGCGCGCGATGATGTTCGCGCCGATGGCTGCCTGGAGCGCCACATCGTACATCTGGCGCGGGATGATCTCGCGCATCTTGGCGGCGATCTGGCGTCCGCGTGATGCGGACTGGCTTCTGTGGACGATGACTGACAGGGCGTCGATGCGCTCGCCGTTGATCAGCATGTCCACCTTCACCACGTCGGCGGCGCGGTACTCCTTGAACTCGTAGTCCATCGAGGCATAGCCGCGCGAGACCGACTTGAGCTTGTCGAAGAAGTCCAGCACGATCTCCGCCAGCGGCAACTCGTAGGTGAGCATCACCTGG
>JBIIED010000260.1:0-5037 GCA_044237995.1 Rubrivivax sp. | reverse complement strand
TCTACCTCGAGATCGCCAAGATGCGCGCCGCGCGGCTGCTGTGGTGCCGCATCATGAAGGGCTTCGGCGCCAAGAGCGCCAAGAGCCTGATGCTGCGCACGCACAGCCAGACCTCGGGCTGGAGCCTCACCGAGCAGGACCCTTACAACAACATCGTGCGCACGACGATCGAGGCGATGGCTGCCGTCTTCGGCGGCACGCAGAGCCTGCACACCAACAGCTTCGATGAGGCGATTGCGCTGCCCACCGAGTTCAGCGCGCGCATCGCGCGCAACACGCAGCTCATCTTGCAGGAGGAGAGCCAGATCACGAAGGTGGTGGACCCTTGGGCGGGAAGCTACCTGATGGAGAGCCTCACGCAGCAGATGGCCGACAAGGCCTGGTCGATCATCGAGGAAGTGCAGGCCCTGGGCGGCATGACGCGCGCCGTGCAGTCGGGCTGGGCCAAGCTCAAGATCGAGGCCAGCGCGGCGCACAAGCAGGCGCGCATCGACTCGGGCCAGGACGTGATCGTCGGCGTCAACAAGTACCGCAGCGACCGCCAGGATCCGGTGGAGGTGCGCGAGGTGGACAACGTCGAAGTGCGAGAGCAGCAGATCGCGCGGCTGCAGCGCATCCGCGCCACGCGCGACGAGGCCAGGGTGCGCCAGGCGCTGGCGGCGATCACGCAGGCGGCCCGGGCAGGCGTGGGCGCGGCGGGCTCGGCCGTGGCGGCCGATGCGGCCTCGGGCAACCTGCTGGCCCTTTCCATCGAGGCGATCCGCCTGCGCGCCACGGTGGGCGAGGTGAGCGACGCGCTCGAGCAGGCCTATGGGCGCCACCGCGCCGACATCCAGAAGGTGACCGGCGTGTATGCAGCCGCCTACGACAGTGCCGAGGGCTGGGAGCGCCTGAAGGGCGAGATCGCCGCCTTCGGTGAGGCGCACGGCCGGCGCCCGCGCGTGATGATCGCCAAGCTCGGCCAGGACGGACACGACCGGGGCGCCAAGGTGGTGGCCACCGCCTTTGCCGACCTGGGCTTCGACGTGGACATCGGCCCGCTCTTCCAGACTCCCGAGGAGTGCGCCCGGCAGGCCATCGAGAACGACGTGCACGCCATCGGCGTGTCCACCCTGGCGGCCGGCCACAAGACGCTCGTGCCGGCCATCATCCAGGCGCTGAAGGACCAGGGCGGGGAAGGCATCATCGTCTTCGTCGGCGGCGTGATTCCGCAGCAGGACTACGAGTTCCTCTACGAGGCTGGCGTGAAGGGCATCTATGGCCCGGGCACGCCGATCCCGGTGAGCGCCAAGGACGTGCTCGAGCAGATCCGCAAGGCCGTGTCCGGCTGAACCCCAGACGCTGGCGGGAATCCGGGCTGGGTGTGTGTTCCCGAGGCTCCGTGGCGCCGCGGCCGGCCAGCCAGGGCTCTTTGGTATGTATCATCGGTATCTATCAACTCGTGGTCGAGACCGGAATCTGGAGGACGACATGAACGCCCCTGACGAAGTCGCCAAGGTCTTCATGACAGGCCGCAGCCAGGCCGTGCGCCTGCCCAAGAGTTGCCGCTTCGACACGGACGAGGTGAGCGTGCGGCGGGTCGGGCGCAGCGTCGTGCTCACCCCGCTCGAGGACGACTGGGCCACGGCGGTGCGGGCCCTGTTCGAGGCGCCGCTCACCGACGTGGAAGTCGAGCGTCCGCCCGAGTGGAAGCAGAAGGCCCGCAAGGCCCTGCGCTGAGCGCCGTGTACCTGCTCGACACCAACATCTGCATCTACGCGCTCAACAGGCGCCCGGCCCAGGTGCTCGAACGCCTGGTGGCTGCCGGGCGCAGCCAGGTGGGGGTGTCCAGCATCACCGCGGCCGAACTGGCCTTCGGGGCGATGAAGAGCACGCGGGCGGCCACGCGCCCGGCGGTGGAAGCGTTCCTGGCCACGATCCCGGTGTTCGATTGGGGCGGCGATGCGGTATGGCACTACGCTGAAGTGCGGCTCGAGCTGGAGCGCGCCGGCCGGAGGATCGGCGAGCGCGACCTGCTGATCGCGTCGCAGGCGCTCGCGCTCGGCTGGACGGTCGTGACCAACGACGAGGGCGAGTTCAGCCGCGTGCCGGGCCTGCGGTGGGAGAACTGGGCGCAATGACTGCGCAGACCCTCCCGCCGGATCTGTCGGCTGCCGACCGGCTGCTTCGAGACGGCGTGCTGGGCGCGCAAGGGCCCACGCAGCGACGCGCGCTGGCCAAGGTGATCACGCTGCTGGAGTCCACCCGCAAGGATCACCGCGGGCGCGCCGACGCGCTTCTCGCGGCGCTGCTTCCGCACGCCGGGCGCTCGTTCCGGCTGGGCATCAGCGGCGTGCCTGGCGTAGGCAAGAGCACCTTCATCGAGGCTCTCGGGCTGCACCTCGTGGGCCTGGGCCACCGCGTGGCCGTGCTGACGGTGGACCCTTCCTCGAGCGTGTCGGGCGGCTCGATCCTGGGCGACAAGACGCGCATGGAGCAGCTCTCTGTGCACGATCGCGCCTTCATCCGCCCGAGCCCCTCCGGGGGCACGCTGGGTGGCGTGGCCGAGAAGACGCGCGAGACGATCCTCGCCTGCGAGGCCGCGGGCCACGACACCGTGATCGTGGAGACGGTGGGCGTGGGCCAGAGCGAGACGGCGGTGGCCGGCATGACCGACTGCTTCGTGCTGATGCAGCTGCCCAACGCCGGCGACGACCTGCAGGCGATCAAGAAAGGCGTGATGGAGCTGGCCGACCTGGTGGTGGTCAACAAGGCCGACATCGACCCCGACGCGGCCACCCGCGCCCAGGCTCAGCTCACGAGCGCGCTGCGCTGGTTCGGGCCGCACGCGCATGCCGCGGTCGAGGTGCTGCCGCTGAGCGCCCGCACGGGGGAGGGCGTGGCCACCTTCTGGGAGACTGTGAGCCGGCTGCGCGCGGCGCGCGAGGTCTCGGGCGATCTTGCCGGGCGCAGGCGCGAGCAGGATCAGGCCTGGATGTGGGAACGCATAGAGGCCGGGCTGCGCCAGCGCTTTCGCGCCGACCCGCGCGTGCGCGAGGCGCTGCCGGGCGTGAGCGAAGCGGTGCGCACCGGGCAGCTGCCTGCCTCGGTGGCGGCGCGTCAACTGCTGGAGCTGAGCGCCGAGCCCGACGGCTGAGCAAGATCTCGCTGCCCCGACACCCCGTTTCCCCGTCTCCACGTTGCTCCGTCACTCCGTCACTCCGTTACCCCCTTAGCCCGTTACCCTGTTGCCGAGAGGACCCCACCCATGCACGACATCATCGAAGAGCTCGAACGCCGGCGCGCGGCCGCACGCCAGGGCGGTGGCCAGCGGCGCATCGACGCGCAGCACGCCAAGGGCAAGCTCACCGCACGCGAGCGGCTGGAGCTGCTGCTCGACGATGGCACCTTCGAGGAATGGGACATGTTCGTCGAGCACCGCTGCACCGACTTCGGCATGGCCGACAACAAGGTGCCCGGCGACGGTGTGGTCACCGGTTACGGGATGATCAATGGGCGCCTGGTCTTCGTCTACAGCCAGGACTTCACCGTCTTCGGAGGCGCGCTGTCGGAATCGCACGCCGAGAAGATCTGCAAGGTGATGGACCAGGCCATGAAGGTGGGTGCGCCCGTCATCGGCTTGAACGACTCGGGCGGTGCGCGCATCCAGGAGGGGGTGGCCTCTCTGGGCGGCTACGCCGAGGTGTTCCAGCGCAACGTGATGGCCAGCGGCGTCATTCCGCAGATCAGCCTGATCATGGGCCCGTGCGCGGGTGGCGCGGTGTACTCGCCGGCGATGACCGACTTCATCTTCATGGTGCGAGACAGCTCCTACATGTTCGTCACCGGCCCGGAGGTGGTGAAGACCGTCACGCACGAGGATGTGTCGGCCGAGGAACTCGGTGGCGCGGCCACCCACACCGCGCGCAGCGGCGTGGCCGACTTGTCCTTCGAGAACGACGTGGAGGCGCTCCTGATGCTGCGGCGCTTCTTCAACTACCTGCCGCTGAACAACCGCGATGGCGTGCCCGTGCGCCCGAGCGGTGACCGCGCCGACCGGCTCGACCTCTCGCTCGACACCCTCGTGCCCGACAACCCGAACAAGCCCTACGACATCAAGGAGCTCGTGCTCAAGGTCGTCGATGATGGCGACTTCTTCGAACTGCAGCCCGACTACGCGAAGAACATCGTCATCGGGCTGGCCCGTATGGAAGGCCGCACGGTGGGCATCGTGGCCAACAACCCGCTCGTGCTGGCGGGCTGCCTGGACATCCGCAGCAGCATCAAGGCCGCTCGCTTCGTGCGCTTTTGCGACGCCTTCGGCATCCCGGTGGTGACCTTCGTGGACGTGCCCGGCTTCATGCCCGGCACCTCGCAGGAGTACGGCGGCATCATCAAGCACGGGGCCAAGCTGCTGTACGCGTATGCCGAGTGCACGGTGCCCAAGGTGACGGTGATCACGCGCAAGGCGTACGGCGGCGCCTACGACGTGATGGCCTCCAAGCACCTGCGCGGCGACGTCAACTTCGCCTGGCCCAACGCCGAGATCGCGGTGATGGGGGCCAAGGGGGCGGTGGAGATCATCTTCCGCGAGGACAAGGGCGACCCGGCCAAGCTTGCCGCGCGCGAGGCCGAGTACAAGGCGCGCTTTGCCAACCCCTTCGTGGCGGGCGCGCGCGGCTTCATCGACGACGTGATCCAGCCGCACGAGACGAGGAAGCGCATCTGCCGGTCGCTTGCGATGCTCAAGGACAAGAAGATCGAGAACCCGTGGCGCAAGCACGGGAACATTCCGCTGTGAGGCGGGCAGGATCCGAGGAGTCGAATTCCATGTTCAACAAGATCCTGATTGCCAACAGAGGCGAGATCGCCTGCCGCGTCATCCAGACCGCGCGCAAGATGGGCATCGCCACCGTAGCCGTGTATTCGGAAGCCGACCGCGACGCGCGCCACGTGGAGCTGGCCGACGAGGCGGTGCTGCTGGGCCCGGCCCCGAGCCGCGAGAGCTACCTCGTGGCCGACAAGATCATCGCGGCGTGCCAGGCCACCGGTGCTCAG
>JBIIED010000259.1:0-5054 GCA_044237995.1 Rubrivivax sp. | reverse complement strand
GCAAGTCCTCCGCAAGCCCCTCCACGGCGGCGTTCACGGCCTGGGCGATCTCCCGGCTCGCGAGCACCGACTCGGGCGTCTCGACGTCGCTTAGTGCGAATTCCGCGCGGGAAGTTTCATCGCTCTCGTCATCGCCCTGGGCCAGCGCCGATTCGCTGATCACGGGGTCGCGCCGCCGGTCCGCAGCCTCCTTCCGGGCCGTGTTCACCGCGATGCGGTAGAGCCACGTGTAGAAGGCACTGTCACCGCGGAAGTTCGGCAGCGCCCGGTAGGCACGGATGAACGTCTCCTGCGCCACGTCGGGCACCGAGTCAGGGTCGCGCACGATGCGTGCCACCAGGCGCTCGATGCGCCGGCGGTACTTGAGCACGAGGAGTTCGAACGCGCGTGCATCACCGCGCTTGACGCGCTCGACGAGAAGCGCGTCGGCATCCGCTTCGGCCATTCATGAGCGGGCGCGGTCCTCGTCGGCGCGCCCCGGGTCTACGCAGGGCGCGCAATATAGCGCAGCGCGCAGCAGGTGTCCGCTCGGGCCGGTGGCGGCGTCCGATACGCCGATCCAGCGCGGGCGTCCCGCCGCCGGACGCCGCACCCGCAGCAGCATCCAGCCGCCCAGGTCGAGCATCACCTGCAGCGCGGCCGGCTGCCAGCCGCCCGGGGCCTGCACCTCCCAGCCCTGCCCACTCCAGCGCAGCCGCACCTGCACCGGCCGGGCGAGCCGCCACCCGAAGGCGCCAGCCAGCGCCGCCAGCGCCACGCTCCCGGCCGCCCGTGCCGCGGTCGCCAGCGCCGGTCCGTTCACCGACTCGCCGCCAAGGAGCCCGGCCAGGCCATGGTCGAACTGCCCGTCCAGCACCGCGCCCAGCCAGGCCCCGAGCCCAAAGCCAGCCAGTGCCCACAGCACGGTTTGCACCAAGCGCCAGCCCGGCGCATCGTGCACGGTCACCTCGAAGGCAGGCGGTGCGCGCATGGCAACCGCCCGGTCGTGCGAGCCGCGCCCTCAGGCGCGGCGAAAGACGAGCGTCCCGTTGGTGCCGCCGAAGCCGAAGTTGTTCTTCACGGCCACGTCGATCCTCATCTCGCGCGCCGTGTTGGCGCAGTAGTCGAGGTCGCACTCGGGGTCGGGCTCGAGGAGGTTGATGGTCGGGGGCGACACCTGATGGTGCAGCGCAAGCACCGTGAACACCGATTCGATGCCGCCCGCGCCACCGAGCAGGTGGCCCGTCATCGACTTGGTCGAGTTCACGACGAGGCTGCCCGCGTGCGCCCCGAAGGCCGCCTTGATCGCATTCGTCTCGTTGACGTCGCCCAGCGGCGTGGAGGTGCCGTGGGCGTTGAGGTACTGCACCTCGTCGGGCGACACGCCCGCGTTGCGCAGCGCCGCGAGCATCGAGCGCTTGGGCCCATCCACGTCCGGGGCCGTCATGTGGAAGGCGTCTGCGCTCATCCCGAAGCCCGCCACCTCGGCGTAGATCTTCGCGCCGCGGGCCTTGGCGTGCTCGTATTCCTCGAGCACGACCACGCCCGCACCCTCGCCGAGCACGAAGCCGTCACGGCCCTTGTCCCAGGGGCGCGAGGCCGTCTCGGGTGAGTCGTTGCGGGTGGACAGCGCGCGCGCCGCGGCAAAGCCGCCGATGCCAAGGGGCGACACGGTGCTCTCCGCGCCGCCGGCCACCATCACGTCGACGTCGCCGTACTCGATCATCCGTGCGGCCTGCCCGATGCTGTGCAGGCCCGTGGTGCAGGCCGTGACGATCGCCAGGTTCGGGCCCTTGAAGCCGTACTGGATCGACACGTGCCCCGAGATCATGTTGATGATCGAGGCGGGCACGAAGAAGGGTGAGATGCGCCGCGGGCCGCGCTCGCGGTAGTCGGTGTGGGTCTGCTCGATCATCGGCAGGCCGCCGATGCCCGAGCCCACCAGGCAGCCGATGCGCTCAGCCTGCTCGGGGCGCAGTTGCTCGCCCGTGGGCAGCCCCGCATCCTGCACGGCCTGCATGGACGCAGCCAGGCCGTAATGGATGAAGGTGTCCATGTGCCGGGCTTCCTTGCCCGGGATGTAGGCCTCGATGTCGAAGCCCTTGACCTCTCCGGCGAAGCGGCAGGAGAAGGCCGAGGCGTCGAAGCGGGTGATGGGCCCGATGCCCGAGCGCCCGGCCACCAGGTTGGCCCAGCCCTCCTGCACCGTGTTGCCCACGGGGCAGATC
The DNA here is from genome assembly GCA_044237995.1 of Rubrivivax sp. Taxonomy (GTDB): domain Bacteria; phylum Pseudomonadota; class Gammaproteobacteria; order Burkholderiales; family Burkholderiaceae_C; genus Rubrivivax. The sequence continues at coordinate 2,847 of JBIIED010000259.1, read as the reverse complement.
AGCCCCAGGCCCGTGACGACGACGCGGCGACGGCTCATCGGCCGCTCAGGACTTCGGGTGCTTGATGGCGTAGTCGATGGCCAGCTGCACCGTCGTGATCTTCTCGGCCTCTTCGTCCGGGATCTCGATGCCGAACTCGTCCTCCAGGGCCATCACGAGCTCCACGGTATCCAGCGAGTCGGCGCCGAGGTCGGCCACGAAGGCCTTCTCGTTCGTGACGTCGGCCTCCGGCACGCCCAGCTGCTCGGCGATGATCTTCTTGACGCGTGCTTCGATGTCGCTCATGACTCCTCCTTGGGAGTGGGTACAGAAAAAACGGGTCGGATTCTACCGGTGGCGGCCGCCAGGCGTGCCGCACCCGGTTGGCGGGAAACCCTCGATCAGGCCATGTACATGCCGCCGTTGACGTGCAGCTCGGTGCCCGTCACGTAGCCAGCCAGCGGGCTGGCGAGGAAGGCCACCGCGTTCGCCACCTCCTCGGCCGTGCCCAGGCGCGCTAAGGGAATCTGCGCCAGGAGCGCAGTCTTCTGCGCCTCGGGCAGGCCATCGGTCATGTCGGTGGCGATGAAGCCCGGGGCCACGCAGTTGACGGTGATGGATCGGCTGCCGAGCTCGCGCGCCAGCGCCCGTGTCAGGCCCGCCACGCCGGCTTTCGCCGCCGCGTAGTTGGCTTGGCCCGCGTTGCCGCTGGCGCCCACCACCGAGGTGATGTTGACGATGCGCCCGTAGCGCTGCTTCATCATGGGGCGCATCACGGCGCGGCACAGCCGGAACACCGCCTTGAGGTTGGTGTCGAGCACGGCGTCCCAGTCGGCGTCCTTCATGCGCATGGCCAGCGTGTCACGCGTGATGCCGGCGTTGTTGACGAGCACGTGCAAGGCGCCATGCGCCTTCACGATGCCCTCCACTGCTGCCTCGGCGGCCGCCGCGTCGTTCACGTCCAGGCACAGCCCCTGCCCGCCCTGGGCGGCCAGGGCCTCGCCGATGCGCTGCGCGCCCTCGGGCGTGGTGGCGGTGCCGATGACGCGAAAGCCTTGCGCCGCCAGCGCGGCCGCGATGGCGCGGCCGATGCCCCGGCTTGCGCCCGTGACGAGCGCCACCTGCGGGGCGGGAGAGGCTTGGGGGTCGGTCATGGCAGCGTCGTCGAGGTCTCGTCGGGCAGCGGGGCTCTTCAGGGTAGTGGCGTCAGCGGTCGATCGCAAGCACTCAGGCGATCAGCGCCCGAGCCTCGGCAAGCGAGGCCGGATCGAGCACCGTCAGGCTCGCGCACTCGGCATCGATGCGCTTGACGAGCCCGGACAGCACCTTGCCCGGCCCGCACTCGAGGATGTGCGCCAGGCCCGGGCCCTGGGCACGCAGCGCCTGCACCACCTCCACCCAGCGCACGGCGCCGAAGGCCTGGCGCACCAGCGCGTCGCGGATCGCGCCAGGGTCGGTCTGCACGCTCGCATCGATGTTGTTGACCACCGCGATGCGCGGTGCGGCCAGCGCCACCTCGGGCAGCCGCGCACGCAGCACCTCCGCGGCGGGCTTCATCAACGAGGAGTGAAAGGGCGCCGAGACGGCCAGCGGCAGCGCACGCTTGGCCCCCATCGCCTTGAGGATCTCGCAGGCCTTGTCCACGCCGGCCTTCGTGCCGGCGATCACGGTCTGCTTCGGGTCGTTGAAGTTGGCTGCCTCCACCACCTCGCCGGTTTCGGCAGCGGCCTTCGCGCAGCCCTCGCGCACTGCGCCGGCCTCCAGGCCGAGGATAGCGGCCATCGCGCCCGCCCCCACCGGCACCGCCTGCTGCATGGCCTGTGCGCGCAGCCGCACCAGCGGCAGCGCATCGGAGAGCGTGAGCGCGCCGGCGGCAACCAGCGCCGTGTACTCGCCCAGGGAGTGGCCCGCCACCGCAACCGGCTCGGGCCCGCCCTCGGCCAGCCAGGCGCGGTAGCAGGCGATGCCGGCCGTGAGCATCACGGGCTGCGTGTTCGTGGTGAGGTCCAGCGCTTCCTTCGGGCCCTCGCGGATGAGCCGGCCCACATCCTCGCCGAGCGCGGCCGAGGCCTCCTCGAGCGTGGCCAGCACCGCCGGGTGCGCACCCCAGGCATCGAGCATGCCCACCGATTGCGAGCCCTGGCCCGGAAAGACGAATGCGAAGGGTTTCATGGCATGCACATCAATAGTCGAGCAGCACCGCGCCCCAGGTGAAGCCGCCGCCCACACCCTCGAGCAGCACCGTGTGTCCGTGCTGGATGCGCCCGTCGCGCACCGCCACATCCAGGGCCAGCGGCACCGAGGCGGCCGAGGTGTTGCCGTGCTGGTCGACCGTCACGACTAGCCGCTCCATCGGCAGCTTCATGCGGCGCATCGTGCCTTGCATGATGCGGATGTTGGCCTGGTGCGGGATCACCCAGTGCACACCCTCGGGCGCGCGGCCGGCCTTGGCCAGCACCGAGCGCCCCACCTCCTCCAGCACGCCCACCGCGAGCTTGAAGACGGCCTGCCCGTCCATGCGCAGCAGCGGGTCGCCCAGCACCTGGCCGCCCGAGACGGTGCCAGGCGTGCACAGGATGCCCACGTGGCGGCCATCGGCGTGCAGCTCGGTGGCGAGCACGCCCGGCGCCTGGCCCGCCTCGCAGGCCTCCAGCACCACTGCGCCCGCCCCGTCGCCAAAGAGCACGCAGGTGGTGCGGTCGTTGAAGTCGAGGATGCGCGAGAACACTTCCGCACCCACCACGAGGGCGCAGCGCGCCGAGCCGGTGCGGATCATCGCGTCGGCCACCGTGAGCGCGTAGACGAAGCCCGAGCACACCGCCTGCACGTCGAAGGCCGGGCAGCCCGCCACCCCGAGCTTGGCCTGCA
>JBIIED010000258.1:0-5057 GCA_044237995.1 Rubrivivax sp. | reverse complement strand
TCGGCCTTGCTGTCCACGAGCACCGAGCGGCGCACCTTCTCCTGCCAGTAGTCGTAGTGCGCGATGCGCCGCAGGCTCGCCTCGATGCCGCCGATGATCACCGGCACGTCAGCGAAAGCTTCCTTGCAGCGCTGCGTGTAGACGAGCGTGGCGCGGTCCGGCCGCTTGCCGGCCGCGCCGCCGGGGGTGTAGGCGTCGTCGCTGCGGATCTTCCGGTCGGCCGTGTAGTGGTTGATCATCGAATCCATGTTCCCGGCAGCCACGCCGAAATACAGGTTCGGGCGGCCCAGCGCCCGGAAGGCTTGCGGGCCGTTCCAGTCGGGCTGCGCGAGGATCCCCACGCGAAAGCCCTGCGCCTCCAGCGTGCGGCCGATCACGGCCATGCCGAAGCTCGGGTGGTCCACGTAGGCGTCGCCCGTGACGATGATCACGTCGCAGCTGTCCCAGCCGAGCAGATCCATCTCGGCGCGGCTCATGGGCAGGAAGGGCGCGGGCCCGAAGCGCTTGGCCCAGAAGGGCCGGTAGCCGGTCAGCGCGCGCGCGCCCTGCGCGGGGCGGGCGGTGGGGGTGGAGGTGGAAGTCACGGCGCTATTGTCCCGGTGCTGGCGCGTCGTCGACTTCCTCGCCAATGAAGCCCCCGCTCTGGTGGGCCCACAGCCGCGCGTAGATGCCCCCGCGCGCCAGCAGCTCGGCGTGCGTGCCCTCCTCCACGATGCGGCCGCGGTCCATCACGATGAGCCGGTCCATCGCGGCGATGGTCGACAGGCGGTGCGCGATGGCCACCACCGTCTTGCCCTCCATGAGCCGATACAGGCTGGCCTGGATCGCCACTTCCACCTCGCTGTCCAGGGCGCTGGTGGCTTCGTCGAGCAGCAGGATCGGCGCGTCCTTGAGCATCACGCGGGCGATGGCCACGCGCTGGCGCTGGCCGCCGGAGAGCTTCACGCCGCGCTCGCCCACGTGCGCGTCGTAGCCGCGTCGGCCCTTGGGGTCCATCAGGTCGGGGATGAACTCGTGCGCCTCGGCACGCAGCGCCGCGCGCATCATGTCCTCGTCGGTGGCGTCGGGGCGGCCGTAGACGATGTTCTCGCGCACCGAGCGGTGCAGCAGCGAGGTGTCCTGCGTGACCATGCCGATCTGCGCGCGCAGCGACTCCTGCGTGACGCCGGCCACGTCCTGCCCGTCGATGAGGATGCGGCCCTGCTGCACGTCGTAGAAGCGCAGCAGCAGGTTCACGATCGTGCTCTTGCCCGCACCCGAGCGCCCCACCAGGCCGATCTTCTCGCCCGGGCGGATCACCACCGACAGGTCCTCGATCACGCGCCGGCCGTTCGGGTAGGCAAAGTTCACGCCCTCGAAGCGCACCTCGCCGCGCGTGACGGCGAGCTTGCCCGCGCCGGGCCGGTCGGTGATGTCGTTGGGCCGGGCGAGCAGCTCCATGCCGTCCTGCACGGTGCCCACGTGCTCGAAGAGCGCGGCCATCTCCCACATCACCCAGTGCGAAATGCCGTTCAGGCGCAGCGCCATGGCGATCGAGGCCGCCACCGCTCCCACCCCCACCTCGCCGCGGGCCCAGAACCACAGCGCCAGGCCCGACGTGCTCGCGATCAGCAGCACCGACAGCACCTGGTTGACGATCTCGAAGCCGCTGACCAGGCGCATCTGCACGTGCACGGTCTTCAGGAAGTCGTGCATCGCCGAGCGCGCGAACCCTGCCTCGCGGTTGGCGTGCGAGAACAGCTTGACGGTGGCGATGTTGGTGTAGGCGTCCGTGACGCGGCCCGTCATCATCGAGCGCGCGTCAGCCTGCTGCTGCGCGGTGCGGGCCAGGCGCGGCACGAAGAAGCGCATCGAGACCGCATACAGCGTCATCCAGCCCACAAAGGGCGCCACCATCCACAGCCGGAAGTCGCCGAGCACCGCCACCATCGTGACGAAATAGATGACGACATACAGCAGGATGTCGGTGAGGATCATCCAGGTGTCGCGCACGGCCAGCGCCGTCTGCATGACCTTGGTAGCGATGCGCCCGGCGAACTCGTCCTGGTAGAACCCCATGCTCTGGCCGAGCATCATGCGGTGGAAGTTCCAGCGCAGTCGCATCGGGAAGTTGCCCGACAGCGCCTGGTGCTTGAACATCGTCTGCAGCGCCGCCAGCGCGATGCTGCTGGCCAGCACCGCTGCCAGCAGCATCAACGTACCGCCCTCGCGCGCCCACAGTTCGGCGGGGGGCACGGCGGCCAGCCAGTCGACGATGCGGCCCATCATGGCGAACAGCAGCGCCTCGAAGGCGCCGATGGCCGCCGAAAAGAGCGTCATCAGCGCGATGTACGGGCGCATCCCCGCACTGCAGGCCCAGAAGAACGGCCAGAAACGCCGGGGCAGCCGCGGGGGCGGTGTGGCCGGGTACGGGTCGACGAGGCGTTCGAAGCGCTGGAACACGGGCGGTGCGGCTCGGGAAAACCCCACAGTGTGCCCGCATTCCCGGTATCGGGTCGGCGTGCCGGGTGAATCGGCCCCGGGAGGCTACCCGGGCGCAGGCTTGAGCAGGAGCGTCCCTCCGCGCCGGGCATCCGGCCCGGTCGGCCACAGTGGCACGTAGCCGCCCTCGGCCCAGGGCTGCAGGTAGGCGCGGTAGGCCCCGGCCCAGGGAAGCCCGCTCTGGCCGCTGGAGTGCATCACGCGCGAGCGGCCGCGCTCGCCCACGTCGTACAGCGCGCGCAGGCTCGGGCCGTGCGTGGTGCGGTAGCGGCGCGCTTCAGGCTCGCCCAGGCCCACGCGCATCGCGTTGACGGTGTAGGTGTCCCCGCCCACGGGCACGGACAGGTGGAACAGCGGCGCAAGCAGCGCGACGTTGGAAAACGGCCGGTGCTCGGCCTGCACCCGGTGCGCGTCACCCCAGCGCCACTTCGCCACGTCGGAGCCGAAGCGCGCGGAGAGTTCGTCCAGCGCCGCGGCCAGCGCACGGTCGACCTGCTGCGCGCAGGTCTCGGCCATGGGCGTTGTCTTGTCGTCGCACCACCATGCGTCGTCGCGCTCGAGGATCGCCTCGAGCGTGTCCTGGAACGTGCGCCCGGAGAAGCTGCGGTCAAAGAGCGGCGCACCCGCCTCGTCGGCCAGGACCGCACGCGCCAGGGCGCGCTGCCAGGCCCAGTAGACGAGCGGCGCAGCGCGCTCGGGCGCCATCGTGCCGTCGAAGCCTTCGAGCGCGCTGCGCGCCTGGGCAGCCAGCGGGTGCGACGAGGCCGCCCCGGCGGCGCGGATCAGCCACGGCAGCAGCCGCGGTGCAGCCAGCGACTTCACGTCGGACTGCATGCGCGCGAGATCCTCGATGGAGTGGCGAGGCTGGGCCTGCAGCAGCTGCTCGATGCGCTGCTGTCGGTAAGGCAGCGACCAGTCGCTCGTGATGAAGTGCGGGTAGGAGGCGTCGTGGACGCGCTGGTTGGCCGTGGCGATCCAGCCGCGCGCGGGGTCCTTCTCGCGCGGCGTCTCGGCCGCCGGCACCCAGCCCACCCAGTCGTAGCGGGCGTCCCAGCCGGGGGCAGGGGCCAGCCCACGCAGGTCGTTCTCGGGGCCGCGCAGCGGCACGCGCCCGGCGGCGACGAAACCGATCGCCCCATCCGCATCGGCCACCACCATGCTCTGCATCGGCGCGATCCAGCCCTGCGCCGCCTGCACGAAGGCGCCCACCGACTGCGCGCGCATCATCGTGAGCGAGGCGGCCATCGCATCGTTGTCTGCGTCCAGCGCCGTCCAGCGCATCGCCAGCACGTGCCGCGCACCGAGCGCATCGGCCAGCGTGCCCGCGTCGGAGATCACCGGGCCGTTGCGGGTGCGTCGCACCTTCAGCCGCACCTCCTGCGCGCCGCGCACGCGGATCACCTCCTCGGCCACCTCGAAGGGCGCGGTGCCCTGCGGCGTGCGGTAGCGTGCCGGCTCGGTGGGCACCACCTCCTCGATGTAGAGGTCCTGCACGTCTGGCCCGGTGTTGGTGAAGCCCCAGGCCAGGCGAGCGTTCTGGCCCAGCACCACGCCGGGCAGCCCCGGCATCGTCGCGCCGGCTACGTCCAGGCCCGGGGCCTGCAGCCGCGCGAAGTACCACAGGGCAGGAGCGTTCAACCCCAGGTGCGGGTCGTTGGCCAGCAGTGGCTTGCCGGTGGTGGTGCGGCTGCCCGCCAGCACCCAGTTGTTCGATCCCGTGCCCTCGATGCCCGAAGGCGGGGCCATCTCGGGCAGCTGAAGCCAGGCCTGGCGGGCGGTGCCCTGGTTCAGGCCGAGCTCGCGGTACAGCGCCGGGTAGTCGCGCACGGCAAGGGGTGCGTCGCCCGGGTAGGGCGGCAGGAATTCGTCGATGCGCTCGCGCGGCAGGCGCGCCGACAGACGCAGCCGCTGCATTTCGGCCGTCCAGTTGCCCCCCAGGTCCCAGGCCATCATCACAGCCCAGGCCAGGCTGTCCACGGGAGTCCAGGGCTCGGGCTGGATGCCCAGCACGAGGAATTCGGGCGGGCGCGCCCCCAGTGCCTCGCGCATCACCGCATTCACACCGTCGGTGTAGGCCTGCAGCGCCGCCCGGCTGGAGGGCGACGCGCGCTCCCACTGGGCCTGCGCAGCCCGGCGCACCCCCAGGGCACGCAGGAAGCGGTCGTTGTCCACGGCCCGCGGCCCGAACGCCTCGGCCAGGCGCCCGGCCCCGATGCGCCGGTGCACCTCCATCTGCCACAGGCGGTCCTGTGCGTGCACCACGCCCAGGCCGTACAGCGCATCCTCCAGGCTCTGGGCGCGAATGCTCGGGATGCCCTGGGCATCCCGCTCGATCAGCACCTCCGCCTTCAGGCCCGGCAGCGCCAGCGTGCCATCCGCCTGGGGTGAGGCACGCCAGACATAGGCCGCAGCCGCCAGTACCACCACCGCCAGCAGCCCTGCCACGAGCCACGCCAGACGCACAACCCACCGCACGAGGGGTCTCCTTCCCTGCCATCCGCGCGCCACAGGCGCCATGATCCCGATGTCGACCGCGTTCCTGGATGATAGGGTGCGCGGGGCCTGCATCGCCGCGC
>JBIIED010000031.1:0-17886 GCA_044237995.1 Rubrivivax sp. | reverse complement strand
TCGTTGATGCCCTCCTGCAGGATCTGCCCGGCCTTGTCCTCCTTGTAGTACATGACCTGGTCCTTGTCGACCGGCGTGTACTTCTGGCCCTCGGGGTTGTAGATGCCGATCTGGCGGAAGAGGCCCTCCATGCCGAAGGTGCGCGCCTCGTCCACGAGGATGGGCACCACGCGCGGGCCCAGGGCCTGGTCGCGCAGCAGCTGCGTGAGGAAGCGCACGTAGGCCTGCGTGGTGCTGATCTCGCGCCCTGCCGCCGTGGGCTCGAGCACCGACTTGAAGGTCTCCAGCGAAGGCACCGTGAAGCTTTCGTCGGCCTTCGTGCGGCGCTTGGGCAGGTAGCCCCCGAGGGCCTGGCGCCGCTCGTGCAGGTACCTCATCTCCGGCGTGTCGTCAGCGGGCTTGTAGAAGGGGATCTTCGGCAGCTCGGTGTCGGGGATGGGGATGTTGAAGCGGTCGCGGAAGTAGCGGATGTCCTCGTCGGTGAGCTTCTTGGCCTGGTGCGCGGTGTTCTTGCCTTCACCGGCGCGGCCCATGCCCCAGCCCTTGACGGTCTTGATCAGCAGCACCGTGGGCTGGCCCTTGGCGTTGTTGGCGCGGTGGAAGGCCGCGTACACCTTCTGTGCGTCGTGCCCACCGCGGCGCAGGCTCCACACGTCCTGGTCGCTCATCTTGGAGACGAGCTCGAGCGTGCGCGGGTCGCGCCCGAAGAAGTTCTTGCGCACGAAGGCGCCATCGTTGGCCTTGAAGGCCTGGTAGTCGCCGTCAAGCGTGTCGAGCATGATCTTGCGCAGCGCGCCGTCCTTGTCGCGCGCAAGCAGCGGGTCCCAGTTGCTGCCCCAGATCAGCTTGATGGCGTTCCAGCCGGCGCCGCGGAACTCGCCCTCGAGCTCCTGGATGATCTTGCCGTTGCCGCGCACCGGGCCGTCCAGCCGCTGCAGGTTGCAGTTGATGACGAAGACGAGGTTGTCGAGCTTCTCGCGCGCAGCCAGGCTGATGGCGCCCAGCGATTCGGGTTCGTCCATCTCGCCGTCGCCGCAGAAGACCCACACCTTGCGGTTGGCGGTGTCGGCAATGCCGCGCGCGTGCAGGTACTTCAGGAAGCGAGCCTGGTAGATCGCCATCAGGGGCCCAAGGCCCATCGAGACGGTGGGGAACTGCCAGAACTCGGGCATGAGCTTGGGGTGCGGGTAGCTCGACAGGCCCTTGCCGCCCACCTCCTGGCGGAAATTCAGCAGCTGCTCCTCGGTGAGTCGCCCCTCCAGGAAGGCGCGCGCGTAGACGCCCGGTGCGCTGTGGCCCTGGATGTAGAGCAGGTCGCCTCCATGCCCGGGGCTTTCGGCGTGCCAGAAATGGTTGAAGCCCGCCGCAAACATGTGCGCCACGGAGGCAAACGAGCTGATGTGCCCGCCCAGGTCACCCCCGTCCTCCGGGTTCAGGCGGTTGGCCTTGACGACCATCGCCATCGCGTTCCAGCGCATGTAGGCGCGCAGCCGCCCCTCGAGCTCGAGGTTGCCGGGGCTGTGCTCCTCCTCCTGCGGCTCGATGGTGTTGACGTAGCCCGTGTTGGCCGAAAACGGCATGTCGATGCTGTTCTGGCGGGCATGCTCGAGCAGCTGCTCGAGCAGCCCATGGGCGCGCTGGGGGCCCTCGGCCTCGATGACGGCGCTCAGCGCATCGAGCCACTCGCGGGTTTCCTGGGCATCGGCATCATGGGCGCCAGCGGCGTTGTCGGCTTGGGACATGGGGCTGTCTCCTGTGTTGTGTGAATCTCTCCGTCCGATCGGTGAGAGTGTCGCACACTCCAACCACTTTTCAAATAGTGGTTCTACGTTTCACATCATGGTATGTCGACATCAACCGCCAACGCCGACACACCCCCGCGCGGCCGCAACCGATAATTCGCGCCGATGAACTGGCGACCCTGGCGCATGTGGAGCGCGCGCACACCGGTGAGCTCGGCGCGACGCCTGGCTGGCCGCTGGTGGCGACGCCAGTCCCCGGCGCGCCAGGACCGCCTGGCCACCGTAGCGCCGCTGGTATCGGTGCTGATGTTTCTGGCCACCATTGCAGCGGCGTTCTGGTACCTGCGCAACGAGGAGACGGCGCGAGAGCTCGAGTCGGTTCGGCGCGACACCGAGATCACCCAGCAACAGATCGCGCTGCGCCTCAACGACACCGAGTCGCAGCTCGTGCGCATGGCCCGTGAGCTGGTCGCGCGGCCTGTGGATGCGGCGGAGTTCGCCCAGGTGGCTGCGGGCTTCCTGGACACGCGCCCTGAAATCGAGGGCCTGGCCTGGACCGACGCGGCCGGCGCCTTGCGTGCCCGCCATACGCTGCAGCTCGGGCACGCCCACCCGGACACCACACCGCTCGTGCTGGGGGCCGATGCGGCGCAGCGCGCATCCGCTGACGCCGTCCAGGCCGCTCTGCTGGCCTCGCGCGAGACGCGCCGCCCCTTCTACTCGCGCACCTTCGTCAACGAGATCGGCAAGCCCGCCTTCGCCTTGTTCGTGCCGATGCTCGAGCGCAGTCGCTTCGTCGGCGCGCTTTCGGTGGAGATCTCGGTGGAGGGGCTGCTGCGACACCACGTGCCCGACGAGGTGGCCCGCCGCCACCTCGTGTCCGTCGTCGACGACAAGGAGATGACGCTGGCGACGACCTCCACGCCGCCGCCGGCACGCGCCTCCCCGCGCGGCGCGCTCACGCACGATGTCGCCCTCAGCCCGGCCTTCAACGGCCTGCAGCTGCGCGGCCAGGGCTGGCGCACCTCGCTGGGCCTGGTGGGCAACACCCTGTTCTGGATGGTCGTGGCCATGGCGCTGCTGACGGTGTGGATGCTGGTGGGCACGGCGCGCCACATGCGCCGGCGCGCGCAGATCCAGCGCGCGCTGCTGCAGGAAACGCAGTTCCGCCGCGCGATGGAGAACTCCATGGTCACGGGCATGCGAGCGCTCGACCTCGCAGGCCGGATCACCTACGTCAACGCCGCCTTCTGCCAGATGAGTGGCTTTTCCGAAGCGGAGCTCGTCGGATCGATGCCTCCCTACCCGTACTGGCCCTCCGACCGCGTCGAGGAGAACCACCGCCTGCTGCAGCAGGAGATGCAGGGCCGCAACCCCGCTGGCGGCATCGAGGTGCAGCTCATGCGCAGGGACGGGCGGCTCTTCGACGTGCGCATGTATGTCTCGCCCCTCATCGACCCCAAGGGCCAGCAGACCGGCTGGATGACCTCGGTGACCAACATCACCGAGGCCAAGCGCATCCGCGACCAGCTCGCCGCCTCGCACGAGCGCTTCACGACCGTGCTGGAGGGGCTGGACGCTTCGGTGTCGGTGCTTTCGGTGCACCAGGGCGAGCTGCTGTTCGCCAACCGCTCGTACCGGCTTTGGTTCGGCGCCGACGCGCGCGGGCACGGCCTGCTGGCCGGCCAGCCAGGCGCCGTGCCGCCCGCAGTCAGTCCCGACGAAGGCGTGGACGACCTCTCGGGGCTGCCCACCCAGGAGCTCACCGACGCTGGCGGCGACCTGCGCGAGGTGTATGCGCCGGCCCTGGACAAGTGGTTCGAGGTGCGCTCGCGCTACCTGCAGTGGACCGACGGGAGCCTGGCGCAGATGCTGATCGCCACCGACATCAGCGCGCGCCGCCGCGCCGAGGCGCAAGCCGAGATGCAGGCGGCCAAGGCCGCCGTCACGAGCCGACTGATGACGATGGGCGAGATGGCCTCCACCGTGGCGCACGAGCTCAACCAGCCCCTGACCGCCATCACGAACTACTGCAACGGAATGTTGTCGCGGCTGCGCGCCGGCTCCATCTCCCAGGAAGACCTGGGCAGCGCACTGGCCAAGACGGCGCGCCAGGCCGAGCGTGCCGGGCAGATCATCCACCGCATCCGCGCGTTCGTGAAGAAGAGCGAGCCGCAGCGCCAGCTCACCGACGTGCGCGCGGTGGTGGAAGAGGCGGTCGACCTGGCCGGCATCGAGCTGCGCCGCCGCAACGTGGCCATCCGCACCTACCTCGCCCAGCGCCTGCCGATGGTGATGATGGACCCTATCCTCATCGAGCAGGTGCTGCTGAACCTGCTGAAGAACGCGGCCGAGGCCATCGACTCGGCCCAGCTGCCCGCCCCGCGCCGCCACGTGGAGCTGCGCGTGGTGCCGCGCCAGTCCGTCGAGGAGGGCGAGGTGATCGAGTTCAGCGTCACCGACGCCGGGCCGGGCCTGAAGGAGGAGGTCGTGGGGCGGCTGTACGAGGCCTTCTTCTCCACCAAGGCGGAGGGCCTGGGAATCGGCCTCAACTTGTGCCGCTCGATCGTCGAATCCCACCAGGGCAGGATGCGGGCGCAGAACCTCTACAATGGGTCGAGCGTGGCGGGGTGCACCTTCTCGTTCACGCTGCCCCTGGTCAGCATCGGCCTGGACGAAGGCGCCCCGGGCGCCTCGGCTGGCGCTCCGGCCTCATCCACCACCCCCACCATCACGCTGTCATGAGCCTGATCCCCAAGCGAGGAACCGTCTACGTGGTCGACGACGACGAGGCCGTGCGGGACTCGTTGCAATGGCTGCTGGAGGGCAAGGATTACCGCGTCAAGTGCTTCGACTCGGCCGAGTCGTTCCTGGCACGTTTTGATGCGCGCGAGGTGGCCTGCCTGATTGCCGACATCCGCATGGAAGGCATGAGCGGCCTGGACCTGCAGGACCGCCTCATCGAGCGCAGGAGCCCGCTGCCGGTGGTCTTCATCACCGGCCATGGCGACGTGCCAATGGCCGTCACGACGATGAAGAAGGGTGCGATGGACTTCATCGAGAAGCCCTTCAAGGAAGAAGAACTGCTGTCTCTCGTGGAGCGCATGCTCGAGCAGGCCCGTCAGGCCTTCACGCAACACCAGGAGGCGGCCAGCCGCGACGCCCTGCTGTCGCGCCTGACCACGCGCGAGGCGCAGGTCCTCGAGCGCATCGTGGCCGGGCGACTGAACAAGCAGATCGCCGACGACCTGGGCATCAGCATCAAGACGGTGGAGGCGCACCGCGCCAACATCATGGAAAAGCTCAACGCCAACACGGTGGCGGACCTGCTCAAGATCGCGCTGGGCGCGACTGCCAAGGCCTGAAGGGCCTGAAGGGCCTGAACAGGCCCTGGACGGCCTGGACGGCATGGCCAGCTCCCGGCCCGGGTTCGCTGCGGGGCCGCTGCGTGACGGCGCAGGTCGCGCCCGACAAGCGCCAGGAGAGACGACATGACCGCCCAGCTCATCGATGGAGCCGCCCTCTCGCGCGCACTGCGCGCAGGTCTGGCACAGCGCGCAGCCGCGCTGACGGCCGCGGGCAGGCGCCCCGGCCTGGCCGTGATCCTCGTGGGCGACGATCCGGCCAGCGCCGTCTACGTGCGCAACAAGGTGCGCGCCTGCGAGGAAGCGGGCCTGCACTCCGTGCTCGAGCGCTACGACGCGAGCCTGGCGCAGGACGCTCTGCTGGCGCGCATCGCCGCCCTCAATGCCGACCCCGCCATCCACGGCATCCTCGTGCAGATGCCGCTGCCGGCGCACCTGGACGCCCACCGCGTGATCGAGGCGATCGCCACCGAGAAGGACGTCGACGGCTTCTCGGTGCACTCGGCCGGCGCGCTCGTGGCCGGTCTGCCCGGCCTGAGGCCAGCCACACCCGCGGGCTGCATGAAGCTCATCGAGAGCACCGGAGAGCCCCTCGCGGGCCGGCACGCCGTGGTCATCGGACGCAGCAACACGGTGGGCAAGCCCATGGCCCTGCTGCTGCTGCAGGCCGGTGCCACCGTCACGATCTGCCACAGCCGCACCCCCGATCTGGCGACCCACACCCGACAAGCCGATCTCGTCGTGGTGGCGGTGGGCCGGCGCGACACGCTGCGCGCCGACATGGTCAAGCCGGGGGCCATCGTGATCGACGTGGGCATCAACCGGCGGGACGATGGCACCCTGTGCGGGGATGTCGACTTCGCCGGGGTGCGAGAGGTCGCCGGCTGGATCACGCCGGTGCCCGGCGGCGTCGGCCCGATGACCATCACGATGCTCCTGTTCAACACGCTGCAGGCGGCCGAGCGTGCCAGCGCCGCCTGCGGCACCACCTCCACCGCACACCCCTGAGATGGACACCTCGACCACCCCTGCCACCGGCAATCCCCTTCTCGAGGCAGCCGAACTGCCAGCCTTCGGACGCATCGAGCCCGCTCACGTGCTGCCGGCTGTACAGGCCCTGCTCGCGCAGGCCGATGCAGCCCTGGAGCGCGCCGTGGGCCCCGAGGTGCCCGACGACTGGACCGCCCTCTCAGAGGTGCTGGAGGTTGCCGTCGAGCGCCTGGGCTCGACATGGCACGTGGCTCAGCACCTGAACTCGGTGGCCGACACGCCCGAGATGCGTGCAGCCTTCAACGCCGCGCTCGGTCCTGTCACGGAGTTCCACACCCGGCTGGGCGCAGACCGCAGGCTGTATGCCAAGTACCAGGCCATCGCTATCGCTGCCGCTGCCGCTGCCGATGGCGCCCATGCGCCCACGCTCGCGCCCGAGCGCAGGCGCGCCCTGGACATCGCGATCCGCGACTTCGTGCTCTCCGGGGCGGCGCTCGAGGGGCCGGCTCGCGAGCGCTACGCCAAGATCCGCGAACGCCAGGCCGAGATCGGCCAGGCCTTCTCCGAGCACGTGCTCGATGCCACCGACCGCTACGCACTGGACGTCGAGCCCGATCGCCTGGACGGCCTGCCTCCCGACGCCCGTGCAGCCGCACTGGCTGCCGCCACCCGCGCCGGCAAGGCCGGTGCACGCCTGACGCTGCACGCGCCGAGCTACGTGCCCGCCATGCAGCACCTGCGCGACCGCGATCTGCGCGAGCAGCTCTACACCGCCTACGTCACCCGGGCCAGCGAACTGGGCGATCCGGCGCTGGACAACTCCGCGCTCATCGCCGAACTGCTCGCGCTGCGCGAAGAGGAGGCGACGATGCTGGGCCACGCGAACTTCGCCGAGCTCTCGCTCGTGCCGAAGATGGCACCTTCGGCTGCCGAGGTGCTGGCCTTCCTGCGCGACCTGTCCCGCCGTGCACGACCGCACGCGCTGCGCGACATCGCAGAGCTCGAGTCCTTTGCGCGCACCGAGCTCGGCCTGCCGCGGCTCGAGCCCTGGGATCTACCCTTTGCCGCCGAGCGCCTCAAGGAGGCGCGGTACGCCTTCAGCGAGACCGAGCTCAAGGCCTACTTCACGCTGCCGCGCGTGCTGCACGGCCTGTTTCACATCTGCGAGACGCTGTTCGACATCGCCATCGAGCCCGACGAGGCGCCGGTCTGGCACGAGTCGGTGCAGGTCTGGCGCATCACGCCTCGCAGCCAGCCTTCGCGCACACTGGCCCGCTTCTTCCTGGATCTGCACGCGCGGCCGGGCAAGCAGCCCGGCGCCTGGATGTCGCCCGCGCGCAGCCGCTGGGCCCGCCCGGACCGCGGCGGCGAGCTTCAGCTGCCGGTGTCGTACCTGGTGTGCAACTTCGCCTCACCTCAGGGCGAGCGCCCGGCGCTGCTCTCGCACCGCGACGTGATCACGCTCTTCCACGAGTTCGGGCACGGGCTGCATCACCTGCTCACGCAGGTCCGGGAGCTGAGCGTGTCGGGTGTGGGCGGCGTGGAATGGGACGCTGTGGAGTTGCCCAGCCAGTTCATGGAGAACTTCGCCTGGGAGTGGGATGTCCTGCGCCGCATGACGGCGCATGTGGACACGGGCGAGCCCCTGCCGCGCGCGCTCTTCGACCGGATGGTGGCAGCGCGCAACTTCCACAGCGCGCTGGCCATGCTGCGCCAGATCGAGTTCGGGCTCCTGGACATGCGGCTGCACACCGAGCCCGGCAGTGCCGGGCACGTGCAGCGCATCAGCGACGAGGTACGCGAGGAGGTGTCGGTGGTGCCAGCCGCGCCGTTCGTGCGCACCCCGCACGCCTTCGCCCACATCTTTGCAGGCGGCTACGCAGCGGGCTACTACAGCTACAAGTGGGCCGAGGTGCTCAGCGCCGACGCCTTCGCGGCCTTCGAGGAAGCAGGCGTGCTGGACGAATCCACCGGTCGGCGCTACCGGCGCGAGATCCTCGAAGTCGGCGGCAGCCGCCCCGCGATGGCCAGCTTCGAGGCCTTCAGAGGGCGCCCCCCGACCCTGGACGCGCTGCTGCGCCACCAGGGCCTGGTCTGAAGACATCCTCTGAAGCCAACCCGATCCGTCCCCATGCATCTGCGGCGCACCACCTGCCTGATCGGCGCGCTGGTCTGGCTGGCCGTGGCGACCGCACAGGGCCAGACGCTCTACCGCATCGTCGGCCCGGACGGCCGCGTGACTTATACCGACCGCCCCCCTGCGGGCCCCGCGGCTGCGCCCGTCGGCGCCGCCGCCTCCGGATCAGCCGGCGGCGCCGCTGCAGCGGGAATGGATGCGCGCGCCATGGCCGACTGGCCTGCGGCGCTGCGCAACGCAGCCTCCCGCTTTCCCGTCACCCTCTACGCCGCCGAGGGCTGTCCGCCCTGTGACGAAGCGCGCCGACTGCTGCAGCGCCGAGGGGTGCCCTATGTCGAGAAGCGCGTGCGCAGCGAGGACGACGCGCGGCGGCTCGAGGAGCTCACGGGCGGCCGACTCGTACCGGCGGCCACGATCGGGCGCCAGGCCGTGAGCGGGTTCCAGGAGCAGGATTGGCAGAGCTGGCTCGACACCGCCGGCTACCCGCGCACCCGGGTGCTTCCGGCCAACTGGCAGCCCGCTCCCGCCATGCCCCTCACGTCGCGCGCAGCCGCGGCTGCACCCGTGGCTGCCGCCTCGCAGCCCATCGCGCGGCCGCCTGCCCTGCCAGCCGCAGACCCTGGCCCCGGCCCTGGCGGGATCCGCTTCTAGCCGGGCCCATCCTGGCCCGGGCCGCGCGCGCCGGGCGCCTGGCCAGGCTCCTCGCGCACCGTGCCGCGCGGCTCCTGCAACCCGGCAGCCAGCCACGCGCCGGCACCATTGCTCGCACCCACGAGCCAGAAGAGCAGCGCCGGGCCGACCACCGTGCCCGCCACCCCGAAGGCCAGCGGCATGGCCGTACTCGACAGGTTGATGGCCATTGAGCGGAACGCAAGCGCCTCGCCGTGCCGGTCTTGTGGCGTGAGGTGGTGCAGCGTGGACAGCACCATCGGCTGCGAGGATCCGAGCGTGATGCCCAGCAAGGCCGAGAGCGCGCCCATCGCCCAGGCAGACTCGGCAAACGGGTAGACCGCGAAGACGAGCCCGGTGCCCACCATCGAGGCGCTCACGGCGGTGACCTCGCGCACGCGGTGCGCGATCGAGGGGATCGCCAGCCGCACCAGCGTCACGCTGAGCGTGAAGGTGCCCACGATCAGGCCAATCGTCGAAGCCGTCAGGCCACGGTCGTGCCCAATGATGGGAACGGCAAAGGCGTGCACGTCCCAGCCCATCGAGATCACCCAGCTCACGAGCAGCAGGCGCCGCAGCCCCGGCACCTGCAGCAGCGTCCAGGCCGGCCGGTGCGCGGCTGCCGCGTCGGGCACACGCGCTGCGCGACGCGGCACCTGGCGCGCGCACACGAGCGTGAGCAAGGGCATGGCGGCCAGCAGCGCATAGGCCGCGGCGAAACCACCCGCATCGATCAGGAAGCCCGCCGCCACCGGCCCGATCACGTTGGAGAACGAAGGCGCCACGCCCAGCCAGCTGAACACGCGCACACGCTCGGTGCTGTCGCGCGCCTCTGCACCGGCCGTGTGCTGGATGGCGAGCATGCCCATGTTCGCGCCGCCGCCTGCGAGCATCGCCGCCACGCACAGCAGGCCCAGGTGAGGCCAGCCGTCCACGAATGTGGACGCCACCGCCAGGCTGCCTGCCGTGGCGACCATTCCCACCGCTAGGTGCACCGGCCGGTGGTAGCCATGGCGATCGGCCAGGCGCCCCGAGAGCATGGCCAGCAGCACCGCAGCCGCCGCAAAGAGTGCCAGCAGCAGCCCCACCGTCCACGGGCCATGGCCCTCGCGCAGTGCCTGCAAGGCAGCCGCCATGCGCAGCCCCGCCATCGGCGCGTGCACGCCGAGTTGGCCCACGATGAGGGCACGCAGCACCCGCACGTCGAGCCGGGCCCCCGGCGCGATTGCCGTGTCGGCCTGCATGGGCCGGCCGTGCTCAGGCACCCGTTGCGTGCTCCGCCGGCGGGTCGCCGGATCCATCGGAATCCTCGGCACTTGCCCCGGCGTCGCCCAGGCCAGGCAGCAGGGCCGCAGCCTGTGTATCGGGCAGAGCTTCCACCGCGCGCAGCTGGCGCGTCATCGCGCGCGTGCGCACCTCGGCCGCATCGATCGTGCTGGCAGCCTCGGTGAGCTTCTTGCGCGTCTTGGCCAGCACCTCGCCGAATTTCGCGAACTCGGTCTTGACGGCACCGAGCACCTGCCACACCTCGGCGCTGCGCTTCTCCAGCGCGAGCGTACGAAAGCCCATCTGCAGGCTCGAAAGCGTCGCCAGCAGCGTGGTCGGCCCGGTGAGCGCCACGCGGTGCTCGCGCTGCAGCGCCTGCACCAGCCCGGGCCGGCGAAGGGCCTCCGCGTACAGGCTCTCGGTGGGCAGGAAGAGGATCGCGAAGTCGGTGGTGTGGGGCGCCGCCAGATACTTCTCGCGGATCGTGCGCGCCTCGGTGTTCAGCCGCGTCTCGAGCGCGCGCGAGGCCGCCTCCACCGCGGCCGGGTCGGCGCGGTCCTGGGCATCGAGCAGCCGCTCGTAGTCCTCGCGCGGGAACTTCGCGTCGATGGGCAGCCACACCGGCGAGCCGGCGTCGCCCCGGCCGGGCAGCCGCACCGCAAACTCCACGCGCGCGCCGCTGCCGGGCACCGTCTCCACGTTGGCCCCGTACTGCTCGGGCGTGAACACCTGCTCCAGCAGCGCCGCGAGCTGCACCTCGCCGAAGATGCCGCGCGTCTTGACGTTGGTGAGCACGCGGTTGAGCGAGCCCACGTCGCGCGCCAGGCCCTGCATCTCGCCCAGGCCCTTGTGCACCTGCTCGAGCCGCTCGGCCACCTGGCGGAAGCTCTCGCCCAGGCGCTGCTCGAGCGTGGCGTGCAGTTTCTCGTCCACCGTGGCGCGCATCTGCTCGAGCTTGCGCTCGTTGCCTTCCTGCAGGGCCACCAGGCGTGACTGCACGCCTTCGCGCACCTCGGCGAGCTGCTGGCGGTTGCCGTCGGAAAGCGCCTGCAGCCGGGCGGCCATCTCCGTGCCGAAGGCGCGCAGCGCCGTGTCCTGCGCCTCGCGGGCGGACTGCGCCTGCTGCGCCAGCGCCTGCGTGGCCTGGGCAAGCGACTGGCCCACGCCGGCCTGGGTGAGCGCCACCTGCGTGCGCAGCGTGTCGATCTGCTCGTTGTGCGTGCGCGTGGCCTCGCTCACCTGCGCCAGCAGCAGCTGCTGCAGCGCGGCGAGGTCGGCGCGGCTGGCCTGCCCCTGCCGCGCCAGCTCGTCGCGCAGCTCGCGCTCGATGCGCTCCAGCGCCTCGCGCAACTGGCCGCCGGAGGCCTCGGATGACCCCTCCCGGCGCAGCCGCCAGGCGAGCACGGCCAGCGCGCCCAGGCCGAGCACGGCCAGCACCAGCACCACGGGCAGCAGCAACTCGGGCATCGGCAGGCGGGCTGGCCCCTCAGCGGGGCGAGCCCAGCACCTCGGGATTGATGGGCGTGGGGGCCACGCCTGCCGTGAGCGCGGCAATGAGGTTGTCGGCCGCGAGCTCGGCCATGGCACGACGCGTGGCCACCGTGGCGCTTGCGATGTGCGGCGTGAGCACGACGTTGGGTACCTCCAGCAGGCCCGGGTGCACCGAGGGCTCGCCCTCGAAGACATCGAGCGCAGCCGCCGCGATGCGCCGCTCGCGCAGCGCCTGCGCAAGCGCAGCGTCGTCGACGATGCCGCCTCGCGCAACGTTGGTCAGCGTAGCCGTGGGCTTCATCTGCACGAGCTCGGCCGCACCGATCGCGTGGTGGCTGGCTGCCGAGTAGGGCAGCACCAGCACGAGGTGGTCGGATTCGCGCAGCAGCGTGGCCTTGTCGACGTAGCGCGCGCCCAGGGGTGCCTCGAGCTCGGGCGCCAGCCGGCTGCGGTTGTGGTAGATCACGCGCATGCCGAAGCCCAGCGCCCCGCGCCGGGCGATCGCCTGCCCGATGCGACCCATGCCCAGGATGCCCAGCGTGGCGCCGTGCACATCGCTTCCGGTGTACATGTCGAAAGACCAGCGCGTCCACTGCCCGCTGCGCAGAAAGTGCTCGCTCTCGGCCACACGCCGGGCCGCGGCCATCATCAGCGCGAAGCCGAAGTCGGCTGTCGTCTCGGTGAGCACGTCGGGCGTGTTGGTGGCCAGAACCCCGCGCGCGGTGCACGCCGGGATGTCGAAGTTGTTGTAGCCCACCGCCATGTTGGCTACCACGCGCAGCTGCGGGTTGGCGTCGAGCACGTCGGCGTCGATGCGCTCGCTGCCGGTGGTCAGCGCGCCCGCCTTGCCATGCAGCCGCTCGATCAGCTCGGCGCGCGAGTAGACCGTATCGGTTGGGTTGTCCTCGACCTCGAAGTGGGTGCGCAGCCGCTGCACCACCTCCGGAAAGACCGCTCGCGCCACGAGAACGCGAGGCCGCTGCCCCGCCCCGCCCGGGGTGCCCGCGGCACCGGATAACGCATCAGACATGGCGGGCCTCACTCCACGAAGCGGGCGAACTCGGCCAACGCAGCGCGCTCGGTGTGGAGCCTGTTGACCTGAGCCGCCGGGTCGGCACGGCCCAGGGACATCCCGCACACCACCATGCGCTCGGCGGGCAACTGAAGGTGCTCCTCGATGATGCGGTGGTACTGCGCAAAGGCCTGCTGCGGGCAGGTGTCCAGGCCGCGCCCGCGCGCGGCCACCATCACGTTTTGCAGGAACATGCCGTAGTCGAGCCAGCTGCCCTGCTGCAGGATGCGGTCGATCGTGAAGATCAGCCCCACCGGCGCATCGAAGAAGGCGTAGTTGCGGCCGTGCTGGGCGTGCATCGCGTCCTTGTCGGCCTTGCCGATGCCCAGCAGCCCGTACAGGTCCCATCCGACCTTGCGCCGACGATCGATGTAGGGGCTGCGCCATTCGACGGGGTAGTAGGGGTACTCCTCCGCGTGCGAGGCACGCTGCGCCGGGTCGTCGTAGGCCGCCACGATCTTGCGTGTGAGCTCGGCCTTGGCCTGCCCCGTGAGCACCACCACCTGCCAGGGCTGGGTGTTGGTGCCCGAGGGCGCACGCGCAGCCACCTCCAGGATCTGCTCCACCGTCTGGCGCGGAACGGGGTCGGGCAGGAAGGCGCGCACCGAGCGCCGTGAGGTGATGGCCGCGTCCACCGCGGCGATGCTGTCGGGAGAGGGCTCGCTCATGGATCGCATTGTGCCGCCGGCGCCCGGGCGGCCGGCCGAGCCTGCCAGGCCAGCCAGGCCTGGCTGGCCAGTTCGAGGGTACGGCGCTGGATCGCCACCGTGAGCGCCAGGTCACGCCCGTAGCCGCCCGCCATCGAGACGGCCACGGGCACGCCCCGCGCGTGCAGCCACGCAAATACGCGCTGATCACGCTCGGCCAGGCCCGCCTCGGTGAGCTTGAGCCGCCCAAGCCTGTCGTTTTCGTGCGGATCGGCCCCGGCCAGGTAGAAGGCCAGGCCCGGCGGCGCCTCGCTCTGCCGGGCCCAGGCGCGCTCGAGCGCCTCGTCGAGTGCCTCGAGGTAGGGGCCATCGGGGCAGCCGTCGGGCAGTTCCACGTCCAGGTCACCGGGCTCCTTGCGGAAGGGGAAGTTCTTCGCGCCGTGCAGCGACAAGGTGAAGACGGTCGGGTCGTCGCGAAAGATCGAGGCCGTGCCGTTGCCCTGGTGCACGTCCAGATCGATCACGAGGACGCGCAGCCCCGCTCGGCTCGCCCGGTGCACGCGGTGCCACTCGGCCTGCATCAGGCGGGCGGCCACCGCCACGTCGTTGAACACGCAGTAGCCCGAACCCTTGTGGGCGTAGGCGTGGTGCGTGCCGCCGGCGAGGTTGGCGGCCACCCCCTGGTCGTCGAACAAGGCGGTGCGCGCGGCGGCGATGGTGGCCCCCACCGAGCGCCGCGAGCGCTCCACCATGCGTGGCGACCACGGAAACCCGATCTCGCGCTGCTGGGCCGCCGAGAGCGTGCCCTGCGCCACGGCGGTGATCCAGTCAGGCTCGTGCGCCAGGGCGAGTTCCCCATCCGTGGCAGCGGGCGCCTCGTGCAGGCGCACCGCAGGCAGCGTGGCGCACACCGCCTCGCGCAACAGCCGGTACTTGGGCATCGGGAAGGTATGGCCCTCGGGCAGAGGCAGCACGAAGGCGTCGGCGTGGAAGGCCCGCATCTCAGGCCGATTCTAGGGACACCTCCCCAAATTGTTGCGATGCAGCAAAAAGTGCTTGCATCCCACTGCGCCGCCCCTATACTTCGGATCATGTTGCAGTGCAGCATTCGGTCCTGGCAAGACTTTATGCCGCGCTCCCCGCACCCTTTCCAACCACCTCAATCAAGGAGTTCACCATGTCTTTCCTGACCCCCGACCAGATCGTTGCCGCCCAGAAGGCCAACATCGAGACCCTCTTCGGCCTGACCCAGAAGACCTTCGAAGGCGTGGAAAAGCTCGTCGAGCTCAACCTGCAGGTGGCGCGCTCGGCGCTTGGCGACGTGGCCCAGTCCACGCACGCTGCGCTGTCGGTGAAGGACGCGCAAGAGCTGCTGAGCCTGCAGCAGGCTATGCTGCAGCCGGTGGCCGAGAAGAGCGCCGCCTACAGCCGCCACCTCTACGAGATCGCCGCCTCCACGCAAGCCGAAGTGACCAAGATCGCCGAGGCCCAGATGGTCGACGCGCAGAAGAAGATGATGTCGATGGTCGACACCGCCATGAAGAATGCGCCGGCTGGCACCGAGAACGCCACCACGCTCGTGAAGTCGGCCATGGCTGCCGCCACCAACGCCTTCGAGACGGTGCAGAAGGCTGCCCGCCAGGCTGCCGAGGTGGCCGAGGCCAACATGCAAGCCATCACCAACACGGCGCTCAAGGCCGCCCAGCCGGCGCCCGCCGCCAAGGGCCGCCGCGCCTGAGGCGACGCGCAAGCGTCTCAGACTGGGGAACTTCGGGCCAAGGATCCGATCGAAGGATGTACCGCGCGGCTTTGGCCGAACGGTTTCTCCCTCGGAAGGTTGTCTCCTCGGAACCTCTCGAAATCCCCTTTCGATGTTCCTTTGAGGGTCTGGCACATGCCAGACCCTTCTTTTTTTGTGCCTGCCTCAGCGCACGCCGGCCACGAGCCGTTCGCGCAGGGCCGGCAGCGCCAGACGCCCCGCTTCGCGCCCCGCAGCCAGCGCCCGGGTGCGCTCGGTGAATGCGGCGCTCCCCACGCCGCGCAGGTCCGGACGCACCACCACGTCGGCCTCGCGCAGCTCGAAGCGGTTGATGCTCTTGCCCATGATCGAGAAGGTCTGCAGCAGCATCCGGAAGACGTCGCCCGTCTGCGCACCGTCGGGCGGCGTGGAGATGTCCACCGCGATCACCAGTTCGGCCCCCATCTGCCGCGCGAAGCGCACCGGCACGGGAGAGACGAGGCCACCGTCGACGTACTCGCGGCTGCCGATGCGAACGGGCTGGAAGACGGCCGGTACCGCGCTTGACGCGCGCACGGCCAGCCCGGTGTCGCCACGCTGGAACAGGATCGGCTCACCCGTGTCGAGGTCGGTGGCGACGATGCCCAGGGGCAGCCGCATCTGCTCGATCGTGCGGGCGCCCGTGTGCTCGCGCACGAAGCGCGCCAGCGCATCGCCGCGGATCAGGCCGCGCCCCGGAAACGACCAGTCGGTGATCGCCCCTTCGTCCATCGTCAACGCCAGCTGCGCGAGCTCCGCGCCGCTGCGCCCGGCGGCATAAAGGGCCGCCACGAGGCTCCCCGCCGACGTGCCCACGACGAGGTCGGGGCGCACGCCCGCCTCCTCCAGCACCTGGATCACGCCGATGTGCGCAAAGCCTCGGGCCGCCCCGCCGCCAAGGGCCAGCCCGACCCGTGGCAGTCGGGGCGGCGGGGGCGGCGGATCCGCCGGCGGCGGTGTTGCCGGAAGGGTCGGCGCCGGGGGAGAGCTGGCACACGCCGCCAGCGAAGCGACGGCGGCAGCCAGGAACAGGCGCCGTGAGGTCCGTGAGGGATCGGGCAGGAACATCTGCCGGATTGTCCCGCCACAGGGCCCACCCTGCTTCGACCCGGTACCGGTAGCGGCTAAAATTGAGTGTCAACCGTCCTTGTCGCCGAGCGAGCGAATCCCAGCATGACCCACGTCGTCACCGAATCGTGCATCCGCTGCAAGTACACCGATTGCGTGGACGTATGCCCCGTGGACTGCTTCCGCGAGGGCCCGAACTTCCTCGTCATCGACCCCGACGAGTGCATCGACTGCGCCGTGTGCATCCCCGAGTGCCCGGTCAACGCGATCCTGCCCGAGGAGGACGTGCCCGGCCAGCAGCTGCACTTCGTCAAGCTCAACGCCGAGTTGGCCAAGAAGTGGCCCAGCATCACCCGCGGCAAGTCTCCCCTGCCCGACGCGGATGACTGGAAGGACCGCACGGACAAGCTCTCCGAGCTCGTCCGCTGAGCGCCCCGCCCCCATGGACCTGAACACGGGCGCCACGGCGCCGCAGGCTGCGCCGGCGCAGCCCCTCATCGAGACCGACGCCGTCATCGTCGGAGCCGGGCCGGTGGGCCTGTTCCAGGTCTTCGAGCTGGGCCTGCTCGAGATCAAGGCCCACGTCATCGATTCGCTCGCCTACCCCGGTGGCCAGTGCGTCGAGCTCTACCCGGACAAGCCCATCTACGACATCCCGGCCGTGCCCGTGTGCACCGGCCAGGAGCTCACCGACAGCCTGCTCAAGCAGATCCAGCCCTTCGGCGCCACCTTCCACCTCGGGCAGGAGGTCACGGCACTCGAGCGCCAGGCCGACGGGCGCTTTCTCGTCGAGACGAGCAAGGGCACGCGCTTGCTCACCAAGACCGTCTTCATTGCCGCGGGCGTGGGCTCGTTCCAGCCGCGCACGCTCAAGGTGGACGGCATCGAGAAGTTCGACGGCTCGCAACTCTTCTACCGCGTGAAGAACCCGGCGCAATTTGCCGGGCGCAACCTCGTTATCGTGGGCGGAGGCGACTCCGCGCTCGACTGGGCGTTGAACTTCGCGCAGGAGGGCCCGAACAAGGCCGAGAGCGTGATCCTCGTGCACCGGCGTGACGGCTTCCGGGCCGCGCCGGCCAGCGTCGCCAAGATGCGTGCGCTGTGCGACGCGTACGAGATGCAGTTCATCGTCGGCCAGGTGAGCGGTTTCGAGGAAGCCGACGGGCGCCTCACGCAGATCAAGGTCACCGGCGGCGACGGCGTGACGCGTGGCGTGCCGCTGGACATGCTGCTCGTCTTCTTCGGTCTGAGCCCCAAGCTCGGGCCGATTGCCGAGTGGGGCCTCGCGCTCGAGCGCAAGCAGCTGGTGGTGGACACCGAGAAGTTCCAGACGAGCGTGCCCGGCATCTTCGCCGTGGGCGACATCAACACCTATCCGGGCAAGAAGAAGCTGATCCTGTCTGGGTTCCACGAGGCGGCACTCGCCGCATTTGGCGCGAGCCCGATCGTGTTCCCGGAAAAGCGCGTGCTGCTGCAGTACACCACCACGAGCCCGAAGCTGCACAAGGTTCTGGGGGTGGAGTCGCCGGTCTTCGACTGAGGCTGCTTCTTCGCGTAGCACTCGCCAAGGCCCGCCTCGCGCGGGCCTCATTCACCAAGGCCCGCCTCGCGCGGGCCTCATTCACCAAGGCCCGCCTCGCGCGGGCCTCATTCACCAAGGCC
>JBIIED010000257.1:0-5145 GCA_044237995.1 Rubrivivax sp. | reverse complement strand
CTGGTGCATCTACCCGATGTACACCTACGCGCACCCGATCGAGGATGCGCTCGAAGGCATCACGCACAGCATCTGCACGCTCGAGTTCGAGGATCAGCGTCCCTTCTACGACTGGCTGCTGGGCCACCTGGCCGACCTCGGCCTGCTGGCCCGCCCGCTGCCGCGGCAGATCGAGTTCGGGCGCCTGAACCTCAACGGCGTGGTCACGAGCAAGCGCAAGCTCAAGGCGCTCGTCGACGAGGGCCTGGTCAGCGGCTGGGACGACCCGCGCATGCCCACGCTCTACGGGCTGCGCCGGCGCGGCTTCACGCCCGCGAGCATCCGCGCCATGGCCGAGGCCACCGGCGCGAGCAAGACCAACATCTGGCTCGACTCGTCGGTGCTCGATGTCGCGCTGCGCGAGGACCTGGAAGGCCAGGCTCCGCGTGCCATGGCGGTGCTCGACCCGCTGCGCCTGGAACTCGTGAACTGGGCCGAGGCCTTCGGCAGCGCATCCCACCTCGAGCCCTGCGAGGCGCCCGCTCACCCGCAGCGCCCGGAGCTCGGCACGCGCCGCTTCACGCTCGGGCCAGCGGTGTGGATCGAGCGCGAAGACTTCGCCGAAGTGCCGCCCAAGGGCTTTCATCGCCTGCACCCGCCGCAGCCGCAGCCCGACGGCAGCCTCGGCACGGGCGGGCGCGTGCGCCTGAAGTACGGCATGGTCGTGGAGTGCACGGGCTGCACGCGCGACGCCGAGGGCCGCATCACGGCCGTGCAGGCGCGTGTGATCCCCGGCACCAAGAGCGGCACGCCGGGGGCGGACTCGGTCAAGGTCAAGGGCGTGGTCACGTGGGTGGGCGTGCACGAGGCACTGGCCGCCGAGGTGCGGCTCTTCGAGCGGCTCTTCATCGATGACCAGCCCGAGGCGGGCGGGCGCGACTTCCGCGAGGCCCTGAACCCGGCCAGCCGGCGCGTGGTGTCGGCCTGGCTCGAACCGGGCCTGTGCGGCGCGGCGCGTGAGCTGCGCGTGCAGTTCGAGCGCCACGGCTACTTCGTGGCCGACCGCATCGACCACACGCCCGAGCATCCGGTCTTCAACCGCGTGACCACGCTCAAGGACAGCTTCCCCCGCTGAGGCAGGCGCTCCCGCCTGGGGCACACTGGAGGCTTGGGCGCGCGCCGTCGTGCCGCGCGCCGGCCGGACGTTCGAGGACAGCGGAGGCAGCCATGCAACCCCTCAGATCCTTGCGAGCCCCTCGCGGCACCGCATCGCGCACCGCGCTGCGGGTCGCCCTGTACGCGGCCCTCGGCGCGGCAGCGCCCGCTGCCTGGGCCGCCGGCGCAGTGGAGGTGCGGTTCATCGATCCGGGCCGCTATGCCGACCTCGGCTGGCGCATGCTGGACCAGGAGCGCAACCTCGAACGGCTGCGCGCGCACTTCGAAGGCCTTGCGGCCAGGCTGCCTGACGGGCAGCGCCTGGCCATCGAGGTGCTCGACGTCGACCTCGCCGGCGAGGAGGTGCCAGGCCGTCACATCGACCCGGTGCGCGTGCTGCGCGGGCGCGCCGACTGGCCGCGCATGAGGCTGCGCTGGCAGCTCTCGATCCCGGCCGGCGCCTCGCGGTTGGGGGAGGAATGGTTGTCGGACATGACCTACCTCGAGCGGCTGCCGCCGGTCTCGGCCGCCAGCGAGGCCCTCCCCTACGACCTGCGCATGGTGGACGACTGGTTCCGCGCGCGCATCGTGCAGGGGCAGCCTCCGCGCTGACCCGTGGCCCGTGGCCCGTGACGCGTGACCCGTGACGCCTGATCCGCAGGGGGCGGCGCACGCTACGATGCGCGGATGAACATCTCCTGCCTCACCTGGACGCCCGCCGCAGCGGCCCCGACTCTTGCGCGTTTGGCGCTCCCCGCTCTGGCCGCCGTGCTGGTCACCACCGCGCACGCCACCTCGCCCACGCCTGCGGCCGGAGCCGCTGCCGCACCGGCCGCCGAGACCACCCCGAGCGGCCTCGTCTACCGGGCCCTCAAGACGGGCGACGGCCCGAGCCCGCAGGCCACCGACACGGTGCGGGTGCACTACCGCGGCACCTTCCCGGACGGCCGCGAGTTCGACAGCTCCCACGCCCGCGGCCAGCCCCTTCAGTTTCCGCTCAACCGCGTGATCCGCTGCTGGACCGAAGGGGTGCAGAAGATGAAGGTGGGCGGCAAGGCCTCGCTCGTCTGCCCCGCTGCCATCGCCTACGGCGAGCGCGGCACCCCCAATGGGCCCATCCCGCCGAACGCCACGCTGCACTTCGAGGTGGAGCTGCTGGGCATCGTCGGGCGCTGAGGCGGCTTCGCGCATGTTGCCCACGCGCTTGCAGGAACCGGTGCGCTGGAGGGCGCACCAGAGGGTGCATCAGACGGCTCATCAGGTAGTGCGCCGGGTGGTACGCCAGGTGGTGCTCCCCGCCCTGGCCGTGGTTGCCCTCAAGCTCGGCTTCACGGCAGCCCTCCTGACGCTGCTCGCCACGGGCCCTGCCGCTGCCCAGATCAACGAGGAGGTGCCCTTCATCGTCACGCCCGACCACGTGACGGTGGCGATGCTCGAGCTCGCCGGCGTGCAGCCCGCCGACTTCGTGCTCGACCTCGGCTCGGGCGATGGCCGGATCGTGATCACGGCCGCACGCCGCTTCGGGGCACGCGGCCTGGGCGTGGAGATCGTGCCCACGCTGGTGGAGCGCAGCCGCGACAACGCTCGCCGCGCCGGCGTGGCCGCGCGCGCGGAGTTCCGCGAGCAGGACCTCTTCAAGACCGACCTCACGGTGGCCAGCGTCATCACCATGTACCTGCTGCCCGAGGTGAACATGCAGTTGCGCCCGGCCCTGCTGCGGCTGGCTCCGGGCACACGCATCGTCTCGCACGACTGGGACCTGGGCGACTGGCACCCGGTGCGCACGATCGAGGTGCCCGCGCCCGACAAGCCGGTGGGGCGCGAGAAGCTCAGCCGCCTGCACCTGTGGATCGTGCCGGCGCAGGTGGAGGGGCTGTGGTGCGGGCCGGGAGCGCAGGCGCTGCGCCTGGCGCGCCACACCGACCGCGTGGACGGCACATTGCGCGCGGGCACGACGACCCTGGGTGCCGTGGGGCTCCTGCGCGGCACGATGGTGCAGTTGCAGGCGCACCCCGGCACCGATGCGTCGCTGCGCGCCCGGGCCGAGGGCGAGACGATGCGGGTCGAGGCGGCCAGCGGTGCCTGGGCGGCCTGGGCAGGCCTGACCTTGCAGCGCATCCCCGTGCAACGGGCTGGAGAAGGCTGCCGGGGTTGAGCGGGCCGAAGGCCGGCTCGCGCATTGCACGCTACCTTGGGCTGCTCGGCCTGGGGTGAGGCGCCACCGCGCCCGCGTCGGCGGGCCGCGTGCGTCTCATGTGAGGGAGTGCCCCATGCCGCCGCCTTCGTCCTTTCCGGCCTCGTCGCCACTCGCGTCATCGGATATCCCGGCTGCACCTCCCGCCCGCGCGGCTGGGCGCGCGCCAGCTTATGCGCCCGTGCCGCCCGTGCCGCCCGGGCAGTCCAGGCCGCCCTGGCCGCTCTCAGCCCTGCTCGAGCGCGCCGATGTGCGCACCGACGGCTCGCGCCCCTGGGACCTGGAGGTACATCGCCCGCGGCTGTACCGGCGGGTGCTGACGAGCTGGTCGCTCGGCCTGGGTGACGCCTACGTGGACGGCGACTGGGACTGCGAACGGCTGGACGAGCTCTTCGCGCGGCTGCTGGCCGCCGACCTCGACCGCGACCAGGGGGGCGCGCTCGCGCGCACCTGGTGCGCCCTGGCGTGGCTGCGCAACCAGCTCTCCAACCCGCAGCGCATCGCGCGCGCCTTCGTGGTGGGCGAGCGCCACTACGACATCGGCAACGACCTGTACACGCGCATGCTCGACCGCGAGCTGGTGTACTCCTGCGGCTACTGGGAACGCGCGCGTGACCTCGACGAGGCCCAGGCTCACAAGCTCGAGATGATCTGCGCCAAGCTGCAGCTGCGCCCGGGCCAGCGCGTGCTCGAGATCGGCTGCGGCTGGGGCGGGCTGGCACGCCACATGGCGCGCCACCATGGCGTTCACGTGACGGGCCTGACCGTCTCGCGCGAGCAGGCCCAGCTGGCGCGCGAGCGCTGCGCCGGGCTGCCGGTGGAGATCGTGCTGCAGGACTACCGCTCGGCAGCGGGCAGCTTCGAGCGGATCGTGTCGGTGGGCATGTTCGAGCACGTGGGGGCGAAGAACTACGCGGCCTACTTCCGCGCAGCGCGGCGGATGCTGGCCCCGCAGGGCCTCTTCCTGCTGCACACGATCGGGCTCGACCGCCCCGGCACGGGTACCGACCCGTGGATCGAGCGCCACATCTTTCCGGGGGGTAAGCTGCCGGGGCCGAGCGAGCTGGCCGCGGCCGTGCAGCGCGACTTCCTGATCGAGGACTGGCACAACTTCGGCACCGACTACGACCGCACGCTGATGAGCTGGCACGCACGCTTCGAGCAGGCCTGGCCCGAGCTCGCACCACGCTACGGCGAGCGCTTCCGGCGCATGTGGCGCTACTACCTGCTGAGCTGCGCGGGCTTCTTCCGCGCGCGCCAGGGGCAGCTGTGGCAGCTCGTGCTCACGCGGCGCGATCGGGCCCAGGCCTACCGATCGGTGCGGCCGTTCGCGGTGGCTACGGGAGGCACCTGAGGGCTGCGGGGCGCGTCCAGGAAGGCCCGCAGCTCGTCGAGGAACGCCTGCGGCTGCTCGAAGTACGGCATCGCCCCCGTCTGGAAGACGCTGAAACGCCAGTTGGCCCGGCCCTCGACGGTATCGCGCCCGCGGTAGTCGGTGAAATCGCCCCGCGTGCCGTGGCTCATCCACACGGGCTGCACGAGGCGCTCGTAGAGGTCGTTGATGTCGGCGCTGAAGAGTGCAGCCGACAGGAAGTGCAGCGGCGCGCGCTCAGCGCCGCTCTCGCGCGCGGTGGCCACCGCATCGCGCCAGAGCTGCTCGTCGATGTCGCGCGCGCCATAGGTGCGGCGCAGGAAGTAGCGCACCACGCCCGGGCGCGTGAGCGCCCGAAACAGCGGCGCACCCAGTGGTTCCCAGGTGAGCACGCGCTTGAGCGCGGGCGGCCCGAGCACGCTGCCCGGCGCCCCGCGGCGGCGCC
>JBIIED010000256.1:0-5164 GCA_044237995.1 Rubrivivax sp. | reverse complement strand
ACGCTGGCAGCTCGTGCACGCCACGCATGCAAGCCCCTCGGAGATCGAGGCCGTGGCCCGCATGGGCGCAGGCGTGGTCGTGTGCCCGACCACCGAGGCCAACCTGGGCGACGGGCTGTTCGACCTGCCGCGGTGGCTCGACAGCGGCGTGCCGCTTTCCATCGGCTCGGACAGCCACGTGAGCCGGCAGTGGCCACGCGAGCTGCAATTGCTGGAGTACGGACAGCGCCTGGCGCTGCGGCGCCGCAACGTTGCGGCGGCCCCGCAGCAAGGTGAGCCTTCCACGGCGCAGCGGCTGTTCGAGCTCGCGCTGGGGGGCGGGGCCGCTGCAGCGGGCGGCCGCCCGCACGGGCTGGCGGCTGGCGCGCGGGCAGACTGCGTCGTGCTCGACACGACGGTGGATGCCCTGGCCGGCAGGCCGCTGGAGAGCCTGCTCGACTCGCTCGTCTTTGCCACCGATCGGCCGGCCTTCGCCGAAGTCTGGGTGGCCGGCCGGCGCACCTGAAGGCGGCGCACCGGGGAAGTCTCGATGGCGCCCGGGCGGGCGTGCGCGCACGATGTCGGATTCACAACCTTGGTCCGAGCTTGAGGAATCCCCACCATGCGCATCGCCTGGAAGCGCGCCGTCGCCGGCCTGGCCCAGCAGCGGCAGTTCGCCGGCATCGCCAAGGGCGGCACGGGGGGCACCTGCCTCCCCCTCGGCCGCATGCTGGTGCAGTTGACGGCGAACAAGGCCAAGGTGGACGGCTGCAAGTTCGCCGCCACAGCCGAAGCCGCCGACTCCTCAGTGGCCAACGCCAAGCTGCTCGGGGGCAAGGAGACTTCGGCCTGAGGGCGACCCACACGGGTCACTGCCGGCGCCCCATCGGCTCGCCGGTCTTCATCGGCGAGAGCACGCTGTCCCTGTTGTTCGTCTTCGGCGAGCCCATCGTGACGCCCGTGTCCGGTTCAGGCGTGATCGCGATACTGGCTTGGCACATGCAACCGGAGGCTCGATGAACCCCATGCCTACCCCCACACCGACCTGGCAGGAAGCCGTCTTCCAGGTCCTAAAGCGCGGCCAGGTGCGCCAGGTGGCGTATGTGCCCGACGCCGGGCATGCGCACCTGATCCGCCGCGCGATCGACGATCCGCAGATCGCCGACGTGGCGCTCACCACCGAGGAGGAAGGCGTGGCGCTCGTGAGCGGCGCGTGGCTCGGTGGCCAGCGTGCGGTGCTGCTCATGCAAAGCAGCGGCGTGGGCAACTGCGTCAACATGTTCTCGCTGCTGCGCTCGGCCGACTTCCCCTTCTTCACGCTCGTGACGATGCGCGGCGAGTTCGGCGAGTTCAACCCCTGGCAGACGCCGATGAGCCAGGCCACGCAGGCGGCGATGGAGATGATGGGCATCCAGGTGCTGCGGGCCGACGATCCAGCGACCGTGGAGGAGACCGTCAGCGCAGGCTTCGACACGGCCTTTCTGGCGGGTGGCAAGGTGGCCGTGCTGCTGGGGCAGCGGCTGATCGGCCGCAAGAAGTGGGAGCGTCAGGAATGAGCAACGAAGCATCGGGCACGGGCTGCCAGCGCCGCGCCTTCGTCTCGCGGCTGCTGGCGCTCACGCCGGAGGCGCTGGTGGTCACGGGGCTGGGTTCGGCTGCCTACGATGTCTACGCCGCTGGCGACCGCGACCTCAACTACTACCTGTGGGGCGCGATGGGTGGAGCCTCGGCCCTCGGGCTCGGGCTGGCGCTGGCGCAGCCCGCTCGCTCGGTGGTGGTCATCACGGGCGACGGCGAGCTGCTGATGGGCATCGGCAGCCTGGCGACGATCGCGGCCAAGCAGCCACCCAACCTGACGATCGTCGCCCTGGACAACGGGCACTACGGCGAAACGGGGATGCAGCGCAGCCACACGAGCCTGGGGACCGACCTCGTGGCGGTGGCCAGGGGCTTCGGCTTCGCCGACGCGCGCTCGGTGGAGAGCCTGGAGGCCTGCGAGGCGATCGCGCAGGACATTCGCGCGCGCAGCGGGCTGCGCTTCGTGCGCGCGCGCGTGCAGGCCGACGAGCCCGCGCGTGCACTGCCCCCGCGCGACGGCCCCTTCATCAAGAACCGCGTACGCTCGGCCCTGGGCTTGAAACCCTTCTAGCCCTTCTGAGCGCGGCAGCGGGCCGCGCCGGTGAACCGCGCGAAAGCGGGAGGACGCCTTCGATGCAGATCGACCTGAACTCCGACCTCGGCGAGGGCTACGGGCCCTGGACGATGGGCGACGACGCGCAGATCCTGGACTGCGTGACCAGCGCCAACATCGCCTGCGGCGGGCACGCCGGTGATCCGGAGACGATGTTCAGGACGCTGCGCCTGGCGGCACACAAGGGCGCGCGCGTCGGCGCCCACCCGGGCTACGCGGATCGCGAGGGCTTCGGGCGGCGCGTGATTCCGATGGCCGTCGACGAGATCGGCCGCATGGTCGTGGCACAAGTTGGGGCGCTCGTGGCGCTCGCGCGGCTGGCCGGTACCGAGGTGCGCTACGTCAAGCCCCATGGCGCGCTCGGGAACCTGGCAGCGGCCGACCGGTCGGTGGCCGCGGGCATCGTGGCCGCGATCCGGGGGCTGGACCCGCAACTGGCTGTGCTCGCCATCTCCGGCACGATGCTCGAGCAGGTGGCGCGCGAGCAAGGCGTGACGGTGTACTCGGAGGTCTTCGCGGACCGTGCCTACCAGCCCAACGGGCAGCTCGTGCCGCGCAGCCAGCCTGGTGCGGTGCTCGACGACGCGAAGGAAGCGGCCGATCGCCTCGTGGGCTACCTGCAAACCGGCCGGATGCCGGTGGCCGGCGGCGAGCCTATCGCGCTGCGGGCCGACTCGATCTGCGTGCACGGCGACAGCGCCCATGCGGTGGAGATGGCGCGCCACATCCGCGCGCGGCTGCAGGCCGAGGGCGTGGTGCTCGCGCCCTTTGCGGGATAGCGCGGCCGGCACGATCCGGCTCGGACAGGCCAGATCGGGCAAGAACAGGCCTGCAGAGCCTCCATCACGCAGTTCCACGCCATGCATCCCCCGCCCGGCTGGCCCCGCTTCACGCCCGTGGCCGACCACGCGCTGCTGGTGGCCTTCGGCGAGGTGATCGGCGACGACACGAGCGCGGCCGTGATGGCGCTGGACCGTGCGCTCGGACGCTCGCCCTGCACAGGCTTCATCGAATGCGTGCCAGCGATGGTGAGCCTTCTGGTCGACTTCGACCCGCTGCTGACCGACCACGCGCAGGTGCAATCGCACGTGCAGGCTCTGCTGAACGAAGGCGCCTCCCAACCGATCGAGGGCCGCGTACGCGAAGTGCAGGTCTGCTACGACGCCGACTTTGCGCCTGACCTGCCCGCGGTGGCCGCGGCCTCGGGCCTGTCGATCGAGCAGGTGATCGGGCTGCACCAGCAGGCGCCCTACCGGGTGCGGATGTACGGCTTCGCGCCGGGCTTTGCCTACCTCTCGGGCGTGCCCGCGGCGATCCAGGTGCCGCGCAAGCCCTCGGCCACGCGCGGCATCGCCTCGGGCAGCGTGCTCATGGCCGGGCCGCAGTGCCTGGTGACCACACTCGTCATGCCCACAGGCTGGTCGGTGATCGGCCGCTCGCCCACGCGCATCCTCGACCCCGACTCGCCCTCGCCCTTCCTCTTCGAGGTGGGCGATTCGGTGCGCTTCGTGCGCATCGACCGGGCCCGGTACGACGCGCTGTGCGGGGCCCCAGGCGATGGCTGAAGCCCGCTTCACGGTGCGTGCCTGCGGCCCGCTGGTGTCGTACCAGGATGGGGGCCGCCCGGGGATGATGCGCTTCGGCGTGGCAGCCTCCGGGCCGATGGACCGGCTGGCCCACGCGACGGCGCAGGCCGCGCTCGGGCAGCCCGAGGGTGCCACGGCGCTGGAGGTCTCGCTCGGCGGGCTGGAGCTCGTCTGCGACACGGGCGAGGTCAGCTTCAGTGTCACCGGAGGTGAGTTCCAGGTGGTGCATGGGGGGGCGACTGTGAAGTCGGGTTGCGTGCGCACCGTCCGCGCCGGGGAGACGCTCGCCATCCGGCCCGGGCGCTGGGGCAGCTGGGCCTACCTGGCCTTCTGCGGCGACCTGGAATGCCGCCCCTGGGCTGGCCACTCCGCCACGCACTCCACCTCGGGCCTGGGAGGCGGGCTGCTGGCCAGCGGCGCGACGCTCGTCGTGCGGCAGGCGGCCGTGTGCGAAGAGCGCGAAGGCGAGCTTCCCGCCCCGGCCTTCGCCCATGCGCATCCGCGGGTGCGCATCGTCCTGGGGCCGCAGACCGAGCACTTCGAGGCGGGCGGCGTCGAGCGGCTGCTCGCCGAGGGCTACTCGGTGAGCTCGGCCTGCGACCGAATGGGGATGCGGCTGGAGGGCCCTGCCCTGCCGCTGCGCCAGGCCCTTTCGATTCCTTCCGAGCCGATCGTGCGCGGCTCGATCCAGGTCAATGGCGAGGGCGTGCCCTCGATCCTGCTGGCCGACCACCAGACCACGGGCGGCTACCCCAAGATCGCCACCGTCGTCTCGTGCGACCTCGACGCAGTGGCGCAGCGCCGGCCGCGGGATGTCGTGCGATTCGAAGCGGTGGAGGCGGCACAGGCCGTGGCGCTCGCACGGGCACACGCGGCGGCTGCGCGGGCCTTCCTGGCTGGGGTGGGGCTACGCCGGGGCACGCTGCTGGAGCGGCTCTTCGGGCACAACCTCGTGAGCGGGATGGTCAGGGCCGGATGGGAGGATTGACCCTCGAGGCTTGCCTTCCACAGCCCAGGGTTCTTCCACCCGATGCCCGCCGTGGAGCGAGCGCTGCCGGTGTGGCGAGGCTCTCGAAGTCGATGCGCGGCGGGAAGCGGCGCAGCCACCGGGCCAACCGCTACCATATTCCTCACGACGGCGATGGGCGTCGCCCCTGTCAAGGCACCCTGGACCGTCATCCGCGACGCGCGGACAGCCGTGCTGTGTCTGCACCACGGTGTCTGCCTGCTCTGCTCAGCCGATCGGGACTTCACACGCCCCGGACCCGGTGGTGCGCAACCCGTTGATGGCCTGACCGAGGCTCCCCCATGTACTACGAACCCGGCCTCACCCCCCACGGCCTGCCCCACGACCCCTTCAAGTCCTGCGTCGTGCCGCGGCCGATTGGCTGGATCTCCACCGTGGACG
>JBIIED010000255.1:0-5170 GCA_044237995.1 Rubrivivax sp. | reverse complement strand
CAGCCTGACCGTGCTGCCCGGCTCGGCCTGACCCGACAGGATCGGCGCCGCCTCGCGCGTCACCCCGTCCCCTGGCACGCCGGTGTCGCTGGAGGGGTCCAGGCCGCCGCTGGGGGCGGCCGGGGCGGTGGTGTCCAGTGTGAAACGGCTGGTCGCGGGGGCGCTGGCCAGGCCGGTCACGGTGGATGCCACGGTCGTGCGCAGGACGTGTTCGCCGTCGAGGTCGAGCATCTCCCGGGGCACCAGCACCGTGAGGCTGCCCGCCACGGCCGCCGTCTGTGTCAGCGGCAGCTCGATCCTGCGCACCGTGCCATCGGGCAGCGTCAGCGACAGCAGCAGCTCGTCGCCCGGGCGCGTGCCCGCCGGCAGGTTCACCAGCACGGGCACGCCGCCCTGGCTCGAGCGGTCGGCCGCGCTGATGCGCGTGTCCTCGCCCTGGGCTTCGGGAATCACGACCTGCGGCGCCGCCGGCGCCGCCGTGAGCACCTGCACGTCGAAGGGCGCGCTCGGCGCGATCCCGGCCACCGGGGTGGTGCCCGTCTCGATGCGGGCCATGTAGGCGTAGGCGCCGTCGGCCAACCTGGCAGTGGCCGAGCCCGTCGCGCCGGTGCCGTCCTGGAAGGTCCAGCCCGTGCCGTTGACGCTGGCCTCGCCGAGCCGTACCCAATCCCCGCCAGGGGCTCGGCGGTAGACGGCCAGCACCTGTCCAGCCAGCAGCGCCCGGCCCGTGGTGCCGTTGAGCAGCAGGCTCGCGTCGTTGGACAGGCTGCCGTCTGCCAGCAGCCCCAGGCCCGGGGCTGCGTCGTCGAATGCGCCCTGGACGCGTACTGCCGAGGCGAGCACCTGGCCCGACGTGGCGGGGCTCGAGTTGCCGGCGGCGTCGGTGGCCACCGCCCGCACGGGCGTGGCGTCGGCCAGTGCGGCATCGAGCCGCACGACCCAGCTCCCGTCGGTCCCGACCGGCCCGGCGCTGCCCAGCACCTGCGTTCCTGCCCCGAGGAGCCGGATCGAGCTGCCCGGCTCGGCGGTGCCGGCCACCAGCCGGTCGCCCGCCACGTCGAGTGCCGGTGCGGCGGGCGCCACCGTGTCGAGCACGAATTCGCGGGTGGCAACGGGCGAGACCGCTCCGGTTGCTGTCGTGACCCGCACGCTGACCGCATAGCGGCCATCCGGCCCGAGCGCGGACGCCGGCACGGTGCGGGTGAGGGAGCCGGCTGCGATATCGGCCGCGCCCAGCGTGGCGGGGATGGACAGCGTCGTGCCGTCCGGTCGGGTCAGGATGGTCTCCAGCCGGGATCCGGCCGGTACGTTGGCCGGCACCGCGATCACCAGGCCGACCCCGCCGTCGTCGCGCTCGGCGAGGTTCACGTAGCCGTCAGCGGCCTCCGGGATCTGCAGCCCCGGCTGCTCCACGACGACACGGGCGGTGCTGGCGGAGGAGACGTTGCCGCTGGCATCGCGCGAGACGGCCCGCAGCGTGGCATCGGCGGGCAGGGGTGAGTCCGGTGCGATCGACCACGCACCGAAGGGGTTCACGGTGGCCTTGCCCAGCGAGCGGCCCGAGGCATCGAAGACCTCCACCTCGCTGCCCGGGGTGCCGGTGCCTGCCACGATGCGGCCGTTGCCCGGCTCGATAGTGGGCGCGCCGGGCACGGCGTGGCGCACGGGCTGGTCCAGGGCATCCTGGCCCAGCACATCGAGCGGGGAGACAAGCGAGGCCTGCGCGCGCAAGGAGGTGAGGACGAAGTTCCCGTCCGGCCCGGCCGTGCCCGACTGGGTCGAGCCGTCGGCAAAGGTGACCGAGACGCGGCTGCCGGGAAGCGCGCTGCCGAACACGATCAGCCGGCCATCGGCTGCGATCTCCTGGCGTGTGACCACGACCTCGCCCAGGAGCTGCCGGTGCAGCGCCGAGTCGCTGAGGAAGGTCTGTTCGGCGGTGGAAGGCGCTGCCTTCAGTGCGGCCAGGGCCTGTTGGCGTCCCTGGTCGATCCAGGCCGCGGTGGCCGGTGTCAGCGTGAGCGTGCCGTTCTGGTTCAGCAACCCCGCCTCGAGCCGCGCGAGCGAGCCGGCGAGGGTGCCTGCGTCCAGACGTTCCGTCCCCGAGAGCTTGGCCAGCACCAGTCCGACCCGCTCGGCGTCGGACAGCCCGTCGGAGGCGTTGAAGCCCGCAGCGTTGGTCGGCACGGCGCCGCCCGACACGTCGACGCCGCGCAAACCGAAGGCCTCGCCGACGGCGCGGTTGGCCGACGCGATGGCGGCCGCGTCGGAGGGCGGGCGGTTGCCCGTGCCCACGAGCAGCCGGGTGGCCAGCTCGGTGAGCGGGTTCACGTGCAGGTCGAGCACGGCCAGGCCCGAGGCCTGGACCGAAAAGCGCGGGTTGGACTCTGCCGCCACACCGACGGCGCGCAGCGCCGTGTCCAGCGACCGCGGGGCGGCGCTGACCTCGTCGAGGTAGTTGGGCTCTGACCCGTTGGCGTCGGTGACCCTCACGAGCACCGGCCCGCGGTAGCTGCCCAGGCCCGAGAGTTCGAGCCGCCACGATCCGCCGCTGCCGACCGCCGCGGTACCCAGCGACTGGCCCTGGTCTCCGAACACCTCCACCGTGAGGCCGCCCGTCACGGGCCCGGCCACGACGGTGCCCTGCAGCACGAGCCGCGTCTCGAGCTCGAAGGCCGCCTGAGCAGCCGCTCCGGCGTTGCCCGCCGTGTCGGTCAAGGCGGCCCGTACCGTCCAGGCGCCGTCGGCAAAGCCCGAGCCGGCCGCCCCCGTGCGCAGATCGGCCGCGCCGAGCTCGACGGTGACCCGGCCTGCTGTCACGTCGGCTGCCTGCAGCACGACGGAGCGGGTGACCGCCGCGCCCGAGGGGCTGGTGAAGCTCACCTCCAGACGGTCGGCGGCGGCGCTGCCGGCCGGCAGCGTGACGACGAGTGTGGTGCCGTCCTGCGCCTCGGCCGCCGTGATGCGGCCCGCAGCCTCGGGCAGCGCCAGCTGCGGCGCCCCGGGCGCCGTGGTGTCGACGACGAACTCGAGGTTGACGGCATCGCCCTGGACCGTCCCCCGTGCCAGCCACGCGCGCACGGCCCAGCGGCCGTCGGCCGCGGTAAGCGAAGCCGCGCCCACGGCCACGCCGAGCTGGCCGGCTGCCAGATCGGCAGCCGAGACGGTTGCAGTCAGCGTGAGCGTGCTGCCGTCGGGGCGCGTGAGCACGGTGGTCAGGACGTCCCCGGCCGCCGCGTTGGCTGGCAGGCTGACCACGAGCGAGGTTCCGTCCGCCGCTTCCTGGCGGTTCAGCCCGGCGGCGGCTTCGGGCGCGGCAAGAGACGGCAGCCCGGGCTTGAGCGTGTCCACGACGGGTGGCGTGCCCGAGCCCCCTCCGCCGCCCCCGCCCCCGCCCCCGGCTGCGGCCGCCGCCAGCCCGCCGGCCAACAGGCCGGGCAAGAGCATCGGCATCGCCGCGGCGGCAGGCTGCACCTCCAGGCGCGGAAACTCGATGATCTGCGTGTTCACCGAGGCCAGCGTGGAGAGCTCCCGATGTGCCGGGGCACCCTGCAGCCCCTCGGCACTGACCATGTAGATGCGCAGCAGCGCGTTGTCGTCCAGGCCCACGAGGCTGTCGGCCGGGCTGGCGACGAAAGTGGGATCGAAGTACTGGCCGATGACCAGATCGGGCCGCGCCACGCTCGCATCGACCGTGGCCTGGGTGTCCAGCGCGATCCACAGGTCGTTGGCCACGCGCCAGACGCGCAGTCTCTTGGGCGCCTTGCCGGTGCGAGGATCCTTGAGCTCGTAGCGCTCGCCCGGGTATGCCTCGATGCGCACCGGAATCCCGTCGACGGCGGGCACGAGCGCAATCTCGAGGACCTTGCGTGGACCCACGGGCCGCAGCACGGCCGCAGGCTGGGCGGCGGGCTGGGCCGGGGCTGCGGGGGTGTCCGTCTGGCGGCTGGTGTCGCTCATTGACACGCCCTGCGCGCTGCGTGCTTCGGGATGAGCGCTTGAGAGCGGCCCCGCTCGCTCAACCTGCCAGACAGGCTTCGCAAGGGGCGGCTATGCGGCCCGGTCAACTGCGCGGGGCAGGTCGAGCCGGGTTCAGAGAGCGTCGATCGCCAGTGAGGCCGATCGATCGGGTCTGCGGCAGGGAGCACGCGAAGTACTGGGGTCTCAGGGCAGCGGCGGGTGGATGCCGCGGCCGGCAGTGTAGCGGCACCTCGTCACGTTTCGTTACCGGCCGGCACGGACTCGCCTGTCCTGAGGCCAACCGTGAGGCGGGTTATCGTTCGCCTCGTCTCCCCGTGGTGCTTGCCGCCCACTGCCGCCAGTTGCCTCCCGCCCCTCGCAATGTCCACATCTGCCGCCCCAAATCGTTTCGCCCACCCGTCACCGGAGCCTGATCGTCCGCCCGCGCGGGCGGCTCGGGCAAGGTTGCGCCGCTTGTGGCGTGCAGCCGGTCTGGCCTGCGCTCTCCTGGCTTGCGCCGCGGTGAGCCTGGCCGCCCCGAGCGACCCCGCTCCCGACGATCCGGCGTGGTTGCAGCAGGCGCGCAAGGAGATCACGGCTCGGCGCTTCGACGCCGCCCTGGCCGTGCTGCAGCCGGCCAATGCGGTCGAGAACGCCGAGTGGCACAACCTGATGGGCTTTTCGCTTCGAAGCCGCGTCCCGCCCGATCTCGTGGCCGCCGAGCGGCACTACGTGCGGGCGCTGGAAATCGAGCCGCGCCACCGCAGCGCGCTCGAATACTACGGTGAGCTCTTCCTCATGAAGAAGGATCTCGCGGGCGCACTGGCGATCCAGAGCAGGCTGGAGAGGGCGTGCCGTCTCGGCTGCCCGGAGCTCAAGGACCTGCGGGACGCCATCGCGCAATATCGGGCGGCGGGTGGAAAGTGAAGCGCACGACGCAGTCACTCGGACATGCGCGACGCTCTTCGGGAGACACTTCGGCCACCGGGCGGCGGCCTGAACTCCCTCACGCGGCGCAGACCGGCGAGGGTGGTGGCGCTTCAGGGATTCGAACCCCGGACCTGCGGATTATGATTCCGTCGCTCTAACCGACTGAGCTAAAGCGCCCCGAACCGCGCAGTATAGCGGCAAGCACGGCACGCGCCAGCTTGGCGGCTTCCTCCACCCCTCCCCACCATGTTCAGCTTCTTCAAGCGGTCCAAGCCGGCCCCCG
>JBIIED010000254.1:0-5171 GCA_044237995.1 Rubrivivax sp. | reverse complement strand
TGCCCACCGAGCCGATCGACCTGGGTGGGCCGGTCATCACGGTCACGCAGATCCTGATCCTGGTCGTCACTGCCCTCATCCTCATGGGCCTGCTGTGGCTCGTGCACCGCACGCAGCTCGGGCGGGCCATGCGCGCCACGGCCGAGAACCCGCGCGTGGCGGCACTCATGGGCGTGCGCCCGGACATGGTCATCTCGGCCACCTTCATCATCGGCGCGGCGCTGGCGGCCGTGGCAGGGGTCATGTGGGCGGCCAACTACGGCACGGTGCAGCATTCGATGGGCTTTCTGCCCGGGCTCAAGGCCTTCACGGCGGCCGTGCTCGGGGGCATCGGCAACCTGGCCGGCGCCATGGTGGGCGGGCTGCTCCTGGGGCTGCTCGAGGCCATCGGCGCGGGCTACCTCGGCACGCTCACGGGCGGTGTGCTGGGCAGCCACTACGCCGACATCTTCGCCTTCGTGGCCCTCATCCTCGTGCTGACGCTGCGGCCCTCCGGGCTGCTGGGCGAGCGCGTGGCCGACCGGGCCTGATCGGACGCCGCTCGGACTGACCGCAAGACCCGCTTCGAACGCACCGCTCAGCATGGACCGCAAGCGCCAGATCCTCGTCTTCCTTCTTGCCGCGGCTGCGCTGTTCGCGCTCCCGCTGGTGGTGCAGCAGTTCGGGCAGGGCTGGGTGCGGATCATGGCGCTGGCGCTGCTGTACGTGCTGCTGGCCCTCGGGCTGAACATCGTCGTGGGCTACGCCGGGCTCCTGGACCTCGGCTTCGTGGCCTTCTACGCGGTGGGCGCCTACATGTACGCGCTGCTGGCCTCGCCCCACCTCTGGGAGACCTTCGAGGGCCTCAAGAACATCTTCCCCAATGGCCTGCACACGCCCGTCTGGCTCGTGATTCCGCTGGCAGCGGGCCTGGCGGCCATCGCCGGCGTGCTGCTGGGGGCACCCACGCTCAAGCTGCGAGGCGACTACCTGGCCATCGTCACGCTGGGCTTCGGCGAGATCATCCGCGTGTTCATGAACAACCTCGAGCACCCGGTCAACATCACCAATGGCCCGCGCGGCCTGGACCGTATCGACTCGATGAGCATCGGCCCGCTGGACTTCGGCAAGCCGCTCATGGTGGGGGACTTCCGCATCCCGTCCGTGACGCTCTACTTCTACCTCTTCCTCGTGCTGGTGGTGGTGAGCGTCGTCATCTGTCACCGGCTCGAGACCTCCCGCATCGGGCGTGCCTGGATGGCCATCCGGGAAGACGAGACCGCAGCCAAGGCGATGGGCATCGACACCCGCAACCTGAAGCTGCTGGCCTTCGCCATGGGCGCGACCTTCGGCGGCGTCTCGGGCTCCATGTTCGCGGCCTTCCAGGGCTTCATCTCGCCCGAGTCCTTCAGCCTGATGGAGTCGGTCATGGTGGTGGCGATGGTCGTGCTCGGCGGCCTGGGGCACCTGCCGGGCGTGATCCTGGGCGCGCTCCTGCTTGCGGCGCTGCCTGAGGTGCTGCGCTACGTGGCCGGCGACATCCAGAACCTCAGCGGCGGGCGCATCGACGCGTCCATCCTGCGCCAGCTGCTCATCGCGCTGGCGATGATCTCCATCATGCTGCTGCGCCCGCGCGGCCTGTGGCCCGCGCGCGAGCACGGCAAGGCTGCGCCCCAGGCGGCGCAGCCGGGGCGCTGAGGTCTGGCGATGGGCAGCGAAGAGATCGTGCTGCGCGTCTCGGGCGTGTCCAAGCGCTTCGGGGGCCTGCAGGCGCTGTCGGACGTGGGCGTGACGATCCGCCGCGGCGAGGTCTACGGCCTGATCGGCCCCAATGGCGCGGGCAAGACCACCTTCTTCAACGTCATCACGGGCCTGTACACACCCGACTCGGGCAGCTTCGAGCTCGGGGGGCGCCCCTACCAGCCTCAGGCCGTGCACCAGGTGGCCGAGGCGGGGATCGCGCGCACGTTCCAGAACATCCGCCTGTTTGCCGACATGACGGCCCTGGAGAACGTGATGGTCGGGCGCCACGTGCGCACGCGCTCGGGGGTGCTCGGCGCGGTGCTGCGCACGGCCGCCTTCCGGCGCGAAGAGCGCGAGATCGCCGAGCGCGCCCAGGAACTGCTCGAGTACGTGGGCATCGGCCGCTATGCCGAGTACAAGGCGCGCACGCTGAGCTACGGCGATCAGCGCCGCCTGGAGATCGCGCGCGCACTGGCCACCGACCCCAAGCTCATCGCACTGGACGAGCCTGCCGCGGGCATGAACGCCACGGAGAAGGTGGTGCTGCGCGAGCTCATCGACCGCATCCGGCGCGACGACCGCACGATCCTGCTCATCGAGCATGACGTCAAGCTCGTGATGGGCCTGTGCGACCGCGTCACGGTGCTCGACTACGGCAAGCAGATCGCAGAGGGCACGCCGGCGCAGGTACAGGGCGACGCCAAGGTGATCGAGGCCTACCTGGGCACCGGGCACACGGCGGTTGCGGGGGAGGCCGCCCCGTGAGCACCCTGCTGAAGGTCGAGGGCTTGAAGGTGGCCTACGGCGGCATCCAGGCCGTCAAGGGCGTGAGCTTCGAGGTGCGCGAGGGCGAGCTCGTCTCGCTCATTGGTGCCAACGGCGCGGGCAAGACGACCACCCTCAAGGCCATCACCGGCACGCAGCCGGCGGCCGAAGGCCGCATCGAGGTGATGGGCCGCGACATCCGCGGCCTGGGCGCCTGGGACCTGGTGCGCCAGGGCCTGGTGATGGTGCCCGAGGGGCGCGGCGTGTTCAGCCGCATGACCATCGTCGAGAACCTGCAGATGGGCGCATTCGTGCGCACCGACGGCGAGGTGCGCGCCGACATCGAGCGCGTCTTCGGGATCTTCCCGCGCCTGAAGGAGCGCGCCGGGCAGCTCGCGGGAACCATGAGCGGGGGCGAGCAGCAGATGCTGGCGATGGGCCGCGCGCTGATGGCCAGGCCCCGGCTGCTGCTGATGGACGAGCCCTCGATGGGGCTGTCTCCCATCATGGTCGACAAGATCTTCGAGGTCGTGCGCGACATCCATGCGCGCGGCACCACGGTGCTGCTGGTCGAGCAGAACGCCAGCCGGGCACTGGGCCTGGCCGACCGCGGCTACGTGATGGATTCGGGTGAGATCACCATGACGGGCCCGGCGCGCGAGCTGCTGGACGACCCGCGCGTGCGCGCCGCCTACCTCGGCGGCTGATCGTCCGCGCGCGGCACGATCTTCACCTTCACGGCCTGCACGTCGCTGCGCACCGCCTGCAGCCGCTCGGCCAGGCGGGGCAGGAGCTGGCGCACCTTGGCCGCGCTGGCGTTGCCGGCGGCAAAGAGCGTCCAGGTGCCGTCCTGCAGCGGGCCCGGGCGCAGCTGCGAGGCCAGGCCCGAGGGCAGCAGCGGCTCGATCAGCGCGTAGCAGGCCTGCGCCTCGCGGTGCCCGGCGAGCACCGTGGCCACCGTGGGCGATGCCTGCAGGGCCTCCGAGAGGCTGCGTGCCGGCGCGGGGCGGCGCGATCCCTGCAAGGACCGCCCGCGTGGTTCAGCCCGCCGACCGGGCCTTGTCGGCCTCGGTGACGAAGCTGTCGGCGTAGAACTCCTGCGGCGGCAGCCCGCAGCGCGCGGAGAAGTCGCGCTGCGCC
Organism: Rubrivivax sp.; assembly: GCA_044237995.1. Classification (GTDB taxonomy): domain Bacteria; phylum Pseudomonadota; class Gammaproteobacteria; order Burkholderiales; family Burkholderiaceae_C; genus Rubrivivax. The sequence continues at coordinate 1,544 of JBIIED010000254.1, read as the reverse complement.
GACTCCACCATCACCGGCGCGCCGCAGGCGTAGACCTGGTGCCCCGACAGGTCGGGCAGGTCCTGCATCACGGCCTCGTGCACGAAGCCGCTGCGCCCGGTCCAGGCGTCGTCGGGCCGGGCCTCGCTGAGCACGGGCACGTAGCGCAGCCACGGCAGCTCGCGCGTGGCCTGCACCGCCCACTCGTGCAGGTACAGGTCGGCCCGCGCCCGGCAGCCCCAGTACAGCATGGCCGGACGCGTGTTGCCCTTGTGGGCCATGTGTTCGATCAGCGCCTTGATCGGTGCGAAGCCCGTGCCGCTGGCCAGCAGCACGACGGGCTTGTCGGAGTCCTCGCGCAGGAAGAAGCTGCCGAAGGGCCCCTCCAGGCGCAGGATGTCCTTCTCCTTCATGGTGGAGAAGACCTGGTCGGTGAACTTTCCGCCCGGCATGTGGCGCAGGTGCAGCTCGATGGCCGGCGGCGAGCCCAGCAGGTGCGGGGCGTTGGCCATGCTGTAGCTGCGCCGAGCGCCGTCGCGCAGGATGAACTCGACATACTGGCCGGCGCGGTACTGCAGATTCTGGTTGGCCGGCAGCTGCAGCCGGATCACGGCCACGTCGGGCGCGGGGCGCTCGATCGACATCACGCGGCACGGCAGCTTGAGCACCGGGTGCTCGCCTGCACCCACCACGGTACGCGCCTCGACCACGCAGTCGGTCTGCGGTGCGGCGCAGCAGGTCAGGATGAGGCCGGCGGCCTCCTCCTCGACCGAAAGCGCCTTGTGCTGGTGCGCCCCGTGGATCACGCGGCCCGCCAGCAGCCGGCTCTTGCAGGAGCCGCAGGCGCCGTCGCGGCAGCCATAGGGCAGGCCGATGCCCTGGCGGATGGCTGCGGCGAGGATGCGTTCGTCGCGGTCGACGGCGAAGGTGCGCCCGGAGGGCTCAAGCGTGACGGTCAGGCTCATGGGGCGGGAGGGTAGGGCGCTGCGGCTGCAGCCGTACACTGCAACGCGCCATTGTGCCTGCCTGCGAAGCCCCCCCGTGCGCGCTGACCTCTCCCGGACGGGCCGACGCCCGACGCTCCTGATCGTCGGCTGCGGCGACGTCGGCCTGCGCGTGCTGCGCGCGCTGGGTCCGCACTGGCGCGTGCATGTGCTCACGTCCACGCCGGCTCGCCTGCCTGAGCTGCGCGCGGCCGGTGCCGTGCCGCTCCTGGGCGACCTGGACGACCCGTCCACCCTCGGGCGCCTGGGTGGCCTGGCCGAGCGGGTGCTGCATCTGGCCCCACCACCGGCCCAGGGCGATACCGACCCGCGAACGGCCGCCCTCGTGCGCGCACTGTGGCGCGGCGGCCGCACCCGGCACCTCGTGTACGGCAGCACGAGCGGCGTGTACGGCGACTGCGCCGGCGCGCACATCGACGAGACCCGCGCGGTGAACCCTTCCACCGCGCGTGCCCGGCGCCGGGTGGACGCCGAGGCGCGGCTGCGCCACTTCGGGCGCGCGACGGGGTGCACCGTGACGGTGCTGCGCATTCCAGGCATCTACGCCCTGGATCGCCCAGG
>JBIIED010000253.1:0-5180 GCA_044237995.1 Rubrivivax sp. | reverse complement strand
CGACACGGCGCCGCTGGCGCTGCTGGCGTGGCTCGCGCTCAGCGCCGCGCCGAGCCCGCCACCAGCTCGAAGCGCATGAGCCGGCACTCGATCGGCCCGTTCCACATCGGCACCCGCCGGCTCTCCTTCAGGCGCAGCCGCGAGGGCAGCTGAGGGTCGGGGCTCAGGATCCAGGCCGACCAGCCCGTGTAGTGGCGCTTCCAGTGCGCCGCCAGGCCGGCGTAGAACGCATCGGCGGGGTCCGCAGCGCCTTCGGGTGCTGGTGACTCGACGTCTTCGAAGTTCTCGCGCCCCGGGCGGTACGGGCGCGACGGGCCGCCGCTGCCCTGCCCCTTGGGTGCGATGCGCTCGCCATAGGGCGGGTTCATGACGAGCACGCCGCTCGGGGCCGGTGCCGGGCGCTGCAGGGCGTCGCCCGCCTTGAAGGCGATGGCGTGCGCCACGCCCGCGCGCTCGGCGTTGCGCTGCGCGAAGTCGGTCATGCGAAAGCTCACGTCGCCGGCGTGCACGGCCACCGCCGGGGGGTGCACACGCGCGCGCGCCGCCTCGCGCAGCCCCTGCCAGGCGGCCAGGTGCGGCCGAAAGGGCAGCTGCCGCTCGAAGGCGAAGCGCCGTGCCAGGCCCGGCGCGATGCCGCAGGCGATCTGCGCGGCCTCGATCGCGATCGTGCCCGCGCCGCAGAAAGGGTCGAGCAGCGGGCCGTCCTCGGCGCGGCCTTGCCAGCCGGCCGCCGCGAGCATGGCTGCGGCCAGCGTCTCCTTCAGCGGCGCCTCGCCCTTGACGTCCTCGCGCCCGCCGCGCGCATCGCGCCAGCCGCGCTTGAAGAGCGCCTCGCCGGAGGTGTCGGCGTACAGCGTGCCGCGCTCGGGCCCCAGGTAGGCCACCAGGGGCAGGTCGGGGTGGTGCGTGTCCACGCTCGGGCGCTCCCCGCAGGCCTCGCGCAGCGCGTCGCACACGGCATCCTTGATGCGCAGCGTGGCGAAGTTCAGGCTGCGCAGCGGGCTGGCGTGCGCCTGCACGTCCACGCGCAGCGTCTGCCGCGGTTCGATCCAGGCCGGCCAGGGCACCTGACGCGCCATGGCATAGACCTCGTGCTCGTCCCGGCAGGGGCCTTCGGCCAGCGGCCACAGCACGCGCTGCGCCAGGCGGCTCTCGAGGTTGAGCTGCATCGCGGTGCTGGCGTCGCCCCGCACCCACACGCCGCCGCGCCCGGCCTGCGCCGGCAGGCCCGTGATGCGCTGCACCTCCTGGGCCAGCAGCGCCTCCGCGCCGCCGGCAGCCGGCAGGTAGAGCTCCACTTGCCGCCCCAGCACATCGACCGGGGCCGCGCTTGGCGCCCCGGGGCCTCGCACGCGAACCGGCGGCCCGGCCATCACATCGCCTTTCGCACGTTGGCCGGCGCGATCTTGAGCGCCTCGCGGTACTTGGCCACCGTGCGCCGCGCCACCTGGATGCCCTGCTCCTCGAGCATCTGGCTGAGGGTGCTGTCCGACAGCGGCGCCTTCGGATCCTCGGCCGCCACCATCTGCCGGATGAGTGCGCGCACCGCGGTGCTCGAGGCGTTGCCGCCCGTCTCGGTGGCCAGGGCGCTGCCGAAGAAGTACTTGAGCTCGAAGGTGCCCATGGGCGTGGCCATGTACTTGGCGGTGGTCACGCGCGAGATCGTCGACTCGTGCAGGCCCAGCTCGTCGGCGATCTCGCGCAGCACGAGCGGCTTCATCGCGATCTCGCCGTGCGTGAAGAAGGCGCGCTGGTGCTGCACGATCGCCTCGCTCACGCGCAGGATGGTGTCGAAGCGCTGCACCACGTTCTTCACGAACCAGCGCGCCTCCTGCAGCCGCGCCGACAGCCCGGCGTGCGCGGAGCCGCGCGGCCCGCGCAGCGCGGTGGCGTAGACGTCGTTGATCCGAAGCCTGGGCATCACGTCCGGGTTGAGCGAGACCTTCAGCCCCCGCCCGGCGCGCTGCACCACGACGTCGGGCACGACCACGAGCGACTCGGCGTCGGCAAAGGGCCGCCCGGGCTTGGGCTCGCAGGCCACGATCAGGGCGTGCGCCTGACGCAGCAGCGCCTCGTCGGCCCCGGTGGCCGCCACGATGCGCTTGACGTCGCGCCGCGCGAGCAGCTCCAGGTGCTGTGCACACACCACCAGCGCCAGCTCGCGCGCCGGCGAGGCAGGCCGCATGTGCAGCTGCAGCTGCAGGCACTCCGAAAGAGAGCGAGCGCCCACTCCTGGCGGATCGAGCCGCTGCAGCCAGGACAAGGCGCAGCGCAGCCGGCTCATGAGCTCCTCCAGCGGAGAGACCTCCTCATCATCTTCATCGCCTGCCGCCGTGCCCAGCCCGCCGTCGAGCCAGCCGGACGCATCCCCGCTGCCGGTGCCGCTGTCGGCCAGCAGGCCGCGCGCGATCTCCTCCAGCGGGTCGGCCAGGTAGCCGTCCCCGTCGAGCGACTCGATGAGCAGGCCCACTGCGGCGCTGTCCTCGGCCGACAGGCGCAGCCCCGGCAGCTGCGCCCGCAGGTGCTCGGCCAGGCTCGTGGCACGTGCGCCCTGCTCGCGGCCCTCGAAGTCCTCGTCGCCCCCTGTGCCGCCTGAACCGAGCGAGGGGAGCTCGCGCACCCCGTCGAAGTCGTCGACCTCGGTGCCGTTTTCCCAGTCGGCGCGCTCGGAGGTGCCGAACTCTGCGGCGTTCATCTCCGGCAGGGCGTCTTCCCCGGAGCCGCCATCGGCCGGCGCGCCGGGCGCGCTGGGTTCGACGTCGGCGTCTGCATCGCGCGCCGGGCTGCCATCGGCGGCGCGGGCGCGCTCGAGCGCGGCCTCCCAGGGGGGCGTGGCGTCCTCCTCGCGCTCCAGGAAGGGGTTGAGCTCGAGCATCTGCTCGACCTCCTGGTGCAGCTCCAGCGTGGACAGCTGCAGCAGCCGGATCGACTGCTGCAGCTGTGGCGTGAGCGCCAGGTGCTGCGACAGGCGAACCTGCAGCGACGCCTTCATGAGGAAGGCTCCCGCCGGGGCGGATGCAGCACGCGACGCGGCGCCAAGCCCGGCCTCCTCACATGCGGAAGTGCTCGCCGAGGTAGACACGCCGCACCTGCGGGTCCTCGACGATCGCCGCGGGGGTGCCTTCGGCCAGCACCGAACCCTCGCTGATGATGTAGGCGCGGTCGCAGATGCCCAGCGTCTCGCGCACGTTGTGGTCGGTGATGAGCACGCCGATGCCGCGCGCGCGCAGAAACCCGATGATGCGCTGGATCTCCAGCACCGCGATCGGGTCGACGCCGGCGAAAGGCTCGTCCAGCAGGATGAAGCGTGGCTGCGTGGCCAGTGCGCGCGCGATCTCCACGCGCCGGCGCTCGCCGCCCGACAGCGCCAGCGACGGCGTGTCGGCCAGCTTTTCGATGGCCAGCTCGCGCAGCAGCGTGCGCAGCAGCTCCTCGATGCGCGGCTCGGGCAGCCGCTTGCCGTCTGGGCCGTGCTGCAGCTCGAGCACAGCGCGGATGTTCTCCTGCACGTTGAGCTTGCGAAAGATCGACGCCTCCTGCGGCAGGTACGACAGCCCCATGCGCGCGCGCTGGTGCATCGGCAGGTGCTCCACCGGCTGCCCGTCGATGGAGATCGTGCCGGCGTCGGCGCGCACCAGGCCCACCACCATGTAGAAGGTCGTCGTCTTGCCCGCCCCGTTGGGGCCGAGCAGCCCCACCACCTCGCCGGCGCCGACGGCCAGGTGCACGTCGCGCACGACCTGGCGCGCGCCGTAGCGCTTTTGCAGTCCCGACGCCGCAAGCAGGCGCTGTGCCGGCGCGGCCGGGGTCACTTCGGCTCCGCGAGCGCGCGCGCGGGCTTGAGCGGCAGCGGCTCGGCCCGCCCCGCCGGGGCGGAGGCGGCCTTGGGCGCAGCCGGCCCGAAGGTCGAGCGCACGCGCCCGCTCGGGTTGGCCGTGCTTGGGGCGCCGCCTTGCACCGTCAGCGTCTCGCTGCGGTTGTTCCAGGTAATGACTGCGCCCAGCGTCTCGTCCACGACGGCGCCCGCGCGCAGCCGGCGCAAGGCGGCCTGCCCGGTGAAGCGCAGCGTCTCGGTGGCGCCGTCGTACTCGATGCGCTCGGCCTGGGCTTCCATGTGCTCGTCCACGCCGTCGCGCTTCTGGCGGTAGGTCGCGGGCTGGGCCGGCGTGCCCACGGCCAGCGCGGTGCGCGCGCCGCCGGGCGGGTCGCGCACCTCCACTCGCTCGGCGCGGATCAGCATCGTGCCCTGCGAAATCAGCGCGTTGCCGCTGAAGGTGGTCAAGCCGCGCTGCGTGTCGATCGTGCCTTCACGGTCGGCCTCCACGACCATGGGCTTGTTGCGGTCGGCCCGCTCGGCGTGCGCCGGGCCCAGGCCGGCCGAGCCGAGGCATGCAGCCGCCAGCGCAACGCCCGCCAGGCGGACGAGACGGGATCGGGCAGGACACGGGATGGCGGACATGATTTCAGGCGGCACGGAACTTGCATGCCGATTCTAGCCCCAGGCCCGGGGCCGCCGAGGTCACTGGCGACCGATTGCCGCTTGCGGCTCGGCCGCCCGCGTGAAATTGCCGCCTCAGCTGCCTGCGCGGACCCGGCCGATCAGGAAGCCGGCCACGGCCAGCGCCGACTCGTTGGAGCCGGTGAGGGAGCCTGCCGTGTAGAAGCGGCCGTGCACACCAATGGTGGGGACGCCGTCGATCTTGTAGGCATCGGCCAGTTGTCGCGCCTGGCGCATCTTGGTCTGCACGCCGAAGGAGCGGGAGAAGTCGGCAAAGCGCGAGGTGTCCACCCCTTGCGCCTTGAGGAAGGCAGCCTGGTCGGCCTCGCGCTCCAGGCGCTGCGACTGCTGATGGATGGCCGCGAACACGCGCCGGTGCATGGCTTCGAGCTGCCCCATGGCCTCGAGCGTGTAGTAGAGCCGCTGGTGCGCCTCGTGCACGGCGGTGAAGCCCACCGGCACGCGGCGAAAGGCCACATCTGGCGGCAGCCGCTTGGCCCAGGCCTCCAGCGCCGGCTCCAGGGTGTTGCAGTGCGGGCACCCGTACCAGAAGAACTCGACCACGTCGATCTTGCCAGCCGGCGTGCCGACCGGCGCAGCCGGGTTGACGCGCACGAAGTGCCGCCCTTCCACGGGCTGTGGGCCCTGGCCGGGCTGGGCGAGGACGGGCCCGGTGGCAAGC
>JBIIED010000252.1:0-5182 GCA_044237995.1 Rubrivivax sp. | reverse complement strand
GGTGCCCAGGCTGCCGAAGGCCCAGGCCAGCGGATCGTCATCTCCGGCGGCCACGCCGTCGGCGTAGGCCTGCAGCAGGCGAAAGCGCTCGCCCTCGGGCAGGAAGCCGCCCATGCAGATGCGGTGCGCAAGCGTCGGGTCGCGGCCCTGCAGGAAAGCCACCACGCCCTCGATGCTGCCCGCGTAGGCCTCGAAGCGCTCGAGGAACGCTGCCACGCGCGGCGTGCGCGCTTGAGCGCCCGTGCGGCCGAGCGCCTCGCGCAGCGCCTGCAGCCCGGGGCGCGACAGCAAGGTGAGCGCCAGCGCCAGCGCGAGGTCGCACTGGCGCGCGTCCACGCCGCGCGCGCGCAGGAAGCCGGTGAGGTAGGCGGTGGAGGGGTAGGGCGTGTTCAGCTGCGTCATCGGCGGGATGACCGACAACACGCGCAGCCCGGGGGAGGCTTGAGGCATGGCGCATTGTCTGCGGCCCGCGGCCCGCAGCGCGCACGGGTGGGGTTCGTGCCTGGCCTGGCCCGGCGGGCCTTGCGGGTCGGCGCGGTGCCTAGCGGCTGCTCGAGAGCTTGCTCGCGCGCTCGGCGCACTGCGCGAGCCCATCAAGCAGGACCTGCCGGGGCATATCCCTGCCGATGAAGACGATCTTGCTCTCGCGGAACTCATCAGGCCGCCGCGCCGTGCCGAGGTCATTGCCCATGAGCATGTGCACCCCTTGCAGCACCACGCGCCGGTCGATGCCGCGGACGTTCAACACGCCCTTGTAGCGCATCAGCTTCGGGCCGTAGACCTGCACGATACCGTCCAGGAAGTCTTGCACGCCTCACGAAACACGAATGCGCTCACGTCGTCGTCGTGGGCGTGGTCGACGTTGGTCAGAAAGTCAGGTTCGATCTCGAGGATGGCATTGAGATCAAAGCCCCGGATGTCCAGCAGCCGGTCGAGGGTGGCCAAGCCGTGCCTGGCCACACCGATCCTGGCGCGCGGGTTCATCCTCGCCAGGCGCTGCCGCAACTGCGACACGTCAGCGGGTGTCACCGTGTCGGTCTTGGTGATGAGAATGCGGTCTGCAAAGCCCACCTGCTCTTGTGCCTGGAGGATGCGGTTGAGGAGCGTTGGGGTGTTCAGGCTCGGGCGCGGCGCGTCGCGTCGCACTGGCCACGCCGTAGCCGGCCAGGGCCAGCGCCACGCAGGCGCCGCTGGGTGCATCGCAGGCCCAGCTCGCCGCCAGGCCGGTGCCGCAGGCGGCGACGGCGCCGGCCATGGCCGAGCCGGGCGAGGTGCCACTGCGTTGCCACAGCGCCGGCGCGATCAGCGCCGCGAAGACGACGAACAGGCCCAGCACTGGCACCGCCAGGCTCGCCGCCAGCGCGAAGGCGGGGTAGAAGACAGCGTCGCGCGTCAGCGCGTGACGGGCGGCCCAGACGGTCCCCGCGCAAGCTGCAAGCAGCCCCACCTGCGACCAGCCGGCCCACAGCACGTCGGCGGCCAGCAGCTCGGCCAGGCGCTCGCGCCCGTGCGGGTCCTGGCGCGCGCCCAGCAGCGCAGCGCAGGCCCCGAGCACATAGAGCAGCCCGATGAGGGCTTCGCGCTGAGCCGGCCGGCGGCGCGCCAGCAGCGCCACGGCAGCCGCGCAGGCCAGGGCGCCGGCTGCGGCCGCGGACTGCGACTGCAGCAGGCTCGGGTGGTCAACGAGGGCGCCGGCCCACAGCGCTGCGGCCGCGGCGGCCTGGGCCACCGCCAGGTCGATGAAGACCACGCCGCGGGCCAGCACCTGCGCGCCCAGCGGGGCGAGCGCCAGCACGCCCAGCGCCACGGCAGCGGCGGGGGCGAGGAACCACGCTTCGGTGGTCATGCCTGAACCCCTTCCCGTGCGCGACCGGGGATAGCGGCGGCCGGCTCGCTCATCGCCCGGCCGCCCGCAGCAGCGCCGCCACGAGCTCATCCATCCAGCGCACGAGCGCGTCGGCGTCGGCCTGATCCTGCACCGTGGCAGGCAGCACCAGCAGCGGGGCGGCTGTGCTGAGCTGCCCCGTGAGCCAGTGCCCGGCCCGCGCATCGTGGTACCCCGCCACCACCACTGCCAGGGGCGGATCGCGCCGCAGGCCCTCGAGCAGCCGTTGCAGGTGTCCGGGCGTGGGCGCCATGCCCGGGCGCGGCTCGAGATCAGCCACCTGGCGCATGCCAAGCCAGCGCCACAGGTAGCCGAAGGTCGTGTGCTGCGCGGCCACCGTGCGGCCGCGCAGTGGCGCGGCCTGTCGCTCCCACTGGGCGATGCGCGCGCGCCACTGTGTCTCGAATGCGCGCAGCCGCTCGGCGATGGCTGCGCGCTGGGCCGGGCGCTCGTGCTGCAGCCGCTGCGCCAGCGCATGCGCCACCTCCAGCAACTTGTACGGGTCGGTGTGAAGGTGCGGGTTGCCTTGCGCGTGCACGTCGCCGGCCCAGGGTGTACCGATGGCGCCGGGCTGCGGGTCGATCAGCTCGACGTGGTCGGCGGCGTAGAAGACGTCGCGCGCGCGGGCGTTTCCCGCGCGCTGCTGCAGCACCGGCAGCCAGCCCGACTCCAGCGCCGCGCCGGTGCACACGGCCAGGTCTGCGCTGCGCAGCTGCGCGATGAGCGCCGGGCGGGCCTCGATGTGGTGCGGATCCTGCCCCGCGTGCGTGGCCACGTGCAGCCGGGCCTCGGGCGCCAGGACGCGGGTGAGCGCGGCCCACTCGGGTTCGCAGGCGAAGACGGTGAGTGCGGGCGCAGCGGATGCGCCCGTCGCAGCGAGCAGCAGCGCCAGGGCCGTCCGCCGCAGGCGCTCAATACGTGTGCGCACCATGTGCCCCGAAGGCCACCACGTACTGCAGCTGCAGCGTGCGCCGCGAGGTGTCCTCCAAGCCCGCGGCACTGCGCTGCGCGCTCCACTGCAAGCGCACCGACTGCATGTGGCCGGGCTTCCAGGCGAGCATCAGCGACGTTTCGCGCAGCCGCCCGTCGTCGAAGTGATCGTCGTGCGGGATGCGCACGCGCAGCTCGTCCACGCGCGCGCCCACCTCCCAGCTCGGATGAAACCGCCACACCACCGATAGCGCCGTGGCCAGGTGCCGGTCCTTGGAGGAGGCGTGGCGGTTCAGGCCGGTCACCCGCGCAGCCTCCACGCCCACGCGCAGCTGCTGTGCGCGGTTGTTGCCCCCGGGCGCCCACTTCCAGGTGGCGTCCACCATCCACGTGCGCCGACCGCTGAAGCGCGCGCCGTGCGCGTCGTGCTCGTGGTGGGCGTCGTGGGCGTCGTGGGCGTGGTCTTCCTCCTCGGCGTGCTTCTCCTCGACCACCGCCTCGCGCCGGTTGTTCAGGTGCGACAGCCCGAGCTGCCAGCTGTGCGAGCGCCCCGCGTCCGCCCCGAGCTTGGCCACGAGCGTGGTGGCTCCGACGCGGCCAGGGTTGCCCACGGCTTCGTGCACGAGCCGCCTGCCGCGCAGTGCCTCGGCCCCCAGCATCAGGTAGAAGGGCGTGGGGGCGGTCCAGTTCAGGCGCACTCCGTCGTCGAACCAGTGGCCGCCCAGCAGCGCACGGTGCAGCAGCGGGCGTTCGGTGAAGTCGTCGGCGTGCAGGTGCTGCGCGTTCAGGGAGCCTACCTGCGAGGCGAAGCGCCCGGCGCGCAGCTGCAGCCCGCCGGGCAGGGTGCGCGTCTCGATCCAGGCTTCCTCGATGCCGCGCTCGAGCTCGCCGTCGTGCGTGGCCAGCGCCGCCGAGAGCTGCGCGCGCAGGTGCCGACCGAGGGGTCCGCCGGCGGTGAGGTCGCTGTGGCCGAGCTGCAGCCCCTTGTCGCGCCCGCCCAGTGCCAGCGCGCGCGAGGTGTACCCCAGGTCGATCACGGCACCGAACTCCCAGTGCTCGGCTGCGGGTGCCGTCGGGGTGCGGGCGGCTGAGGTGGCCGGGGCGGACTGTGCCTGCGCGGTGGGCAGCGCCGCCGTGCAGGCGGCCAGCAGCACAGCGGTGTGGAGCGGGAATCGGTTCATGTCGGGAAGGCCTCTGGGCAATGGGGGCGAGGAAGTCGCCGAAGTCAATTGTAATGAGAACTCGATATCATAAAGCACCGCTTCGCCTTCCACCGCGCTTTGCCGCTACGCTTCATGCATGGAAAGACACACCCGCCAGCGCGCCGCCATTCGCGAGGCCATCGTGGCGGCGGCACGCCCGCTGCTGCCTCAGGAGGTGCTGCAGGCGGCACAGCAGCAGGTGCCGGGCCTGGGCATCGCCACCGTCTACCGCAACCTCAAGGGGCTGGTGGAGGAGGGCGAGCTGCGCGCCGTGCACCTGCCGGGCGAGAACCCGCGCTTCGAGGCCACGGGCCACGCCCATCACCACCACTTCCAGTGCCTGCAGTGTCAGCGCGTCTTCGATGTGCACGCCTGCCCGGGCGACCTCTCGCGCCTGGCGCCGCAGGGCTTCACCGTGGAAGACCACGACCTCACGCTGTACGGGCGCTGCCAGGATTGCAGCGCGGCGCGCAGTGGGCGGCGCCGGGCGTCTGGCGAGCCAGCGGGCGCGGCGGCGCCTGCGCGGGCACGCGTGCAGCCGAATCGACGCTAGGCAGCCCGGGCGTACCTGCCGCGAGGCCAGCTCGCCCTGCGATGCGCCCGCCCCGCGCGCAGGCTCAGAGCTTCTCCGTCTCCCCCGCCCGCGGCTGCCACTTCATGAGCTTGCGCTCGATGCGCCCCACTGCGCTGTCGAGCACGAGCGCAAAGGCCGTGAGCACGAGGATGCCGGCCATCACGGTGTTGATGTCGAAGGTGCCCTCGGCCTGCAGGATCAGGTAGCCCACGCCCTGGCTGGAGCCCAGGTACTCGCCCACCACCGCGCCCACGAAAGCCAGGCCCACGCTCGTGTGCAGGCTCGAGAAGACCCAGCTCGTGGCACTGGGCAGGTACACGTGGCGCAGCAGCGCGCGCTTGTCGGCCCCTAGCATGCGTGCGTTGGCCAGCACCACCGGGCTCACTTCCTTGACGCCCTGGTAGACGTTGAAGAAGACGATGAAGAAGACGAGCGTGACGCCGAGAGCCACCTTCGAGGCGATCCCCAGGCCGAACCACACCGCGAAGATGGGCGCCAGGATGATGCGCGGCATCGAATTGAGCGCCTTGATGTAGGGCTCCAGGATCGCGCTGGCCATGGGCTGCAGCGCCAGCCACAGGCCGGCAGCCA
>JBIIED010000251.1:0-5217 GCA_044237995.1 Rubrivivax sp. | reverse complement strand
CGCTCCAGCCCGTGCACGTCCAGGGCGTGGCGCGCCGCCACCGCCACGTTGTTGAAGAAGCAAAAGCCCATCGCCGCCTCGCGCGTGGCGTGGTGGCCCGGCGGGCGCACGGCGCAAAAGGCGTTGCGCACCTCGCCCGCGAGCACCGCATCGGTGGCGGCCACGGCCGCTCCGGCGGCGCGCAGCGCGGCTTCCTGCGTGTGCGGCGACACGGTGGTGTCGGGGTCCACCGCCTGTGCGCGCCCGGCCTGTGCGCAGCCGTGCATCAGCTCGCGCATCTCGGCCACGTAGCGTGCGCTGTGCGCACGCGCGAGCTGCTCGGCATGCGCGGGCGGAGCCTCCCGGTGCTCGAGCAGGGCATCGAGCCCGGTGGCGCGCAGGTGGTCGAGGATCGCGTCCAGCCGCTCGGGGCACTCCGGATGCCCGCGCCCCATGTCATGCAATCGGCACGCTTGGGGGCTGTACAGGGCGGTATTCATCGCAGGAGGGCAGGAACATTTGGGGCAAGATGCCGACATGGACCCGACGGCCTCACGCCAGCTCGCCGCGCTGGTCGACCAGATCACCACCATTATCGTCGGCAAGCGTGCCCAGATCGAAGACGGGGTAGCCTGCCTGATGGCCGGTGGCCACCTGCTGATCGAGGACATTCCCGGCGTAGGCAAGACCACCCTGGCGCACGCACTGGCCGTGTCGCTGGGCCTGCGCTTCTCGCGTGTGCAGTTCACGGCCGACCTGATGCCCTCGGACCTGTGCGGCGTGAGCGTGTGGGACCGCGGCCGCGAGGGCTTCGTCTTCCACCCCGGCCCGGTCTTCACGCAGGTGCTGCTGGCCGACGAGATCAACCGCGCCGGCCCGAAGACGCAAAGCGCGCTGCTCGAGGCGATGGAGGAGCAGCAGGTGTCGGTGGACAACGAGACGCGTGCCCTGCCCTCCCCCTTCTTCGTCATCGCCACGCAGAACCCAGCCGAGCAGGTGGGCACCTACCCGCTGCCCGAAAGCCAGCTCGACCGCTTCCTGATGTGCATCACGCTGGGCTACCCGGACCGCGCCGCCGAGCGCGAGCTGCTGGCGGGCCACGACCGTCGCGAGGCGATTGCCCGTCTGCAGCCGGTCATGCAGCCCGGCGACGTGCTGGCCGCGCAGCAGGCGGTGCGGAGCGTGCACGCCTCGGAGGCGCTCCTGGACTATCTGCAGGCGCTGGTGGAGGCCACGCGCAGCGGGCGCTGGTTCGTCGAAGGGCTGTCGCCACGCGCGGCCATCGGCGTGCTGCGCGCGGCCAAGGCGCGCGCGCTGCTGGCCGGGCGTGACTACGTCGCGCCGGACGACCTGCAGGCCATCCTGCCCCAGGCCCTGGGCCATCGCCTCGTGCCGCCGGCCGCCGCCGGGCGCGGGCCGCGCGAGCAGGTGCGCGCCATGGTCGAGGCCGTTGCCGTTCCCTGAGCCGGGCGCTGCGTCGATGGGCCTGGGGCGGCGCATCTCGGCGTGGGCGGTGGGCCGCAGGCGCCCCACCGAGACCTGGACGCTCACGCAGCGCAACCTCTACATCCTGCCCACGGTCAGCGGCTGGGCCTACGCGGCGATGCTCGTCGTGATGCTCGTGGCCTCGATCAACTACCAGCTCAGCCTGGGCTACGCGCTCACCTTCCTGCTGGCCGGCTGCGCGCTCGTGTCGATGCACCTGACGCACCGCACGCTGCTCGGGCTCACCCTGCACGTGCGGCCGGTGCAAGCCGTGCACGCGGGCGAGCCCGCCACGGTGGAGGTGGTGCTGGCCAATCCGGGCGGTCGCCGCGACAGCGTCGGGCTGCACTTTCACGAGGCCGATGGCGAGGGCCTGGCCGATGCACGGGCCTGGTGCGAGGTGCCCGCGCTCGGTCAGGCCGCGGCCAGCCTGCGGCTGCAGCCCCGCACGCGCGGGCTGCACCCGGTGCCGGCCATCGTCGTGGACACGCGCTTTCCCTTCGGACTGTTTCGCGCCTGGACGGTGTGGCGCCCGGCGGCCACGTTCCTGGCGTGGCCTGCGCCGGAGGTGCCGCCGCCCCCGCTGCCGGCCCAGGCCGAATCCGGTTCGCAGGCGACCCCGACCCGGACCGACGGCGGCAGTGAGCTCGAGGGCGTGCGCGCGTGGCGCCGCGGCGACACGCTGCGCCAGGTGGTGTGGAAGAAGGCCGCGCGCACGGGCGAGCTCGTGAGCCGCGAGACGGGCACCTCCGCGAGCCGCCAGAGCTGGCTCGAGTGGCAGCACAGCGCGGCGCCGGGCCTGTCGATCGAGCAGCGGCTGTCGCGCCTGGCGGCGTGGGTGGAACTGGCGCACCGACTGGGCCTGCCGGTGGGCCTGCGGCTGCCTGGGCAGGAATGGCCGCCCGGACACGGCGACGCCCACCGCGTGGCGCTGCTGGGGGCGCTCGCACTGTGGCGCTGAACGCAGCGCCACCCGGGCCGGCTCGGCCGGGGCGAGCCGCCTCCGTGCTCGTGCGCTGGCAGCAGCTGCCGCGCGAGGCGCGTGACACGCTCTTCCTGCTGGGCGTGATTGCCTGGGTGCTGGTGCCGCACCTGCCGCATCGCCCGTGGTGGTGCACCGCGCTGGCCGGACTGGTGCTGGCCTGGCGCGCCGCGCTGGCCCTGCGCGCTGCGCCCCTGCCCGGGCGGCTGCCGGTGGTGGGCGTGCTGGGTGTGTCCGCAGCGCTGACCTGGTGGAGCGAGGGCACGCTGCTCGGGCGCGAGCCGGGCATCACGCTGCTGGTCGTCCTCATGGCACTCAAGACGCTCGAGCTGCGCGCCCGGCGCGATGCGATGGTGGCCCTGTTCCTGGGCTTCTTCCTCGTGCTCACGCAGTTCCTGTACTCCCAGTCGATCGGCATCGCTGCCTCTGCGGTGCTGGCCTCATGGGGCCTCATGACGGCGCTGGCGCTTTCGCACATGCCCGGCCCTCGCCCGGCACTCGGGCGCGCGGCCGGCGTGGCCGCGCGTGCGGCGCTGATGGGCGTGCCGGTGATGGTGGTGCTCTTCCTGTTCTTTCCGCGCATCGGCCCGCTGTGGGGGCTGCCGCAGGACGCCTCGGGCCGCACGGGGCTGTCGGGCACGCTGCGACTGGGCGAACTCGCACAGGTCGCGCAGGACGACAGCATTGCCCTGCGCGTGCGCTTCAACGGCGCGCCCCCGGCGCCGCAGACGCTGTACTTCCGGGGCCCGGTGCTCTCCGCCTTCGACGGCCGGGAGTGGACGCGCAACACGCGCTCCTGGAGCCGCCTGGCCCCCGGACGGATGGAGGTGCAGACAGCGGGGCAGCCCGTGGACTACGAGGTCACGCTCGAGCCCAGCACGCTGGCCGTGCTGCCCACGCTGGAGCTCACACTGAACCGGCCGGGCGAAGCGCCGGTGCTCGACAACCGTGTGCTCGAGCAGCAGCCCGACGGGGTGTGGACCACCGTGCAGCCGCTGGCCGAGCGCGTGCGCTTCCGGGCCCGCGCCTGGCCCGAGCACCGGCACCTGTGGCGCGGCAGCGTGCTCGCGCTGCGCGAGGAGGTGGCACTGCCGCCGGGCTACAACCCGCGCGCACTGGAGTGGGCGGCGGCACTGCGGCGCGACCCGCGCTACGCGCAGGCCGACGCCGGCACGCTCGTGGCCTTTCTCATGCAGCACCTGCGCGAGCAGGGCTTTCGCTACACGCTGGAACCCGGCACCTACGGCCGCCACGCGGTCGACGAATTCTGGTTCGAACGCCGCACGGGCTTTTGCGAGCACTTCGCGGCCGCCTTCGTGGTGATGCTGCGTGCGCTGGACGTGCCCGCGCGCGTCGTCACGGGGTACCAGGGTGCCGACCCCACGCCGGTGGATGGCTGGTGGGCGGTGCGGCGCAGCCACGCCCACGCCTGGGCGGAATACTGGGACGAGCAGCGCGGCTGGGTGCGCGCGGACCCCACTGCCGCCGTCGCGCCCGACCGGGTGGGCCGCAGCCGCCAGCTGCAGCGCCCGCCGGGCCTGGTCGGGGCCACGCTCAGCCAGATCGACCCACGGCTGCTGACGCGGCTGCGGCAGTGGCGCGAGGCGATCGAGAACCGCTGGAACCAGAACGTGCTGAACTACTCGCGCGGGCGTCAGTTCGAGCTGCTGCGCCAGCTGGGCTTCGAGACGCCCAGTGGCGAGGATCTGCTGCGCGTGCTGGGCTACTTGGTCGTCGTGGCAGGGCTGGCTGGCGCGGCCTGGACCTGGCGCGGGCGGCGCCGCGCCGATCCCTGGCTGAGGCTGCAGCAGCGCGTGGCGGCCTGCCTGGCGCGCCTGGGCGTGGAGGTGGCTGCCAGCGACCCGCCGCGCGCCCGCGCGGCCCGCGTGCGCGAGCTGCTGGGCGCGCGCGGCGAGGCGCTTGCGCGCGTGCTCGAGGCGCTCGAGCGGCTGCGCTATGCCCCGGCGCAACCGGGCGCTGACGCCCACGCGGCACGACCTCCGCCGCGATGGTGGGCACAATTCGCCCAGGCGGCGCGCGAGGCGCGCGCCGCGCGCCCATGATGCCTTTGACCCACCTGACGCAGACGCACATCGCCCGGGGCTTTTCCAGGGCCGTCTACAGGGCCTGCCCCAGGGCCTTCTCTATGCCCTTCTCCATGGCATCCTCCCTGGCCATCGCCCCGGCGATCTCCCTGGCCGTCACCCTGGCCGCCGCCTCGCTGCCCGGCGCAGCGATTGCCCAGCCGCGGGACGCGGTGGAACGCACGAGCCGCGTCACGGCCCCGGTCAAGACCGCGGGGGCCTCGTCGGCGTCGGCGTCGGCGAAAAAGCGCAACGGCCGGCGCTCGGCAGCAACGGCAGCCACAACGGCAGCCACAACGGCCACCACCGCAGCGGCCGCGTCGCAGCCCGCCTACGGCGCCAGGGCCGATGTGGTGGCCTTCTCGCAGGACGTGGCACAGCGCCGCGGGCTCGACCCGCAGTGGGTGCAGGCGCAACTCGCGCAGGCGCGCCGGCTGCCGGCCGTGCAGCGGCTCATCATGCCCCCGCCTGCAGGCACGGCGAAGAACTGGGCCGCCTACCGCGCGCGCTTCATCGACCGCGCGCGCATCGAAGGCGGCCTGCGCTTCTGGCGCACGCACGCGAGCTGGCTCGAGCGCGCGCAGGCGCGCTGGGGCGTGCCGCCGGAGGTGGTGGTGGCCGTGATCGGCGTGGAGACCTTCTACGGGCGCCACATGGGCACCTTCCGCGTGCTCGATGCCCTGGCCA
>JBIIED010000030.1:0-18253 GCA_044237995.1 Rubrivivax sp. | reverse complement strand
GAGTCGCTGTGCACGCACCTGTTCGGCCCGCGCCCGGCGGCCGAGGCCGTCGTGGCCGAGCGTGAGGGCGGGGTCGTCGCGTTCGCGCTTTACTTCACCAACTTCTCCACCTTCCTCGGGCGCCCGGGGCTGTACCTGGAGGACCTGTACGTGCAGCCGGCGCACCGTGGCCGGGGCCTGGGCCAGGCCCTGCTGCGGCACCTGGCCCGGCTGGCCGTGCAGCGCGGCTGCGGGCGCTTCGAGTGGAGCGTGCTCGACTGGAACGCCAACGCCATCGGCCTGTACGAGAAGATGGGCGCCACCGTGATGCCCGACTGGCGCATCTGCCGCGTCACCGGGCCGGCGTTGCAGGCGCTCGGGAGCCCGCAAGGGGAGTGAGCCTGCCGATGCGAGCCGACACCCGAGACCGTCACGCCGCGATCCACGCCGGCTTTGCCTGGCAGGTGCCCGAGCACTTCAACATCGCCCAGGCCTGCTGCACGCGCTGGGCGCGCACGCAGCCGCAGGCGGTGGCCATCCGCTGGGAGCACGAGGACGGGCGCCGTGCCGACTTCCGCTATGGCGAGCTGCAGGCGGCGGCCAACCGGCTGTCCAACGCGCTGCGTGGGCTGGGCGTGGGGCGTGGCGACCGCGTGGCCATCGTCATGCCGCAGCGCTTCGAGACGGCAGTGGCGCACATCGCCGTCTACCAGCTCGGGGCGGTGGCGATGCCGCTTTCCATGCTCTTCGGACCCGAGGCGCTGGAGTACCGGCTCGGCCACAGCGAGACGACGGTGGCCATCGTCGACGAGAGCGCCATCGACAACGTACAGGCGGTGCGAGGCGCCGTGCCGGGGCTGCGCACGGTGCTCGCGGTGGGCGCCGCCGAAGGCCGCGGCGACCTCGACTGGTCGGCGGCGCTGGCCGCGCAGCGCGCGCGCTTCACGGCCGTGCGCACGAAGGCCGACGAGGCGGCCGTTCTCATCTACACGAGCGGCACCACCGGCCCGCCCAAGGGCGCGCTCGTGCCGCACCGCGCACTGATCGGCAACCTCACCGGATTCGTGTGCAGCCAGAACTGGTTCGGCTTTGGCGAGAAGGGGCCCGCCAGCCGCGCCGTGTTCTGGTCCCCGGCCGACTGGGCCTGGACCGGCGGGCTGATGGACGCGTTGCTGCCCACGCTCTACTTCGGGCGCGAGATCGTCGCCTATCAAGGGCGCTTCGCGCCCGAGCGCGCCTTCGAGCTGATGGCGCGCCACGGCGTCACGCACAGCTTCCTGTTTCCCACGGCGCTCAAGGCGATGATGAAGGCGGTGCACGAGCCGCGTACGCGCTACCGCCTTGTCCTGCGCGCCGTCATGAGCGCAGGCGAGGCCGTGGGTGACGCGGTCTTCGCCTGGTGCCGCGATGCCCTGGGCGTGGTCGTCAACGAGATGTTCGGCCAGACCGAGATCAACTACATCGTGGGCAACTGCACGCGCACGCTCGATGCTCAGGGCCGCGAGGCGCCGGGCTGGCCCGCGCGCCCCGGCAGCATGGGCCGTGCCTACCCCGGCCACCGTGTCGCGGTGATCGACGACGAGGGCCGGGAGTGCCCGCGCGGCACGCCGGGGGACGTGGCCGTGCACCGGCTGGACGTGCACGGGCAGCCCGACCCGGTGTTCTTCCTCGGCTACTGGAAGAACGAGGCCGCCACGCGCGACAAGTACACGGGCGCGCCCGCCTCGAGCTGGTGCCGAACCGGCGACATGGCGGTGATGGACGAGGACGGCTACCTCTGGTACCAGGGCCGCAGCGACGACATGTTCAAGGCTGCCGGCTACCGCATCGGCCCCAGCGAGATCGAGAACTGCCTGGTCAAGCACCCGGCGGTGGCCAACGCGGCGGTGGTGCCCAGGCCCGATGCCGAGCGTGGCGCGGTCGTCAAGGCCTACATCGTGCTCGCACCGGGCCACGCGGGCGACGATGCTCTCGTGGCCGCGCTGCAGCAGCACGTGCGCGGCAAGCTCGCGCCCTACGAGTACCCCAAGGAGATCGAGTTCATCGAGGCACTGCCCATGACCACCACCGGAAAGGTTCAGCGCAGGGTGCTGCGGCTGCGTGAGGAGGAGCGGGCGAGAGGGGGCCGGCCATGAGCGTGGAGGGCACACCTGCTTCCCGAGCCCGCGTGCTCGATGCACAGCGCCTGTGGCGCCTGGCCCGCCTGGGCGGCCTGGCGCTGTCGCCTGATGGCGCCCGCGTGGCCTGCACCGTGACCGAGCCCGATGTGGCCGGCAACGCGATGCGCGCCAGCATCTGGCTGATGCCGGTGCGCGGCCGCGGCGTGCCGCGGCGGCTGACCGCCTGTGGCGAGAAGGACGGCGCGCCCGTGTGGTCGCCCGACGGTCAGCGTCTGGCCTTCACGGCCCGGCGTCGCCGCAGCGGCGTGCTCGACGGGACGCCGCAGCTCTACGTGATCGCGGCCGACGGCGGCGAGGCGCTGCGCGTGAGCGATTTCGCCCCCGGCATCGAGGCCTTCCGCTGGACGCCCGACGGGCGCGGCATCGTGTTCGTGAGCTGGCTGTGGCCGGGCCTGCGGGGCGCGGCCGCGCAGGCCCGGCGCCACGCACAGGAACGCGCGCGCCTGTCCACCGGCTACCTCACCAGCGAGGGCCAGTACCGCCACTGGGACCGCTTCCTGCCGCAGGGCCGCGTGCCGCGCCTGTGCCGCCTGGACGTGGCCAGCGGCCGTGTGCAGGATCTCTTCGAAGGCACGGAGCTCGAGCTCCCGCGTGCCGATCCGGGCCTGGAGCACTTCGACCTCAGCCCCGACGGGCGCTGCCTGGCCTTCGTGCGCGACCCCTCACCGCACAAGGCCAGCGCGCACTGCGCCGAGCTCGTCGAGATGGAGCTGCGCACCCGGCGCACGCGCGTGCTGGGCACGGCCGGGCCGTGGGACTTCACCGGCCCGCGCTACGCCCCGGACGGCCTTCGCCTGGCGGTGGTGGCCGCGCGCCGGGGGGAGCGGCACACGGCCTTCGGGCAGCTCGCCGTGTTCGAGGTGGCCGATGGCTTTCGCGGCCTGACCGTGGCCTCCGAGCTGGACGTGCAGCCTGCCCTGCGGTGGTCTGCCGACGGGCGGGAGCTGTGCTTCCTGGCCGACGAGA
Source organism: Rubrivivax sp. (assembly GCA_044237995.1). GTDB lineage: Bacteria > Pseudomonadota > Gammaproteobacteria > Burkholderiales > Burkholderiaceae_C > Rubrivivax. The sequence goes on along the minus strand of JBIIED010000030.1, from coordinate 15,128 downwards.
AGGGGCGCTGCCACGTGTGGCGGCACGACCTCGCCTCGGGCCGTACCGAAGTGGCGGTGCGCGGGGGCACGGTGCACGCGTTCGAGGTCGACCGCGGCGAGCCGGCCTGCATCGTGACGTTGTCCGACACGGCCACGCACCCGCCGCGCATCCACGCGCACCGCCCGGGCGCGCCGGCGCGCCGCCTGGAGCGCTTCAACGACGCCGAACTCAAGGCAGTGAGCCTGGGTCGCGTCGAGGAGCGCACCTTCGCGGGCGCGCTGGGCGAGCCGGTGCAGATGTGGCTCGTCTACCCGCCCGGCTTCGATCCACGGCGGCGCCACCCGGTGTGCCACGTCATCCACGGCGGGCCCTACGTCGCCAGCGGCGACAGCTTCTCCTGGCGCTGGAACGCGCACGTGCTGGCCAGCCGCGGCCAGGTGGTGGCGATGGTGAACTACCACGGCTCCAGCGGCTTCGGCTGGGCCTTCCGGCACGCCATCATGGGCCGCCAGGGCGAGCTCGAGGGCCAGGATCTGGAAGCCGCCACCGACTGGCTGCGGCGCCAGCGCTGGGCCGACGCCGGGCGCATCCACGCCGCCGGCGGCAGCTACGGCGGCTACCTCGTGGCCTGGCTCAACGGCCACGCGCCGGCAGGCCGCTACCGCAGCATCGTGTGCCATGCCGGCGTCTTCGATCGCGTGGCCACCTGGAGCGCGGACTCCTACACCGAGCGGCACCGCGACCTGGGCGCCACCTACTGGGGCGACCCCGAGCGCGTGCGCGCCCAGAGCCCGGCCACCTTCGCCGGCGCCATGCACACGCCCACCTTCGTCACGCACGGCGCGCTGGACTACCGTGTGCCCGACCACAACGGGCTGGCCCTGTACAACACGCTGCAGGCGCGCGGGGTGCCGGCGCGGCTGCTGTGGTTCCCCGACGAGAACCACTGGGTGCTCAAGCCAAAGAACTCGCTGCAGTGGTATGGCGAGGTGCTGCGCTGGCTCGAGCATCCGCCCGAGCCTGCACCCGGGCCCGCGCACCCCGCCTCGGTCAGCGCGCCGCGACCCGCAGGAAGTCCTCGATCCCCAGGCGCACCGCGCGCGCCAGCCGCAACCGGAAAGCCGGATCCAGCAGCAGCGCCTCCTCGGCCGGGTTCGAGACGAAAGCCTGCTCGACGAGCACCGCCGGCATCGACGTGACGAGCCGGATCGGCGCGTAGTTGAAGGCGCCGACCAGGCCGAAGTCCGGCAGCCCCGTCTCGGCCAGCAGCCGCTGCTGCACGGCGGCGGCCAGGTCGCGGCCGGTGGCGTGCTTGTAGTAGGTGCTCGTGCCCCCCACGCGCAGGTAGCCCAGCGTCGGGTCGGCCGCGTTCGCGTGCACGCTCACGAAGAGCGCGGCCTGCGAGGCGCCGACGCGGCGCGCGCGCTCGCGCAGCGTCAGGTCGTCGTCGCCCTCGCGCACCTGCACCACGCGCGCGCCGGCGCGTTCGAGCTCTGCCGCCAGGGCGTCGGTGGTCCAGCGGTTGATGTCCTTCTCGGGCACGCCTGTGGCGCCCACGGCGCCCACGTTGGTCGGCCCACCGTGCCCGGCCTCCAGCGCGATGACGAGGCCGGCCAGCGGCGAGGCCGCGGCAGGGTCGATGGCAGGAGGGGCCCGCAGCGTGATGCGCAGCCCCGCGCCGTCCTGCTCGGCACGCCAGCCCCACAGCCGCGGCGCGTGCGGCACGATGCGCAGCCGCACCCGGCCGTCGGCCGGCTGCTCGAAGGTGATCTCGCGCACCAGCCGCGCGCTGGCCAGGTGCGAGACCCAGGTCGTGGCCAGGTGCGTGCCGTAGAGGTCCACCTCCAGCACCGTGCGGCCCTCGGGCGTGGTGAGGCTGCGCACCGCGTAGGGCAGTGGCGACGGGAAGGCGAGACTGACCACATCGCCAGCCGGCCCGCCTGCCACGCGTGCCGAGGTGAAGGTGGCGTAGGGCAGGCGAGACGCCGGCTGCACCCGGCGCTCCACGCTGGCAGCGCGCACCCAGGCATGCGTGTCGGGTGCGAGCTGCACGCGCAAGTGCTCGCCGCGCTGGCCAGTCAGGCGCAGCACGGTGCCGGCTGCGAGCTCGGCCAGGTTGGGTCCGCCCAGCCGCACCCCGTGCAGGCCGTGCAGGAGGTCCGCGCCTTCGGCGCCCACGGCGGCCAGGTGCCAGGACGCGGGCGACCAGCGCCCCACCGCCCCGGGCGCCTCGAGCACGCGCTCGCGCGGGCCCTCGAGCTCGAGCGTGTGCGGCGCCACCAGCTGCAGCTGCACCGGCGCAGGTTCGGCGTCGGGGCCGTCTCCCAGGTTCAAGGCTGCCGCGTAGCGTCCCGGGCGGGAGGGGTCCTCGGGCACCGGCTGCCATGCGCCGTCGGGCAGCCGGGCCTGCACGCGCAGGCCGGGCGTGGCCAGCAGACCCACCTCGAAGGGCTCACCTGGCGCCACGCGCAGCAACTCGCGCGGCAGCACGCTGGCAGGGTCGAAGTCGATGCGCTCACGCGCCGGGGGCGGCGGCGGCTCCGGGGCCGGCAGGCGCTGCACCTCCAGCACGATTTCGGCGTGGCTGCGCGGCGGGTCGGCACCGGGCTCGGCCGCCTCCACGCGGATGCGGTTCAGGCCCGGAGCCAGCGGCACCCGGTCGCGCACGAAGACGCCAGTGGCGTAAACCGTCACCGGCTCGCCGGCCACCGTCACGCGCGCGCCCGGGCGTGTGCGGCCCAGCACGTTGACGAAGTCGCGCGTGGTCGTGGAGGCCTGCGTGGCCGGCGCGAGCACCTGCAGCGGCACGGCCTCGACGGTGGCCGCTGCGGCTGCGGCGGATGCTGCGGCTGCAGCGGCTGCAGCGGCTGTTGCCAGCCAGGCCAGGGCCGCCGCGAGCAGGCGCCGCATCCCTCAGGCCCGCTCACGCATCAGCGTGCTCTTGCCGAAGAGGCTCTCGATCAGGTCCACGGCCAGCAGCGCGGTGCGGTTGCGCACATCGAGCGCCGGGTTGAGCTCCATCACGTCCAGGCTCGCCAGGCGCCCCGTGTCGGCAATCATCTCCATGCACAACTGCGCCTCGCGGTAGGTAGGCCCGCCTGGCACGGTGGTGCCCACGCCGGGCGCGATCTCCGGGTCGAGGAAGTCGACGTCGAAGCTCACGTGCAGGTGCGTGTTCGCATCGAGCGTGGCCAGGGCGAGCTCCATCGCGTGGCGCATGCCCATCTCGTCGATGTAGCGCATGTCGAAGACTTCCAGGCCCTGCTCGTGCACGAAGCGCTTCTCGCCCGGGTCGACGCTGCGGATGCCGATCTGGCGGATCCAGCGCGGGTGCAGCCAGCACGGCCCCGCGCTCGCTCCCGGTGGCGCCGTGCCGGCCTCGCCGGTGGCCGCCCCGCCCTGGCCGCCCGCGCTGCCAGGCTCGGCGGGCCCGCCGAGCTGCACCAGCTCAGCCGGCCCGTGGCCGCACAGCACCGACACCGGCATGCCATGCAGGTTGCCGCTGGGGGTCAGCGCGCTCGTGTTGAAGTCCGCGTGCGCGTCCAGCCACAGCACGCGCAGCCGCCTGCCCCGCGCACGGCAGTGCCGCGCGACGGCACCGATCGAGCCGATGGCCAGGCTGTGGTCGCCCCCAAGCAGGATCGGCAGCCGCTCCTGCTGGAGCTCGGCATGCACCGCATCGTGCACCGCGCGGTTCCAGGCCAGCACCTCCTCGAGGTGGCGGTAGCCCCCTGCCGCAGGGAGCCAGGGATTGGGCGGGCCGGAGAGGTTGCCGCGGTCGAGCACCTCCACACCGTGGCCCTCGAGCGCGGCCTGCAGCCCGGCCACGCGCAGTGCCTCGGGCCCCATGCCGGCGCCGCGCGTGCCCGCGCCCACGTCGGTGGGAGCACCGATCAGCGATACGCGCCTGGGGAGCATCACGGGGCCCGCTTGGCAGGCACAAGCCGCTCAGCGCGTCTCGGTGGCCTCGGCCTTGCGCTCGGTGGCGGTCTTGCTGACGATCACCGGCTTGCCGCGCAGCTGGTTCAGCGCCTGCTGCAGCGGGAAGTCTTCGGTGCTGCCGAACTCGGGCAGGGGCTTGAGCTCACGCGCCTTGGCCAGCTGCTCCTCGACCTTCTTGCGCTCCTCGGAACGGGCCTTCTCGCGCGCTTCGTCGCGTGCCTCGGCCTGCTCGCCGGTGCGCTCGGACAGGTGCTTCTGCAGGTCGGCCTCTCGGGTGCGCAGGGCCGCGAACACGTTGCCCTCGGCAGTCTCGTCGAGCCAGATGTCGGGCACGATCCCCTTGGCCTGAATCGAGCGGCCGCTGGGGGTGTAGTAGCGAGCGGTCGTGATCTTGATCGCAGACTCCGGGCCGAGCTGGCGCACGGTCTGCACCGAGCCCTTGCCGAAGGTCTGCGAGCCCATGATCGTGGCGCGCTTGTGGTCCTGGAGGGCGCCGGCCACGATCTCGCTGGCGGAGGCCGAGGCCTCGTTGACGAGCACCACGAGCGGCACGTTCTTGAGCGCCGCGGGCAGCCGCTTGAGAGGGTCCGCACCCCGGCGCACGTAGAACTCGGGCGAGGCCTTGAAGGTGGCGCGCGACTCGGCGAGCTGGCCGTTGGTGGTGACCACCGTCACGTCGCTGGGCAGGAAGGCTGCGCTCAGCGCCACCGCGGCGTCGAGCAGGCCGCCTGGGTCGTTGCGAAGATCGAGCACCAGGCCCTTGAGGTTGGGCTCGGCCTTGTAGATCTCCTCGAGCTTGCGCACGAAGTCCTCGACGGTGCGGTCCTGGAACTGCGACACCCGCAGCCACGCGTAGCCAGGCTCCACCACCTTCGCGCGCACGCTCTGCACGCGGATCTCCTCGCGCACGATCGTCACCGGGAACGAGCGGTTCTCGGTCTTGCGAAAGATCTGGAGCATGACCTTCGTCTGCGGCTCGCCGCGCATGCGCTTGACCGCCTGGTCGATCGTCAGGCCGCGCACGGCGGTGTCGTCGATGCGGGTGATCAGGTCACCGGCCTTGAGCCCGGCGCGGAAGGCGGGCGAGCCTTCGATCGGGGAGACGACCTTGACCAGCCCCTCCTCCATCCCGATCTCGATGCCCACGCCGACGAAGCGGCCGGTGGTGCCCTCGCGGAATTCGCGGAAGCTCTTCTTGTCGAAGTACTGCGAGTGCGGATCGAGCCCGGAGACCATGCCGGAGATCGCGTCGCCGATGAGCTTCTTCTCGTCGACGTTTTCGACATAGTCGCTCTTGACGATGCCGAAGACGGCGGCGAGCTGCTGGAGCTCCTCCAGCGGCAGCGGGGCCAGTGCGCGCTGCGCCACCGCCTGCACCTGCATCGTCGTGAGCACCCCGGCCACGGCTCCGAGCGCAATCCAGCCCGCAATCCTCAGTTTGGCACCCATGTCTTCCGTCCTCGCGGCACCCTGCGCCAACTTGCGCTGCACCGCGGAGTCAGTATAGGGCCGGCCCCTCGGATGCGCACGGGGGCAACCGGGCTCGGCACACCCTGATCGGGGGATACGGCGCGCTCGGCGCCGCCGTGGCGGGCGCCGCCCGGGCGATCAGGCCCCCAGGGGCTCCGGCGCGTGCTTGGGTACCTGCGTGGGTGCGGGCGTCGGCACAGCGCCGGGCCGGTCGAACACCACCACGTGGTCGACCTCCGCGCGGATGCCGATCCACTCGCCCACCTGGTGGTCGTGGTGCGAGGGCACGTGGGCCAGCACCTCCTCGCCGCTTTCCAGGCGCAGCGTGTAGAGGAACTCCGAGCCGCGGAAGCTCTTGCGTTCGATGCGTGCCTTCACCGGGCTCGCGTCGTCGTGGACGATGTCGTCGGCGCGCAGCAGCACGTCGCAGTGGCCCTGCGGGAAGGCCGAGGGCGGCGGGCAGCCTTCGGGGTCGTCGAGCTCGCCCACCGGCGTGTGCACGCACGGGCCGTGGGCACAGGCCACGATCTGCGCCGGGGCGAAGACGCCGTGGCCGATGAACTGGGCCACGAAGCGCGTGGCCGGCCGGTGGTACAGCGCGTAGGCGTCGTCCCACTGCTCGAGCTGGCCGCGGTTCATCACGCCGATCACGTCGCCCATCGCGAAGGCCTCCTGCTGGTCGTGCGTGACGACGAGCGCGGCCGTGCCGTGGGCCTTGAGGATCTGGCGCACGTCGTGTGCCAGGCGTTCGCGCAGGTCCACGTCCAGGCTGGAGAAGGGCTCGTCGAGCAGCAGCAGGTGCGGCTGCGGCGCCAGGGCGCGCGCCAGCGCCACGCGCTGCTGCTGGCCGCCGGAGAGCTGGTGCGGGGCGCGCCGCGCCGCATGCTCCAGCCCGACGAGCTCGAGCATCTGCTGCACGCGCGCACTGCGCTCGCCGCGCGGCAGCCCGGCCAGGCCGAAGGTGATGTTCTCGGCCACGCTCAGGTGCGGAAAGAGCGCGTAGTCCTGGAACACCATGCCGATGCGCCGCGCCTCCGGGGCCACGTGGGTGCCGGTGCCGGCGTCTGACAGGAGCGTGCCGCCAAGCTCGATGCGCCCTTCGTGCAGCCGCTCCAGCCCCGCCACGGCGCGCAGCAGGGAGGTCTTGCCGCAGCCCGACGGGCCGATCAGCACACCGATCTGCCCAGCCTGCAGGCACAGCGACACCCGGCTCACGGCGGGGTGCTCGCGTGCGGCGCGTGGGTAGCGCACCGAGACGTCTTGGAGAACGAGGCTCATGTCGGGTCAGGAGGGGACATGTTACGCTTGAAATTGTAAATGAGGATCATTCTCATCTAGAGCCGCGACCCCATGCGTGTCCTCCTGACGCTTGCCTGCCTGCTGCTGGCGCTGCCGGTGGCGGCCGTGCTCGGCTCGTGGCTGCTGTTCGATGCCGCTGCGCTGGCCACGCTCGTGCACCAGGCGGCCACCGTGCTGCCCGGGTACGCGCTGCAGTCGCTGCTGCTGGCCGGCGGCGTGGCCGTCGGGGTGGCGCTGGTGGGGGTGGGGGCGGCCACGGTGGTGTCGCTCTTTCGGTTTCCGGGGCGGGGGATCTTCGAGTGGGCCATGCTGCTGCCCATGGCGATGCCCGCCTACGTGCTGGCCTATGCCTACACCGACGCGCTGCAGTTCGCCGGCCCGGTGCAATCGGCCCTGCGCGAGGGGCTCGGGCTGGAAGGCGCGCTGTGGCCCGACGTGCGCAGCCTGCCCGGAGCCGTCGTGCTCTTCGTGCTGTGCCTGTACCCCTACGTGTACCTGCTCACGCGCTCGGCGCTCACCGAGCGCGCCGTGCAGATGATGGAAGCCGCCCGGCTGCTGGGCGCGGGGCTGCGCCGGCGCCTGTTGGAGGTGGCGCTGCCGCTGGCGCGCCCGGCCGTGATGGCCGGCGTGGCGCTGGCCCTGATGGAGACGCTGGCCGACTATGGCGTGGGCAGCTACTTCGGCCTGACCACCTTCACCACCGGCATCTACCGCGCGTGGCTGTCGATGAACGACGCGGTGGCCGCGGCGCAGCTGGCCTCGGTGCTGCTGGCGGCCATCGCGGTGCTGCTGGCGCTCGAGCGGCGCGCGCAGGCGAGGCTGCGCTTTGCCACCAGCCGCTCCGGGCCGCAGCACCCCACCGACGCGCAGCCGGTGCAGCTGCACGGCTGGCTCGCCGCGCTGGCCTGGCTGCTGTGCGCGCTGCCCGTGCTGCTCGGGTTCGTGCTGCCCGTGGGCTGGCTCGGTGCCATGCTCTGGCGCGAGGCGCAGCACGGAGAAGTGGGGATGCCCTGGGGGCGCTTTGCGCAGTGGGCCGGCTCGAGCCTGGCGCTGGCGGCGGCGGCGGCCATGGCGGCCACGGTCGTATCGCTCGCGCTGGCCTTCGCGCTGCGTCGCCGCGAGGGCTGGGGCGACCGGGTGCTGGCCGGCAGCGCGCGCGTGCTCGCCCTGGGCTACGCGGTGCCTGGCGCGGTGGTGGCCCTGGGCATCCTGATGCCGGTGGCCTGGGTGCAGCAGCGCTTCCCGCAGTTCGGCATGGGCGCGCTGGCCACCGGCACGGTGCTCGGGCTGCTCTACGCCTACGCGGTGCGCTTCTCGGCCGTGGCGCTGCAGACGGTGGAGGCCGGCTACGCGCGCATCCCCGGCAGCGTGGACGAGACCGCCCGGTTGCTCGGGGCCTCGCGCGGGCGCACCTTCTTCGCGCTGCACCTGCCGCTGCTGCGGCGCTCGGCGCTGGCCGCGGCGCTGCTCGTCTTCGTCGACGTCATGAAGGAGCTGCCCGCCACGCTCGTGCTGCGGCCCTTCGGCACCGACACGCTGGCCGTCGTCGCCTACAACCTGGCGCGCGACGAGCGGCTGGCGGAGGCCGCGTTACCATCGCTTTGCATCGTGGCCGTCGGGCTCGTGCCGGTGCTGCTGTTGTCGCGCGCGATGCGGCGCTGAGCACGGCCGGCTGCCGCGCAACAGGAGGGGTCGATGCGCGTGCAGGAGAGATGGCTGCGGACCTTCGAGGCGATCTTCCGGCGCAGCCAGGTGGCGCCGGGCGAGGTGGTGCGCGTGCTCACCGAGACCGACAGCCGCGCCATCAACGTCGAGCTCGCCGAGCTCGCGCTCGCGCGCATCGGGGCCGTGCCGGTGCGCATCACCGTGCCCTCGCTGCCCGTGACGACTCCCGTGCCCGTGCGCTCCACCGGCGCCTCGCACGTGATCCAGCACATGAAGCCGGTGCTGGCGGCCCTGTCGGGCGAGGGCCTGGTGGTGGACCTCACGGTCGAAGGCCTGCTGCACGCCCCGGAGCTCGCCGAGATCCTGGGCTCGGGCGCGCGCGTGATGATGGTCAGCAACGAGCACCCCGAGATCCTGGAGCGGCTCACCACCGATCTGGACCTGACCCGCCCGGTGAAGAACGGCGTGAAGCGGCTGCTCAAGTCGAGCTCCATGCGCGTGAGCTCGGCCGCCGGCACCGATCTGCACGTGGACGTCTCGGGCGCCGTGCCCGGCGCCGTCTGGGGAGGGGCCGATCGGCCGGGCCTGATCCAGCACTGGCCGGCCGGCCTGTGCCTGTGCTTTCCCAAAGCGGGTGCCGTCAATGGCACCCTGGTGATGGACGTGGGTGATGTCAACCTCACCTTCAAGCGCTACCTGGAGAGCCGCGTCACGCTGCATGTGGAGGACGACTTCATCGTGCGCATCGAGGGCGACGGGCTGGACGCACAGCTCATGCGCAGCTACCTCGAGGCCTGGGGCGACCGCGAGGCCTACGCGGTGAGCCACGTGGGCTGGGGCATGAACCCGCGCGCGCGCTGGGACGCCCTGCAGCTCTTCGACAAGGCCGACTGCAACGGCACGGAGCTGCGCGCCTTTGCCGGCAATTTCCTCTACTCCACCGGCGCCAACGAGGTGGCCGGGCGCCACACGCCGGGCCACTTCGACCTGCCGATGCGCCACTGCACGATCCGGCTCGACGACACGACCATCGTCGAGGCCGGGCGCCTGTGCCCGGTGTTCGACTGAGGATGCAAGGGGCACTTGCAGCCTGGCTCGCCAGCGGCGGGCCTTCGAGCGGGCCGGCTCGCGCGGCGGCGCAGAGTCCCTGCGAGCAGCTGCCGCTCGTGCTGCTGCACGGCATGGGGTCCACGGCCGCCGTGTGGCTGCCGCAGCTCGAGCACTTCGGCCGCACCCGCTTCACGCTGGCGTGGACGATGCCCGGCTATGGCGCCTCGCCGCCGGCTGCAGGCGGCATGGCCTGGGAGGCGCTGGCCGACGCGCTGGCGGCGCTGTGCGACGCACACGCGCTGCCCCGCATCCACTTGCTGGGCCACTCCATCGGCGGCATGGTGGCGCAGGCCTTCGCACGCCGCCACCGCGGGCGGCTCGCGAGCCTCGTGCTCTCGGCCTCCAGCGCGGGCTTCGGCCAGGCCAGCGCCGCCTGGAAGGCCGAGTTCCTGCGCCAGCGCGAGGAGCCGCTGGCGCAGCACGCCACGTTTGCCGATGCCGCGCCGGCGCTGCTGGAGCGCTTTTGCGCGCCGTGCATCAGCCCGCAGATGCGGGCGCTGGCGGTGCACGCGGCCGCCTCCATCGACAAGGCCGCCTACCTCGAAGCGATGCGGCTGCTGCTGACCTTCGACGGCTCCGCCGACCTCGCGCAGCTGGATCTCCCCGTGCTCCTCGTGGCCGGTTCCGACGACCAGCAGGCGCCGCTGAAGGGGCAGCAGCGGCTGCTCGAGCGGCTGCCACAGGCGCGGCTCGTCGTGCTCGAGGGCCTGAACCACATGGCCAACCTGGAGGCGCCCGGCCGCTTCAACGCCTGCATCGAGGCCTTCCTTCAGGAGGTGGAAGGCGGCCCGCCAGCCTCTTTGGCCTGAGGGCCTGGCTGGCACGGCACGCCTCGCACCCCCGCTCCACTCCCTTGCGAGAACCTTCCATGGACTGCAGCTACCTGCGCAAGACCGTTCGCTCGGCCGACCACAACACCCTCTTCACCGACGGGCGCCCGCTCACGCCGCTGCAGCGCGAGCTCGTGGGCCGCGTCGACGAGGTGGGCGTGGCGTGGGCCGAGCGCGCCTTCGAGCACGACCGCGATGCCGTCTTCCCCACGCGCAACTGGAACGACCTGCGCGAGATGGGCTTTCTCGGGCTGTGCGTGCCCGAGCGATTCGGCGGCATCGGCGCGGATTACCGCACCTACATGCTCGTGGCCTCGCGCATCGCCTACTACTGCGGCTCCACCGCCAACACCTTCAACATGCACAACGCCAACGCGTTGTGGACCGCAGGCATGCTCGACGACATGGCGCTCACGCCCGAGCAGCGCGCCTCGCACGAGCGCAACCGCGCCGTGCACTACGCCAACATGCTGGCGGGCAAGATCTACGCGCAGCCCTTCTCCGAGGGCAGCGCGGCCGCGGCCGGGCGCGCGCCCTTTGGCACGCTCGCGCGCCGTGTCGAGGGCGGCTTCTTGCTCAGCGGCAAGAAGATCTTCGCCTCGCTCTCCGGCGCGGCCGACCATTACGGCGTGCTGTGCACCGAAGACGTGCCCGGCGCCACCATGGCCCACACGCTCTTCATCGCCGTGCCGGCCGATGCCCCGGGCGTGTCGATCGTCGGCGACTGGGACCCGCTGGGGATGCGCGCCACCGTCTCGCGCACGCTGCTGCTGCAGGATGTGCGCGTGGACGAGACGGCCGAGATGATGCCCAGCGGCCTCTACATCCAGGCCGCCACGCAGTACCCCCACATGTTCATGACGCTCACGCCTACCTACATGGGCGTGGCGCAGGCCGCCTTCGACTTCGCGGTGGCCTACCTGCGCGGCGAGGTGGCGGGCGTGCCCGTGAAGCGGCGCATGTACCCCACCAAGCAGATCGGCCTGGCGCAGACCTACGTGAAGCTGCAGCAGGCCTGGGCGCTGTGGCACCGCGTGACGAGCGAGTACAAGCGCGCGCCCACGCGCGCCGAGCGGCTGCGCGCCTTCGCCTGCCAGCACACGGTGATGGAGACCTGCGCCGAGGTGGCCTCCGATGCGGTGCGGTTGTGCGGCGGGCAGGCGATGCTCAAGACCTTTCCGCTCGAGCGCATGTTCCGCGACAGCCGCTGTGGTGCGCTGATGCTGCCGTGGACCTCCGAGATCTGCCTTGACCGCATCGGCCTTGGGCTGCTCTACGAGGAGGGGGAGTCGCCTCGCGACGACGCCTGAGGCCAGCGCGGCCGCGCCGCCACGCGCCTTTCAGAGCCTGCCCGGGCCCACGGCAGGCGCGGGCCACTCCCGCCCCGCGAGCCACGCCGCCACGAGTGCCCCGCAGTCATCGGCCTGCGCGGCCTGCCACACCCGCTCCGGCGCGAGCACGCGCGTGCCGGCTGCGTGCGAGGCCAGCTGGCGCGCCGCCTCCACCGCCACGCGCGCCACGTGGCGGGCGCGCACCGGCTGCAGCGTCTGCGGCACCATGATGCGCAGCTGCGCGAGCACGAGGTCGGCCACGCGCTGCAGGCCGCTGCTCGTGGCGGCGCCCGGCGGCGCCGCCGGGCGCAGGATGGCCACCCGCTCGAAGCCGAGCGCGGCCACCGCCTGCTCGTCCAGGCTCGCCAGCCCGGCGGCCAGTGCCGCAGGCATCGAGCCGCTGGCGTGCGGCATCACGATGACGAGGTTGCGCACGCCGCAGGCGTGCCACTGCGCGGCCAGGCCCGCCAGCTCCTGCGGAGCCGGTGCGTAGAACGCATCCTCGCGCCCGTGGGCACGCCGGGGCTGGTCGAAGACGGCCAGGGCGAGCGTCGCGGGCCGGCCGGATTGCAGGTCGGCCAGCTCCTCGGGCAGCACGGTGCGCAGCCCGCGCGCCGTCGAGGCAAAGGGCTGCGTGACCATCACGCGCACCTCGGCGAAGGAGCCGCTGCCCAGCAGCCGCTCCACCACCGCGGAACCCAGTGCACCGCGCGCGCCGGCGACGAGCACGGGAGGCGGGGCAGCGCTGGGGGAGGGGGCCGCCGCCTGGCGCAGCGCGTGGGGCAGCAGGTCCATGTGCGGCCGATTGTGCGGCAGCGCCCCGTTGCGGGACCCATGCGTGCGCGGCGTGCTCTCGGCCCTTGCTCAGTGCGGTGCACCCACCACCGCGATGCCCCGCAGCTGCCCGGCGCGGGCCTGCGAACGCGGCCGCGGGTGGCGCACCGGGTCGAAGCGGTGCAGCCACTCGGCCTCGCGCTCGCGTGCGAGCACCAGGTTGGCGAGTTTCACGTGGCCGAAGCCACGGACCGCTTGCGGCAGCCGCGCGATCTCGGTGGCCGCCGCGAGCCGCTCGCCCGTGAGCCCTTCGCACAGCTGCGCCACGCGCGCCTCGAAGGCCGCGATGAGCGCGCGCTCGGTGCGCCGCTCCTCGGTGCGGCCGAAGGGGTCCCAGCGCGTGCCGCGCAGGGCCTTGCCGCGCGCGAGCACGCGCATCAGCGGCAGCATCCACGCGCCGAGCCTGACTTTGCGCGGGGGCTGCCCGTTGCGCGGGCGTGCAAGCAGCGGCGGGGCCATGTGGAAGGCGAGCTCGAGCTCGCCCTCGAACTGCTCGCGCAGGTCAGCCAGGAAGCGCCCGTCGGTGTAGAGCCGCGCCACCTCGTACTCGTCCTTGTAGCTCATGAGCTTGCCAAGCGACTCGGCCACCGCACGCGTGAAGGCCAGCGCGCAGCCGGGCTCGCCCAGGGCGTGCTCGGCCTGCCGGGCACGCTCCACCGTGCGCGCGAAGCGCGCTGCCCAGGACGCGTCCTGCCAGGCGGTGAGGTGGGCCCGCAGGCGTGCCAGGCAGGCCTCGAGCGTCTCGGGGGCCAGCGGCGTGTCGGCGTGCCCTTCGGCCAGGCGCGCGCAGGCGGCGGGGTCGGCCGCGGCCAGGCGGCCGAGCGAGAAGGCAGTCTGGTTGGCGGGCACGGCCACGCCGTTGAGCTCGATGGCGCGCTGCAGCGCCGCCAGGCTCACCGGCACGAGCCCGCGCTGCCAGGCCCAGCCCAGCGCCAGGACGTTGGCCGTCACGGTGTCGCCCAGGAAATCCTGTGCGAGCGCCTGTGCGTCGAAGGTCTCCACCCGCTCCTGGCCTGCGGCAAAGCGCAGCTTCTCGAGCAGCGCGGGAACATGCAGCTGCGCATCGGGGTTTCGTACCGATTCGGCCACCGGCACCTCGTGCGTGTTGGCCAGGATGCGCGTGCGCCCGTGGCGCACGGTGCCCAGGGCCTCGGCCGAGGCGCCCACGACGAGGTCGCAGGCGAGCATGGCGTCGGCCTGCTGCGCATCGATGCGCACCTGGTTCAGCGCCTCGGGCCGGTCGGCCAGGCGCACGAAGGACAGCACCGAGCCGCCCTTTTGCGCAAAGCCCATGAAGTCGAGCACGCTGGCGGCGCGGCCATCCAGGTGGGCGGCCATCGTGACGAGTGCGCCCACCGTCACCACGCCGGTGCCGCCCACGCCCGTGACGAGGAGGTCGTAGGGTCCGCTCCAGGCCCAGGGCGCGGGCGCGGGCAGCGCCGCCACCGCGGCGTCGAAGGCACCTCGGGCCGCGCCCAGGATGCCGCTGTGGCGGCGCGGCCGCCCGCCCGTGACGCTGACGAAGCTCGGGCAGAAACCCTTGGCGCAGGAGTAGTCCTTGTTGCAGGCCGTCTGGTCGATGCGGCGCTTGCGGCCGAAGGCGGTCTCGTGCGGCAGCACCGCCACGCAGTTGCTCTGCACCCCGCAGTCGCCGCAGCCTTCGCACACGTGCTCGTTGACGAAGAGCCGCTGCGCCGGGTCGGCCAGCTTGCCCTGCTTGCGTCGGCGCCTCTTCTCGGCGGCGCAGGCCTGCTCGTAGATCAGCACCGTCACGCCCGGCACCTCGCGCAGCGCGCGCTGCACGGCATCGAGCTCGTCGCGGTCGTGGAAGGTGGTGCCGCGGGGAAAGCGCGCGTGGTGGGCGTCGTACCTGCCGATGTCGTCGCTGACGAGCGCCACGCGGCTGACGCCCTCGCTCTCCACCTGGCGCGCGATCGCATCGACCGAAAGCGGCCCATCCACGGGCTGGCCGCCCGTCATCGCCACCGCATCGTTGAAGAGGATCTTGTACGTGATCGTGGCGCGCGCGGCCACCGCCTGGCGGATGGCGAGGTAGCCCGAGTGGTAGTAGGTGCCGTCGCCCAGGTTCTGGAACATGTGCGGCGTGGCCGTGAACATCGCGTGCGAGACCCAGTCCACCCCCTCGCCGCCCATCTGGATGAGTCCGGCCGTGGAGCGCTCCATCCAGCTCGCCATGAAGTGGCAGCCGATGCCTGCGCCCGCCTGCGAGCCCTCGGGCACCTTCGTGGAGGTGTTGTGCGGGCAGCCGGCACAGAAATAGGGCTGGCGCCTGACTGCGTCACCCGCATTGGCCAGCAGGGGCGGCAGCGTGAAGTCGCGCACGAGGGCTCGCCGGTCGAGCGCCGGGGCGTGGGTGGCCAGCCACTGGGCCACCTGCTCGATGAGGCGCGAGGGGCGCAGCTCGCCCAGTGCCGACAGGAACGGCGCGCCCTCGGGCGTGGTCTTGCCCCACACCGCCGGGCGCTGCCCGGCCGGGGCGTGGAAGAGCAGCGCCTTGAGCTGCTGCTCCACCACCGGTGCCTTCTCCTCGATCACGAGCACGCGCTCCAGGCCCTGCGCGAAGGCCAGCAGCCGCGTGGTCTCCACCGGAAAGGTCAGCCCCACCTTGTAGACGCGCACCCCT
This sequence comes from Rubrivivax sp., assembly GCA_044237995.1. GTDB lineage: Bacteria > Pseudomonadota > Gammaproteobacteria > Burkholderiales > Burkholderiaceae_C > Rubrivivax. The sequence continues at coordinate 21 of JBIIED010000030.1, read as the reverse complement.
GCGGCCTCCAGCGCCTGCAGC
>JBIIED010000029.1:0-18260 GCA_044237995.1 Rubrivivax sp. | reverse complement strand
CACGGGCAGCACGCCGCAAGCCTGGTTCGAATCCGACCCGGCACCCGAGGTGCTGGAGCGCACATGGGAGGCGCTCGCAGTCAGTCACCCCCAGGCCATCGGGATCTCGCGCGTGGCCGGCGCACCACCCACTAGGCTGCGGCCCGCCACGGAGCCGGCGCAGGCGCTGCGCGCGCGCCCGGCTCCCGCGTGGCTGCCGCGGGGCATGCGCCTGGCCAGCTACAGCCAGATCGTCAAGCGCGCGACCGCCGACGCGCCGGGCACCGATCACGACGAGCGTGCGCGAAGCCGCCCGGGCCCGCCGCCGGGCGCTGCGCGGGAGCCCGACGACATCCTGGGCTTTCCGGCCAGCGCCGAGGCCGGGCAGTGCATCCACACCGTGTTCGAGTCCGTCGAGTTCAGCGACCCCACCGGGTGGGATGGCGCCATCGCGCGCACGCTCACCCGCTTTGCCCACCTCGCTGCACGTTCGGACGACGCGAGCGAGCCAGGCTCCGACACCCCTTGCGCGCCCCTGGCCCCGATGCTTCGCCGCATGCTGCACGACGTGCTGCACACCGAGCTGCCCGTGGGCACGGCGCGCCCGCTGCGTCTGGCCCAGGTGCCAGCGCAGCGGCGGCTGCCCGAGCTGGCCTTCCACTTCCCCACGGCCGGCATCCCGGTGGCTGCGCTCGGCGGGCTGCTGGCCTCGCACGGCTACCCCGAGATGGCCAGCCTCACGGCAGGCACGCTCGGGCGCTACCTGACTGGCGCCATCGACCTCGTCTTCGAGCACGACGGGCGCTACTTCATCGCCGACTGGAAATCCAACCTGCTGGGCCACACCCCGGCCGACTACGGCACCGGGCCCGTGGCGCAGGAGATGGCCGCCGAGCGCTACCGGCTGCAGTACCTGCTCTACATGGTGGCACTGCACCGGCACCTGCGGCGCTGCCTGCCCGCCTACTCGCCGGCCGCCCACCTGGGAGGCGCGCTCTACCTCTTCGTGCGCGGCGTGCGCCCGGGCTGGGCCGATGCGGCTGGCGCCCCGACCGGCCTGCACTTCGACCGGCCCGCCCCCGAACTCGTGCTGGCACTGTGTGCCCTGCTCGACGGGCAACCGGCAGCCCAGGAGGCCACACCATGAGCACGCCAGGCTGCTGCCAGGCGCTCATCCCAAGGCGCGCAGCGCGGAGGCTGGTGCGATGAGCGCAGACGAGCGGCTGCAGCAGCAGGCCTGGCTGGCCGACGGGCTCGCGCGCAGGATCGAGGCGGCTGCGCTGCGCGCCGGAGCCCAGGCGCCGGACGCCCGGGCCGCGGCCGAGGCGGCGCGCCAGGCCTGCGAGGCGCTCGCCTCCGGCCACGTGTGCCAGGGCCTGCACGAGCTCACCACGCCCCAGGGAGGAGGGCCGCACGGTGCGCAGGCCTGGCGCCACAGCCTGCTGGCCAGCGGCGTCGTGGCCGACGCCTCCGTGCCCGGCCCGCTGCCGCCGCACCCGCTCGTGCTCGATGCAGGCGACCGCCTCTACCTCGCCCGTTACCACGCCTACGAGCAGCGGCTTGCACGCAGGCTCCTCCTGGCCAGCCGCGCGCCCATCGCCCACGACGCGGCTGTGCTCGCACGCCTGCGCGAGCGCCTGGCCGGGCTCTTCTCTGCACCGGCCGGGGGTGCACGCGAGCCTTCCTCCCCGCACCGCGCCCAGGCTCCCGGCGGCCAGGTGCCCGACACGCCCGCGCCCCCACCCACGCCCGCGGCCCCACCCGATTGGCAGATGCTCGCCACCGCCCTGGCCTGCCGCAGCCGCCTCACCGTGATCAGCGGCGGTCCCGGCACGGGCAAGACCACCACCGTCGTGGCGCTGCTGGCCTGCTTGCTGGCCGAGGATCCAGGCTGTCGCATCGCCCTGGCCGCCCCCACCGGCAAGGCCGCCGCGCGCATGCTCGAGGCGCTGCGCGAGCGCGGGGCGCGGCTGCCCGAGGCGCTGCGCGGCGCGCTGCCGCAGCAGGCCAGTACCGTGCACCGGCTGCTGGGCAGCCGCGCAGACGGCCGCTTCACCCACGATGCCGCGCACCCCCTGGCGCTGGATGTGCTCGTCGTCGACGAGGCCTCGATGCTCGACCTCTCGCTGGCCGTGCACCTGCTGGAGGCCGTGCCCCCGCATGCGCGCATCGTCCTGCTGGGAGACCGCCACCAGCTCGCCGCGGTGGAAGCCGGTGCCGTCTTCGCCGAGCTTGGGGCCGATCCGTCTCTCGGCCCGGCTTGCCGGCAGGCGTTGTCCGGGCTCACGGGGATTCCGGCCGACCGCATCGAGCCCCCGCCCCCAATCCGCCCGAGCCCGCTGCAGGACTGCGTGGTGTGGTTCACGCGCAGCTACCGCTTCGGGTCCGGCTCGGGCATCGGGCGCCTGGCCCGGCTCGTCAACGAAGGCGCCAGCCAGGCGCTGCTGGAGTGGCTCGAAGCCGCTCGGGCCCCCCGCGACCTGCCCGACCCCCCCGCCATCCGCGCCGACGGCGCGCCCGATCCTGGCTTCCCGGTGCGCTGGATCGAACCGGCCACCCCGCGATCGGCGCCCGACCTCAACGAGCTGCTTGCCGGGTATGGCCCCTACCTGCAGGCGGTGCGCGAAGCGCCCCGCGACATTGCCCGGGCCGCCCAGGCCTTCTCCCGCCACCGCGTGCTGTGCGCCACGCGCACCGGGCGGCGTGGGGTGGCCGAGGTCAACGCTGCGCTGCAGGCGCGCGCGCGGCAGGCCCTGGCCGCCCTCGATGCCGACCCAGCCGCCGACTGGTTCCCCGGCCGCCCGGTGATCGTGCGCAGCAACGACTACGGCCTGCAGCTCTTCAACGGCGACATCGGGTTGGCCCTGCCGGACGAGACCGGGCAGCTGATGGTGTGGTTTGCTGCCGGCTCAGGCGATACCTTCCGCGCTGTGGCTTCCGCACGGCTGCCCGCGCACGACACCTGCCTGGCCATGACGGTACACCAATCCCAGGGCTCGGAGTTCGAGTCCGTTGCCCTGGTGCTGCCCGAGGCGCCCTCGCCGGTGCTCACGCGCGAGCTCGTGTACACCGGCCTGACGCGCGCCCGCTCCGCCGTGACGCTGCACGCCAGCCGCCAGGTACTGGCCGAAGCGGTGGCCCGGCCCGCCAGCCGCCGCGGCGGGCTACTGGCTCGGCTCGAGGAACTGGCCTGAGCGCCTGCGCCTGCCCCCGCTCCGGGCCGCTCCGGGCCGGGTCGGTCGGTCTCTCAGGGTCGCACGACGAGGAGCACGCTGCAGGGCGCGTGCTCGACCAGGTTCTTCGACAGCGACCCGCGCCACCAGCGCTCGGCCCAATTGTCCCGGTGCTGGTGCCCCACCACGATCAGGTCAGCCTCGAAGGCACGTGCTGCCCGCACGATCTCCTCGATCGCGGGCCCGGACACAAGCTCACCCGCGGCATCCAGCCCGGCTTCGCGCAGGCGCTGCACGCCCGCGTCCAGGATGGCCTGATGGCGTGCACGATCAGCCACCTCGGTGCCTGGCGCGTAGGTCCAGGCCTCCACCGCGATGCTCGCCACGGGCGAAGGCATGACGGCGATCAGCTGCATCCGCGCCTGCGACCACTGCCCGATCTCACTGGACTCGAGCAGGGCCTGTTGTCCGGCTTCGGAGCCGTCGTAGGCGAGCAGGATCTTCTTGTACATGGTGCGGCCCTCCGGCGCTGTGGCTGCAATGTGCCTGCTGGGTCAGGCAGTGTCGACAGAGGGTTTACGGGGGTGTGCGCAGGGGCGGCACGGACGCGATGAATCCCCCTACAGGCAAAGAGTCAGCCCTTGCGTGTTGGAAGCACACGACAACTTGAACCACCCAAGGACCACGCCTTGCACTTCGCGGGCGACGGTGTCACAGGGCGTCAGGGCGAGGCAGCGCCTGCGGCGTCCGCTCCTTGTGGAAGTGCATGAAGTCCTGCAGGCTGAGTGGCCGCGCGTAGTAATAGCCCTGAATCTTGTCGCAGCGCATCTTCTTGAGCAGCGAAATCTGCGACGTGTCCTCCGCGCCCTCTGCAACCACATCCAGCGACAGATGATGCGCCATCGCGATGATGCCGCGCACGATGGTTTGCTTGGCTTTGCTCTTGCTCAACTCCGCAATGAATGATCGATCAATCTTGAGGGTATGCACGGGGAATTGAGCCAGATACGCGAAGGAGGAATATCCGGTACCAAAGTCGTCGATCGAGAGGAGGACTCCCATCATTCTCAGCTCGGTCGTGATGGCGATCGCCCGCTCGACATCCCGCATCAAGGCCCCCTCGGGAATCTCAACCTCCAGGAGATGCGCCGGCAGTTCGAATTCTTCTAGAAATACGCCGATGCGAGTGGGCAGCATGGCGTCGTCGAAAGAGTCCCCTCCAAGATTCACGGAAATGGGCGTCGGGATACCCGCCGCCTCCAACTCCTTGGCAGCCTTGATGGAATTGCGCAGCACCCAATCATCGATCGCAGGCATGAGCCCGATATCGTTGGCAGCGTCCAGGAAAACATGAGGCGTGAGCAGGCCACGCGTCGGATTGTTCCAGCGCAGCAGCGTCTCTCCGCCAACCACGCCGCCGGTAGCCAGCGAGACCTTGGGTTGGATGAGCAACCTGAATTGCCCGCCCGGTAGCGCCGTGCGCAACTCATCCTGGATCAGCAACTTGTTCGATGCGGCTGCCTCCAGCGCAGGCGTAAATATCTCAATGGCCTCGGTTCGATCCGGCCGCTCCGCCCGCAGTCGCCGGGCCCGTGTCAGGGCCAGGCTGCAACGCTTCAGCAGTTGCTCGAAACCGTCCGTAGGGTCCAGCCCATTGATCAATCCGATGGATGCGCCCAAGCGGATCCTGACAGACCGCAGGGAAATCGGCAGGCTGATTTCCACAGATAATCTCTGCGCCTTCTCGATCACCTGATCTTCGTCCCCGAAGCAGATGAGACCAAGTTCATCAGTGGCCAGCCGATAAAGGGTATCTCCATCATCCAGGGAGGCCCTGAGCTGGGCGGTCAATTCCAGCAGGCACATGTCAACGACGTCATATCCGTGGCTGTCGTTGACAGCCTTCAAACCCTCTACGCCGACGATCAGCAGGTAAAAGGGTGCGCGACTCTTCAGGAGCGTGCCGACATCCTCTCCCATCCCGGCCTTATTCCTGAGACCCGTCATCGAGTCGGTGACGGAGCTCTCCGACCGCAGGTGCTCCGTCACATCATCTTCCGAGGCGGTGCGCATGAAGATCGCAGCACCGTCGTCATAAGGGACGGTCCGGCACCGCATCCATTGCTTGAGTACCGGTGAGAAACTGATCTTCCGGGTTTCGCGGCGTTCCCGGATGGCCTTTTCAATCGAGTCGTAGAAAATCGACTGCCGAAAATTCGGCGCAAACTCGAATACCGTTTTGCCTTCGACCTGAGCGCGCTTCAGGCCGGAATAGCGAAAGTACACGTCGTTGATGTAGCGCACGCGCCAGGACGCGTCGACGATCGTGATCGCTTCGCCAATCTTGTCGAAGATGGCGTTCAGCTCGGCGCCGTTTGCCGCTTCCCGAATCAGGGGAGACTCGTCTGGGATCAAGGGTTTGCCCTCTGTCGCGCCATGCTCAAAGCGCTCGGTAGAGTATGATCAAATAGATTGGGGGATAGACACCGTGAAAGAATCAAAGGCTTTGCCATGACCAATTTCTCGCACCTCACCCGTGAGCTGGAGAACGTCATTACCCCGCGCCTGACCTTCCGGTCGGTGCGGCCGGTAGATGGCTGGGACTTGTTCGACGCCACCAAGAGCGACTCCTTCAATCGTTTCCTGAGTTGGGCCCGGCCAACAGACGCTTACCAGGTGGTAGCGCGCATGGAGGCCATCTCCGAGGCACACCTGCGAGGGGACATATGCGCGATGTCGGCCATCCACCGCGAAAGCGGCAGGTGGGTTGCCCTGTTCAGGTTTCTTCCGTATCGGCCTGAGCCTTCCATCATGGAGATCAGCCTGTGGATTCACAGTGACTTCCATCACGACTCGCTCGGCTGGGAGATAACCCGGTCATTGGTGGACCGGGCTTTCCAAGCGACAACCATGCCGCTGATGCTGGCGGCCTCATGCCAGGAAAACCGGCCAGCGCAAAGACTTCTGCAGAGTTGCGGCTTCAGCTACCACTCGACCGTTCCACGGCCACACGAAGACGGGTTTCCTCTTCACCTTTTCGAGTACCGGCAGACCCGCGAGGAATGGGAGGCTTCGCTGCTGACGCGCAGCGAAATCAGGAAATCCCCGGCGATCGCGACAGCCCCGGCAAGGATCGGCGATCTGGCCGCCAACCGGGATTCCTTCAAGGTCGTCTCGGGAAAGTAGTTGACCTGAGGCGGCGCACGCTGCTGCCTGGGCGCCAGTCAACCCGCGACCTGGTTCCCTGCCGCTGTTCAGGGCAGGATTTGCCCCTGTTCTCGGAGCATACCCAGGGCAGACCTGCGGCGACCATCGAGGCGCCGCCAGCACCTTGTGCGCTGCGGCTCCGAGATGCCCAGCCCATCCCCCGACGTCCGTTCCAGCCTAGCCAAGCAACCCGACCCGCTCGGCCCGGCCACACCCACCGGCACAGGGGCGGAAGCCTTCGCGCCGATCCTGCAGGCAAGCTGCAGGCCACACAGCTGGAGCCTGTACGGCGTCCACGCACGCCCGGCGGCGCACGAAGGCGCAGCGGGCCGGCCGGCTGCAGGCCGATTGGCGGGAGCCGGAACAGGCACCTCCTGGGAGGAACCCCAAATCGCCGCAGCAGTCCGCACGGCGTGGGCGCTACGCGGTGAACTGGGCGGCGCCAGGCTGTGGCTTTGGTGCCCGCAAGGCCTGCCCGATTCCGGATCGTGCACGCTCATGGCCGGGCACGCCGCGCTTCTGGGCGTGAGCCTGAGATCCCTGGGGCTGGAGATCTCCACGCAGGCCCTGTGGAGGCTCGATGAGTCGGACATCGCCGCACTGAAGGATCTGCGTCGCGCAGGCGTGGATCTGGCCCTGCGCCTAACGGGGGCAGATTCCGACCGGATGGCCTCCACCATCAAGCAGGCCCATGCGCTGCATCTGACGGTGATCGCGGGCGATGTCCAGACGCGCGAGCAGGCGCTGGATCTGGCCGAGCGCGGCGTGTCGGCAGTCCTGGGGCCGATCGTGGGCTCGACCATGACCCTGGAGGCGATGCGCGGCTACCTGGGGCCTCGTGAGCCTTGGCTGGACAGGATGCGGGTCGAGTCGATCTAGATTGACAGCGACGTGAACCCGGAGAACACAGAGGACTGCCCCTGCACCAGATCCGCGACATCCTCCAGGGCAACCGCCTGGCTGTAGTGATGACCCTGGACAAGGGCAATCCTCTGTGTGCGGACCAATTCCTCCTCCTGGGCTGTCTCGACGCCCTTGGCCACGACTGAAAAGCCCAGTGCCTGCGCCATGCGCGCCATGGTCCTGAAGGCGCGCGCCCGGTGATCCGGTTCGTCGGACATGCGGCGCGCGGCCCGCAAATCGATCTTCACACCGTCGATCGGGACGCCCACAAGGTTGGCGGTCGTCGCAGTACCGGAGCCGAAATCATCGATGGACAGGCGCACGCCGAGCCGGCTCAGGGCGCGTAGCCTGGAGTGGCCTGAGCCCTGGTCAGCCAGCAGGAACGTCTCGGGAACCTCCACCTCGATGAACGCAGGCTCCACGCCCGCAGCCTGACACTTTCCGGCGATCTTTTCGGGCAGGAACGGGTCGGCAAGGGTCTCGCTGGTGAAGTTGACGCTCACCGACAGGTTGATGTCTCTCTGGCGCCAGGCGGCGATCGCCTGGATCGAGCAGTCCAGTGCCAACTGGTCAACGCGGGTGGCGAGCCCACGCCCGCGCGCAAGGCGCATCACGTCGTCTGCCTCGATCAAGCCGAGCGCGGGGTGCCACCACCGGATGAGGGCCTCCACGCCCATGACGACCCTGCTGGTGATGCAGTGGATCGGCTGGAAGTGGGGGCGCAGCTGTCCTGCCTCGATGCCGTGCCTGAGCTCGCCGACCAGAATCTCATCGAGCCGCACGGAAGTTTCCATGGCAGGCTCGAACCACAACGGCTGACCGTCGCGCGCCTTGCGCGCCGCCGCGCTGGCCAGCTCAAGCTGGCGCAGGAGCACCGTGGGCTCCAGAGGTTGCTGGCCCGATACCGCCAAGGCCCCGATCGTGCCCTGGGGCATGAAGCTCTGACCGAAGGCAAGGATCGGGCGTCGAACGGCGTCCAGCAGCCCGTGGGCGTGCCGGCTGGGGGCGGCCAGAGTGGAGCTGCGCAATACGACGAACTCGGTGGGGCGAGTCCGGAACAGTCTTTCGTTGCCCGCCAGCACCGCATCGATGTTGTCGGCCACCCCGATCATCATCAAGGTAGCCGCCTCCTGCCCCAAGGCCTCGGCGATGCGCGCCACATTCTCCACCTCGATGGCCAGCAACTCGAAGGGGGCCTGGATGCGGGAAAGCTCCTCGCGCAAGGCGGTGCGGTTCGGCAGACCTGTCTGCTCGTCCTGCGTCACCTGCCGCGCGATCTGGTGCTGGCGCACGAGCTCCGCGTCGGCATCGGCACTGACGACAAGGAAGCCACCATCGACGGGCACCAGCCGCGTGACCGCCCACCGTGCGAGATGCTCGTCGAACTCGATGGCTGCCGTGCTGCGCCGGCCCGAGTGAGCCATGCAGGCCAGCTTGTGCACCAGAAGCCCGGGTGCCTGCGCGGCAAGATCGGCCAGCGGCATGCCCAGGAGATCCTCCATGGCCCGGTTCAGTGCCGACGCGTAGGCGGGGCTGCATTGGCGCAGGGTGCCCGTGGCGTCGAAGCAGGCCACGCGGTCGCCAATGGTCGCGTACAGGTCCACAGGCGCCCAGTGCGCGGCGAGCGTACATGCGCCTTGAGGGTCGTTCATTCCAGTCTTCCAGTTGATGCACCCGCTCCGGCGCATGCAGGCCGCGCAGGGGCAAGGGGCCGCATGGGCGGAAATACGCCGCGCGGACATCGCACTTCGGCGGTCTTGACGGCTGCTGTAGGGCCACCACCACGGCACGCTCCCCAGTCGTGCAGAAATCACGCTCGAGGCTGCACTCCGGCACCTGCGCACGGCAGTGCACAATGTGAACCGTTACCAGTTGGTATCCCCGGCAGCCGGACAGGGCGTAGCGGAGCCGTCTTCCCTGACGGCCTCGCCCGCGGCCCCGGCCCGCCATACCCGCCTGCCAACGGGAGCACCTGCAATTCCGGCTTGCTTGGGAACAGGCCGCTACCGCAAAGGAAATGGGCTGAGTTCGGAACCACATCTGCGCCAACAGGAAGAGCCGCCTGCGGCCAACAGGCCCCAGGACCGCCCCGGCAAAGGACTGCTGCTCGTGGTATTGGCAGGCATCTTCCTGGTCCAGGCGGACCTCTTCGCGTTCCTGGTGTCGATGCCCGCCATGCACCGCGAGCTCGGCCTGGCCGGGGGCGCGCCTCAGTTCCTGATGGCTGGCTTCTCTATCGCAAACGCCTCGCTGCTCATCACCGCCGGACGCCTTGGAGACCTACTCGGTGCCCGGCGCATGTACCTGCTGGGGTTGGGCCTGTTCAGTTTGACGACCCTGTTCACGGCCTTCGCGAGCGATCTGGCCACCTTGCTGCTGGCGCGCACGATGCAAGGCGCCACTGCTGCCCTTATCCAGCCGCAGGTGCTGGGAATACTCGCGCGCAGCTTCCAGGGTGAGGCCTCACGGCGTGCCTTCGCGGCCTACGCCTTCACCATGGGGCTAGGCAGCATTGCCGGCCAGCTGCTGGGCGGCTTCGTGATCTCGATCGATGTGTTCTCGCTGGGATGGCGCGCCGTCTTCCTGCTCTTGGCTCCCCTCGCCCTGGGCTGCCTTCTTGTAGGCTGGCGAAAGGTTCCGCGCCACGACGCGGCCCATGCCCAGTCGCTGGATTGGGCGGGAGTGGCCTTGTCCATCCTGCTGCTCACGCTGATCACGGCGCCGCTCACGATTGGCCAGTCTGTCTGGCCACTGGGCGTGAACCTGGCGCTTCTGGGTGCAGCTCCAATGGTGGCCTACCTCTTCCTTCGCCATCAGCTCTCGCTGCAGCGCGCAGGACGCTCGCAGATGCTCCCGATCCGGCTGCTCGTACGCAGGAGCACTCGGCTTGCCCTGCTGGCGGTCTTCTGCTTCTTCTGCGGCGTGGCTTCCTTCCATGTGCTGCAGACCCTGTACCTGCAGCAGGTGCAGGGGGCATCGGCGCTGCAGACTGGCCTGATCTTCAGCTCGATGGCCCTGAGCTTCATGGGTGGGTCTGCAGCGGCACCCGCCCTGGCCCGCAGGCTGGGGGCACGCGCAATCGTGCTGGGGGCGGTCGTTCTGGCCCTGAGCCACGGCTGGAACCTGTATAGCGCCCGGTCCGGACTCGGGCTGGCAGGCCTGGGCGCAGCCATAGTCGCAGCAGGCCTCGGCATGGGCTTGCTGATGGGGCCGCTCATCAGCCGGGTGCTGGCAAGGGTGCCCCCATTGGATGCCGGCGCCCTGTCGGGCCTGGTGGCCACCTTGCAGGCCGCGGCCAATGCAATTGGCGTGGCGGTCGTGCCGCTGCCGTTCATGGCAGCCGCCACTCTGGCCGCGGACGAGCGATCGGCGGGCTACGTGGCCAGCATGGGCTTGCTGATCGGCCTGGCCCTCACCGTGGCATTCCTGGCATCCGTGCGGCGGCGTGATTGACCGACGCTGACCGGCTCGGCGGCCGCGCCTGAGCGCTCTGCCCCCTCACCCCACGCAAGTCCGATTCTTCCCCGTCCTCTTGGCCTCGTAGAGCGCCTCGTCGGCGCGCTCGAGCGCAGGCTGCAGGGCCTCGCCGGTGCGCAGCGCCGTCACGCCGGCCGAGAAGGTGACGAAGACTTCGCGCTTCTCGTGCAGGAACAGGCTCTTGGTGAGCTCGCGCTGCAGCCGGGTGAGAACGGTCTGCGCCTCGTCCACAGGCGTGCCAGGCATCAGCACCACGAACTCCTCGCCGCCAAAGCGCGCCACGGTGTCCACGGGGCGCAGCCCCTGCTTCACGCGCTCGGCCAGGGCCTTGAGAGCCACGTCGCCGGCGGCGTGGCCGAGGGTGTCGTTGAGCTTCTTGAAGTTGTCGATGTCGATGAGGCCCACGGCCAGCGGGCCGGGGTTGCGCTTCAGCTTGGCGCACTCGGTGGCGAAGGCCTGGTCGAGCCCGCGGCGGTTGGCCACACGCGTGAGGGCGTCGGTGGAGACCTCGTCGGACAGGCGCTTGAGCTCGCCTTCGAGCTGCTCCACGCGGCGCTGCATCTGATCGGCCTTGCGCGATTCCTCCTCCAGCCGGCCGCGGGCGCTGCCCACCACCTGCTGCACCGCGCGTGTCTCGTCGACCATGGCCGAGACAACGCCAGCCAGGCCCTCCAGGGTGTCGGCGCTCTGGATGGCCTGGGCGTGGCGCGACAGCTTGCCCTCGAAGTCACCGGTCTGGCCGTCCAGCGAGGCGAGCTCGGCGAGCATGCGCGGGATCACGTCGCGCAGCGCATTGCGCGCGGCGTCGCGCTCCTGGCGCACGCGCTGGTGGCGCGCGCGGGCCTCGCTGAGCATCTCGGAAGCTGCGCGCACGCTGCGCACGCTCACCTCGTCTCCCAGCCGCTCGCGCACGGCCGAGGCCTGGCCGCGCGCCCAGCTGTCGTCCTCGGAGAGTTCGACCAAACCCTCGGTGAGGTTGGAGCACAGCGCGCCGAGTTCGTCCACCAGGTGGTGACGGTGGGCGAGCAGTCTGCGCACCGACCTGCAGGCCAGCTCCACTTCGTCGGCCATGGCCGGCGTGGCACCCTCGCGGCGCAGGCGTTCAGCCAGCGCGGCAAGGCCCTCGCCAGCCTCGTTGGCACGAGGATCGCCTGTGGGCAGCGCCGTGCGCACGGTGAGCTCGAGGCTGGCCACCACGGCATGCCAGCGGTTGGGCGGCAGCTGCCAGGGCGCGTCGGCGGGCGCGGCGCGATCCTGCGCCGGTACAGGGGGATCCTGGTCGGCAGGAGCAGAGCCGGCTGTCGGTACAGGAGCGGGGGCGGCTGCGACTACGGGGCCCGGGGCCGGGGCTGGAGCAGGCGCCGCAGGCTGGGCCGCGCCCGCCAAGGCCGCGCTCGATCCCTTGTCGCCCTCCCAGGAGGCCACGAGCGGCTCGAGCCGCTGGCGCAGGCGGGAGATGTCCTGGCGGTACATCACCAGCATGCGCGAGACGCTGTCCTTGCGCTTGCCGATGGGCCACTGGCGGCTGCCGTGCTCCAGGCCGCGCAGCAGCCGCTCCAGCAGGGACGCCCAGGCCTGAGACTGTGCGCCCAGCTCTTCGGGCGCCGGCGGTTCAGCCGGAGTCGACATGGGGCGGCCTCCCGCTCACTCCACCTGGCGGCCGCTGGCCATGGCGGCCAGCACGGCGCGGCTCACCTCCCCCTGCGTGAGGAAGAGTTCGCCCGCACGCTCGCGGATGTCCGGTGGCGAGCTCTGCTCGAGCGCGCGCACCAGGCGCAGATAGCCGGCGTAGGGCCCGTCAGGCGAGAGCAGCGAGCTGGCCACCCGGTCAGGCACCGGCACGCTCTTGAGCAGCTCCGGGAAAGGCTGGCGCAGCATCTGGTCGAGCAGCGAGAACACGCCGCAGACGAACATCTCGCCGCGCATCTCGTCGTCAACGGCATTGCGGCCGAGTTCCTCCATCAGGAAGCCTCGGTACACCGAGGCGCGCAGCAGCGGCCGCACGGCGGGATCGCGGCTGCCGGAGGCCAGCAGCAGCGCGAGCCAGCGCTTGAGGCGCCCGTAGCCCAGCAGCATGAGCGCGTGCTTGAAGGAGGTCACCTCCACCCGCAGCCCGAAGGCGGGGGAGTTGATGTAGCGCAGCAGCCGGTAGGCCAGGGTCGGGTCGGTCTTGAGCACCGGCTCCATCTTCTCTGCGGGCTCGGCCCGGTCGACCCGGTTCATGAGCTCGATGACGCCGCGCAGCTCGGGCGCCACCTGGCCCTTGCCGACGACGGGGCCCGAGGGCTCAACGGGCCAGCCCACCGCGATCGCGGCACCGGCGGCAAAGACACGGTCGAGGTCGGCCAGCTCCGTCACGCCAGACACCATCGGCGTGACCGTTCGCGAAGCGGGCGCCGCGCCCGAGGGGGACCCGGCCGCCCCGAGCTCGGTGATGGCGTAGCGAAAACAGTTCTGCAGCACCGGTGGGATCTCGGAGGCCGGCCGGCCGGCATAGGCCAGGCCCACGCCGAGCTGGCGCAGCCGGCGCAGCACGTCGGCGCGCGGCGGGTGTTCGGCCAGGAAGGCGGGCACCTCCACCACCACGTTGGACTCGATCTGCGGCTCGGCCAGCACCGCGTCGAGCAGTGTCTCGTCGGCCAGGTTGAGCATCACGAGCGACGGGGCCGGGAAGGCCTGCCCCACCACCTGCAGCAACGCCTTGGCATCGACCGCGGCCCGGCCTGCGGCCGGCACGATCGTCAGGCGCATGCCTGCCGGGCCGCGCTGCCGGTCGGTCAGCGTGGAGTAGCCGATGAGGATGTGGTCGAGGACGGGGATGTTGGACATTGCGGATGAGGGGAGCGAGGGGCGTCAGCGCAGGTAGTCGAAGAGCGACATGCGCTGGACCATCGAATACGCCTTGAGGGCTGCATCGTAGCCGGTCTGGACGGACTGGAGATCCGACACAGCCTTGGCAAGATCGATGTCGTTGGCATCGGCCTTTTGCACGTCCACCTGCTCTTGCAGGCCCGACAGGTGCTGCTCGAGGCTGTCGGTGCGGTCGAGCACCGAGCCGAGCTGCGAGCGCACGCCCAGCAACGTATTGAGCGAGGCGTCCAGCCCCGTGAGCCCGCTGTCCACGCTCTGGGCCACCTGCGCGCCGCTGCGCCCCGGGGTGCCGAGTTCGCGCGCGGCGCGGTCAAGGGTGTCGAAGACGGATGACGACCGCGTGGAGGGCTTGACCGTGAAGGCATCGCCGCTGGCAGGCACGCCCTGCACCGTGACGGCCATGCCGTCGAAGGTGATGGCCTGGCCCGCCCGGTAGGACTGCGCGCCGCCGGGCAGCGCGGTGCCGTCCTTGAGGATCTCGTAGCTCGTGCCGCTGGCGGTGGTGGAAAAGACGATGGAGTAGTCGGCTCCGGTCACCGCTGCGGGGTCGACCACGCGGCCGCTGTTGATCCAGGCGCCCGGCCCGTTGCCCGAAGCCGGTGCGGTGACGAACACGCCGTTGCCGGTGGGTGAAGTCAGGAACGCGGCTGCGCCGTCCACCGTCATGGGCAGCGGATCGCCCGGCTGCGCCGTGACCTGTCCGGGTAGGCTGCGAAACTGCACGCCGCCCGGCGCATCGACGAAGGGTGCGCTGCCGGCGCCCTGCCCGCCGAAGAGGAAGGCCCCCACACCGTCGCCACGGTTGGCCAGCCGCAGCAGGTCCTCCCGCACCCCGCGGATGCGGTCGGCCAGCGTCTTGCGCTCGGAATCCGAGTAGGTGGCATTGCCGGCTTCCACCATCAGCTCGCGCGCGCGCTGCATCAGATCGCCCGCCTCCCCCACGGTCTGCTCGGCCAGCTTCATCACGCCGCGGCTGGCGTCGAGCGAGCGCTGGCTCGCCTGCAGCCGAACCTCCTCGGACAGGGCGCGCTCCAGGCGCGCGGCGGCCGTGGGGTCGTCGCTCGGCCTCGTCACACGCTTGCCCGAGACGAGCCGCTCCTGGGCCTGCTGGACGGCCACCTGCCGCTGCTGGATCAGCTCCAGTGAACGGTCTTGGAAGTTGCTGCTGGCCAACCGCATCGCGGGTCTCCGTGTCGGGTGGGGGACGGCTCAGGCTCAGCCGACGATCTGCAGCAGCGAGTCGAAGACCGACTGCGCCGCCTGCAGCACCTTCGCGCCGGCCTGGTAGCTCTGCTGGAACTGCAGCAGCCGCGCCGCCTCCTCGTCGAGGTTCACGCCCGCGCCGGAGGCACGCTCGGTCTCGGCGGCGCGCGCCATGCCGTCGGAGATGCCCGCGGCCGTGCGCGCGCGCTGCACCGTCACGCCGAGCTGGCCGACGGCTGCCGCGTAGGCATCGGTGAGGGTGCGGCCCGGGTCGAGCACGGCCTGCGCATCCAGGGTGCGGCCCACGAGCGAGGCGTCTCGCAGCTCGAGCATCGCCTGCGCGTTGCCGTTGTTGGCCTGCGCGTAGGGCGTGCGGATGACGTCGAAGCGGTCGTCCTTGCGCGGCACGCCCAGGAGAGACAGCTCGAACGCGTCGTAGTCACCACTCACCCCGCCCACCGTGCCGGGCAGGCCTTCGAACTCGATGGGCCGGCCCGCCTGCCACTGCCGCGCGGGGCTGCCCACCACGGCGCCGCTGGCGTCGCGGATCTGGTACTCGCCGGCGTCCGAGGTGAAGACGATGCTCAGGCTGAGCTGGGCGTCGGCCGGCTGGGCCGTGGCGCGCAGCACGTCCACGCTCGCGGTGCCCTGGTTCGTCGAAGCCACCTGCGCGCTCACGGGCGAGGCAGCCGCCAGGCCGCGCGGGTCGTCGAGCACGCGGCGCATGCCGGCGGCGGCGCCGGCCACTGGCTTGAGGCGGAAGATGTCGGTGGCGGCCGGCTCGGTCGCGGGCAGCTCCAGGCGAAAGCCGTCGATCTCGTCGCCGCTGGCCACGCTGCGCTCGAACCCGTCGGCCAGCCGCACCAGGCTCCACTGACCGGCAGGCGCGCCATCGGCCTTGCGCAGCTCGTACTCGGAGGCGGCGAGCTGGCTTGCATCGACGATCTGGATCTGCACCTGCGAGGCGAATCCGCCGGCCTGCGTGCGCACGTTCGTGCTCGCCGAGACCACCTGCGCCGCGCCCACGGTGAAAAGCGGCGAGCCGCTGCGGCCGCGCAGGTCCAGCCCGAGCGACTGCTGGTCGTTGACCGCGGCGGCCAGCGCGCTGGCCAGGCGTCCGAGCTCGCTGCGGGCGGTTACCACGTCCTCGTTTTGCAGCCTCAGCCAGCCAGCAAGCGATCCGGCCGTCACGTCGCTCATCGCCACCGGGCGGCTCACGCCCTGCTGCACGCTCACCAGCGCCATGCGCGAGGGGTCGGCCAGGTCGGCCACGCGAGCGAGCTTGTTGGCCTGGTTGCCATCCACCAGCGAGTGCCCGCCCGGCAGCATCACCGACAGCGAGCCGTCCTCGGCCGTGTAGTTGGTCGTCTTGACCAGGGTGTTGAGCTGAGAGAGGAGCCGGTCGCGCTCGTCGAGCAGGTCGTTGGCAGTGTGGCCCACCGACTGCGTGCGCAGCAGCCGGTCGTTCACGCTGGCGATGCCGGTGGCGAGCTGGTTGATGCGGGCCACGCCGGCGCCGAGCTCCTCGGCCGCCATGGTCTGGACATCGTCGACCCGCCTGGCGGCGTCGGTGAAGCGTGCTGCCACATCGGCGGCACGCGCGAGCACCACCTGGCGCGCGGCGATCTCGGTGGGGCGGCTGGCCACGTCGGCCATGCCGTTGAGGAACTGCGAGGTGGCGTAGCCGATGCCCTTCTCGCCCAGGGCGAAGACGCCCTCGAGCTGCTCCAGCCCCTTCATGCGGGCCTCGTCCATGCTGGCCACCGCCTGGGCGCTCATGGCCTCGCGCGTGCGCAGCGCGTCGTACTGGCGCGTGATCGTCTTGACGTCCGAGCCCGCGCCGTAGAAGCCCCCGCCCGTGTAGCGGGCCGCCGCGGTCTGCAGCTCCGCGCGCTGGCGCGAGTAGCCCTGGACGTTGGCGTTGGCGATGTTGTTGCCGGTGACCTGGATCTGGGAGTAGCTCGACGCCACCGCCCGCATGCCCACCGCCATCAGCTGCGATGCCACGTCGTTCCCCTCAGGCCATCGCCCGCTGCAGGCGCAGCGTCGTGTTGATCACCCGGCCGAGCTTGTCGGCGTAGGCGGGGTCGGTGGCGTAGCCGGCCTTCTGCAGGTTCGCGGCAAAGGCGTTGGCGTCCGTGCGGTTGCGCATCACGCCGGCGTAGCGCGGGCTGTCCTGGATCAGCCGCGCGTAGTCGGCAAACGACTCCTCGTAGCTCGAGTAGGCGCGGAACTGCGCCTTCACGCGCTGCGGCTGGCCGTTGACGTACTCGGTGGTCCACACCTCGGCCACCGGGCCCTTCCAGTTCGGCCCGGCCTTGATGCCGAAGAGGTTGAAGGAGGTGCTGCCGTTGGCGTGCAGGATCTCCTTCCTGCCCCAGCCCGTCTCCAGGGCGGCCTGGGAGACCATGAACGCAGCCGGAATGCCGGTGCGCTCGGCCACCTTCTTCGCCGCGCCAGTGTGCTGGGACACGAAGCTCGCCGCGGCCGTCTGCGGCAGGCGCACGGCGGCCGTGGCGTCGCCTGCGGGCTTGATCGGCGCGGGCTCGGGGTTGGCACGCGCCGTGCGCGGAATCGGGCCGGGTGACAGGCCCATCTGGCGCTCGAGCTGGCGTGCAATCACCTCCGACAGGCCGCCGGGCATGCCCGAGAGCCGCGTGGCGAGCTGCTGGTCGAGCATCTCGGTGCCGAGCTTGGTGCCCTCCCCCTCGAGCATGCCCGAGGGCATCGTGGAGGCGCGCATGCTCTTGAGCAGCTCCTGCATGAAGAGCGTCTCGAAGGCCTTGGCGGCTTCGCGCGCCGCTCCGCGCGGGTCGCTCGCGGCACGCGTCTTGAGCGTGTCGAGCGCGCGCGGATCGGTGGCGAGGGCTTTGGGTGTGACGGCCATCGGTGTCGTCCTCAGATGACCTCGAGCTCGGCCTTGAGCGCCCCGGCGCTGCGCATGGCCTGCAGGATGGCCAGAAGGTCCTGGGGCGTGGCGCCCAGGGCGTTGAGCGCCTTGACCACGTCGGCCAGCTTGGTGCCGGCAGGCATCTGCACGAGCGAGCCGCCTTGCTGCGTGATCGAGATGTCGGTCTTCTCGGTGACCACCGTCTGGCCCTGCGAGAGCGCATTGGGCTGGCTCACCACCGGGGTGGAGTTGATCGTGACCGACAGGCTCCCGTGCGCCACCGCGCAGGGGCCCAGGGTGACGGCGTCGTTGAGCACCACCGAGCCGGTGCGCGCGTTGATCACGACGCGGGCCGACGGGGTGGCCAGCTCCACGCGCAGGTTCTCCACGTCGGCCAGGAACGCCACCCGGGCGTCCGGGTCGGTCGGCACGCGCAGCGTCACGGTGCGGCCATCGCGCGCCAAGGCCGTGCCCTGGCCCTTGGCCTCGTTGATGGCGCGCGCCACGGCACGCGCGGTGTTGAAGTCGGCCGCGGTCAGGCCGAGCTGGATGGAGTC